>DASRCS010000176.1:0-5880 GCA_035652995.1 Pyrinomonadaceae bacterium
GACTTCGCCTACATCTGGGACGAGATTACGATCCCCGTCTCTTACAAGGACGACCGCCGCCGCGCCGAAGAGATCATGCTCGAAGTGGCCGAGCGGCACACGCTTGAGCTGGGCGACCTGACGGGCGAGGCGCTCGAACAGATGGAGCAGCAGTATTACGTCGTGAAGGCCGACCTGAAGCCGAAGGTCTATTACCGTCTGACCGACAACTGGCTGGAGCTGACCGCGCGCTTCGTCGTCCGCGAGCACGGCACGCGCGGCGTCAAAGACCGCATGAGCCGAGACATCCTCGCGGCCTTCGAGAAGGAGAACATCGGCATCGCCTCCGGCACCTACGACATCGTCGGCCTGCCGCCCGTCCGTGTCCGAATCGAGCACGACGGGAAGGTGCCCTCGTCGTGAGCGGAGTCGAACGCGAAGCGGAGGCGGTCGCGTCGCCGAACGCGAAAGTTGATTTCAGCCTTCGACGAAGTCCTCGTGATGCTGAGCGCGATGAGCGCGCCTTAAGACCTCCAACTCTTCGACGAGGTCGAGGATGATGCTCGCGCCGGCGAAGTTCACGCCGAGGTCGCGCCTGAGTCGCTGCATTCGGCGCAGGCGCAAGACCGCGCGTTGCGGCAGAAGCGTCTCGCCTCGCGCGCCCGCGAGCGTCTCCAAAACTCCGAGCCGCGCCAAGCGCACGACGAGCGTCACGCGCGCGCCGACCGCTTCGGCGACTCGCTCCGGCGTGAGCGGCTCGTCCGAGTCAACGTCCGTGGCCGTCCTCAAATCCTCTTCGCTCATCTGTCCGCCCCTTTCTCGCCGCCCGCCTCGGTCGCGGCGCGCGGGTCGAACGAAGAGACGCGGCGCAACTCTTCGTAGAGACGCCGCTCCTCGTCCGTCGCCTCGCGCGGCACGTCAACTCTCAGCCGCACGTACTCGTCGCCGCGCCCGCCCTTGCGCCGGTTCAGGCCCCGCCCGCGCAGTCGCAGACGACGACCGCTCTGCGCGCCCGCCGGCACGTTCATCTCGACACGACCGTCAATCGTCGGCACCTGAATCTTCGCGCCCAGCACCGCCTCCCACGGCGCGACCGCGACTTCGGTCTCGATGTCGTCGCCGCTGACCGTGAAGACGGGATGAGGACTCAGACGTATGTGCAGGTAAAGGTCGCCCGCCGGAGCGCCGCCCTGACCTGCGCCGCCCTGACCCGCGAGCCTGAGCGTCGCGCCGTCGCGCACGCCCGCGGGGATGTTGACCTCCATCGTCTTCGGCCTGACGACCTGACCCGCACCTCCGCACGTCGGGCAGACCTGATTCTCGTTGACGACTCCGGTGCCCTGACACGTCGGGCACGGCTCGACCGTCTGCATCTGCAAAGTGTGACGACCGCCGCGGTGCGCGTCTTCGAGCGAGAGTTCGAGCGTCGCCTCGGTGTCCCTGCCGCGTCCCTGCGCGCGCCGCGCGCGGCCACCGCGAGCGCCGACGCCAGCGCGCCCGAACAACTCCTCGAAGATGTCGCCCGCGTCCGTGCCGAAGTTGTAGCCGCCGAAGTCGTACCCGCCGAATCCCGCTCGGCCTTCCTGCGCCGCCTGCTGCCGGAAACCACCTTGCGCGTGCGGCGGCGGCGGTGCGCCGCCCGTCTCCTTCGCGTAGCGCCAGGTCTCGCCGTACTGGTCGTAGAGCTTGCGCGACTCCGCGTCGGAGAGGACGGCGTAAGCCTCCTGCAACTCCTTGAACTTCTCTTCCGCGGCCTTGTCGCCGGGGTTCAAATCGGGGTGATACTTGCGCGCGAGTTTCCGGTAAGCGCTCTTGATCTCGTCCTCGGAAGCGCCGCGGCCCGCGCCCAGAACTTCGTAGTAGTCTCTAGCCATCGCTCACGTCCCTTCGGACAGAAAAGATCACTCGAAATCTCACGCGGCGTTTACGACAATCTCACTTCTTTGCTTCCGCGTCGCGCGGGCCGTGCGGCGTCACTTTCCTCAATTCGCGCGCGAAAATTCCGCTTGAAGAAAATCCGCCGATGGAAGAGAATGTGTGCCCAGTTCCAACCAGTCTTCCTTGAAAGAAACGTTCGTCGAAGGGCCGGGAATGTCGGGCGCGGTCACTGACCGCGTTGACGTGCGCGCGGGACTTTTGTGCGGTCATGCAACAAACCCGCGGGCCTGCCGGCAAGGGGCCGCGCTTTCGCTTCGGGCGGCGTGCGCGCTCTTTGGCCCGACAGTCCCGGCGTACTTTCGGCGGAGTTCAAAGCGGCAGTCATTAACATGAATACAAACAAGCGATTCATCGTGCCGGCGCTCGCGCTTCTGCTCTTGTCGCTCACGGTCGCGGCGCGCGCCGACGTGCGCGTGCCTTCGCTCGTCGGCGACCACATGGTCTTGCAGCAGGGCCGGAAAGACCGCGTCTGGGGAACCGCCGAGCCGGGCGAGCGCGTGACCGTCACGTTCCACGGGAGCACTGCGCGCGCGACCGCGGACGCGGGCGGTCGCTGGCAGTTCTTCGTCGGGCCGTTCAAGGCGGGCGGCCCTTTCGAGTTGACCGTCGCCGGAAAGAACACGCTCGCGTTTCGCGACGTGCTGGTCGGAGAGGTCTGGGTCTGTTCGGGCCAGTCGAACATGGAGTGGATTCTACAGAACGCGCAGGGCGGGCCGCAGGACGCGGCGCAGGCCGACTATCCAGAGATACACCTCTTCACCGTCGCCAAGAAAACGTCGGGCGAGCCGCTCGAAGACGTGCAGGGGCACTGGGTCGTCACCACGCCCAAAGAGGCCGCGGCCTTCTCGGCGGTCGGCTTCTACTTCGGGCGCGAGCTTTACCGCCGTCTCAAAGTCCCCGTCGGACTGATACACAGTTCGTGGGGCGGCACGCCCGCCGAGGCTTGGACGAGCCGCGAAGCTCTCGCGGCGGACACGACGCTCAGGCCCATGCTCGACAGGTTCGACGCCGAGTTGAAGGAGATGCCGCGGCTGCAAAGCGAGTACGAGCGTGCGCGCGCCGAGTGGGAGCGGCAGTACGTCACGCAAGACCCCGGCAACCGCGGCGAGGCGTTGGGCTACGCAGACCCGGCGCGCGAGTTCGCCGACTGGAAAAGGATGCGTGTGCCGCAGGCTTGGGAGTCTGCGGGGCTGGACGTTGACGGCGCGGTCTGGTTTCGGAGGGAGGTGGACGTGCCCGCGGCTTGGGCCGGTCACGACCTGACACTTCAGCTAGGCGCGATTGACGACTTCGACACGACCTACTTCGACGGCGTGCGCGTCGGCTCGACCGGCGAAGAGACGCCGAACTCTTGGACTGTGGCGCGTCGCTACCGCGTGCCCGGCTCGCTCGTCCGCGCGGGGCGAAACGTCATCGCCGTCCGGGTCTTCGACCGCGTGGGCGGCGGCGGCTTCGTCGGCGGCGAGATGCGGCTCGCGCCCGACGAAGGCGCGGCGAATGCGGAGGCCGTGCCGCTCGACGGCGACTGGTACTACAAGGAAGAGTTCACCGTCCCGTCCAAGCAGATAGACTACTCGCGCCAGCCGCAGGCGCCCGGCGCGGCGAACCCCGGCAACCCGACCGTCCTCTACAACGCGATGCTCGCGCCGCTCACGCCCTACGCGATCCGCGGCGCGATCTGGTATCAGGGCGAGGCGAACGCGGGCCGCGCTTACCAATACCGCACGCTCTTCCCCGCGATGATTCGCGACTGGCGCGCGCGCTGGGGCGAGGGCGACTTCCCCTTCTACTTCGTCCAGCTCGCCAACTGGAAGGCGAGGCCGAAGGACTCGATTGACAGCGAGTGGGCCGAACTGCGCGAGGCGCAGTTGATGACGCTCAAGAACGTGCCGCACACCGGCATGGCCGTCACGATTGACATCGGCAACCCCGACGACATACACCCGCGCAACAAGCTCGACGTTGGAGTGCGCCTCGCCCGCTGGGCCTTGGCCGAAACCTACGGGCAGAAGACGGAAGAGTCGGGGCCGCTCTACGATTCGTTCAAGGTCGAGGGCGACAAGGTTCGCGTCCGCTTCGCGCACGCCGCGGGCCTGAAGACGCGCGACGGCTCCGCGCCCGCGGGCTTCTTCGTCGCGGGCGAAGACCGCAAGTTCTTCCCCGCCGACGCGCGTATTGACGGCGACGCGGTCGTCGTCTGGAGCAAGGACGTGCAACGTCCCGTCGCCGTCCGCTACGCCTGGGCCGACAACCCGGCGAACAATCTTTACAACGGCGACGGACTTCCGGCCTCGCCCTTCCGCACCGACGACTGGCCGGGCCTGACCGCGGGGCGCAACTGAGCGAGCGCGACCGGAGACACGGCGCGACAGACTACCCAGAGGAACACAGAAGATGAGACGAATGATAACCGCCTGCCTCTTCGCCGCGGCGAGCGTCCTGCTCCTCGCGCAACTCTCACACGTGCGCCGCGCCGAAGCGCAGAGCGCGCAGCCCGCTTACCGCGACCCGCGCCTGCCGGTCGAGCAGAGGGTCGCCGACTTGCTCGGTCGCATGACGCTCGAAGAGAAGGTCGCGCAGCTCGAATCCGTCTGGGTGACGAACCAGACCAAGCAGCTCATGAACGAGCGCGGCGAGTTCGCGCCCGACGCGAAGATGCAGGAGCTTTTCAAGAACGGCATCGGCCAGTTCGGCGGGCCGAGCCAAGCAGCTTCAGCGTCGGAGGCGGCCACGCCCATCCGCGGTAAGGACGCGCGCGCCGAAGCCGTTTTCGTCAACGCGATTCAGAAATACGTCGTCGAGCACAGCCGGCTCGGCATCCCCGCGACCTTCCACGAAGAGGCTCTGCACGGGCTGATGGCTCCGGGCGCGACCAGCTTCCCGGAGGCAATCGCCTTGGCGAGCACGTGGGACACGGACTTGGTTCATCAGGTCTTCACCGCGGCGGCGGCGGAAGCGCGCACGCGCGGCGCGACGCAGGTTCTCGCGCCCGACCTCGACCTTGGACGCGAGCCGCGCTGGGGTCGCATCGAAGAGACCTACGGCGAAGACCCGTATCTGGTCTCGCGCATGGGCGTCGCCGCCGTCACGGGTTTTCAGGGGCCGGGGCCGACCGTTGACAACCGCCACGTCATCGCCACCGCCAAGCACTTCGCCGCGCACGGCCAGCCCGAAGGCGGCACGAACATCGCGCCCGCGAACTACTCCGAGCGCATTCTGCGCGAGCAGTTCTTCTACCCGTTCGAGGTCGCAGTCAAAGAAGCGCACGTGATGAGCGTGATGCCTTCTTACAACGAGATTGACGGCGTGCCTTCGCACGGCAACCGCTGGCTCATCCAGAATGTGCTGCGCGAGGAGTGGGGCTTTGACGGCTACACCTCTTCGGATTACTTCGGCATCGCGGAGTTGATCCGCCGCCACCACGTCGCCGCCGACTGCACCGAGGCCGCGCGCCGCGCGATGAACACCGGCGTTGACATGGAGCTTCCATACATCGAGTGCTACGGCACGCTCGTCCAACAAGTCAGGGACGGGCGCATCTCCGAAGCGGCGATTGACAGGGCAGCGTCGCGCATCCTGCGCGGCAAGTTCCTGCTCGGCCTCTTCGAGAACCCTTACGTTGACCCCGACGAGGCCGCGCGCACGAACGAGTCCGCCGAGCACCGCGCGCTCGCGCTGAAGGCCGCGCGCGAGGCAATCGTGCTTTTGAAGAACGAGGGCAACGTCGTCCCGCTCGACCGCACGAAGATTCACTCCATCGCCGTCATCGGCCCCGACGCCGCGCGCGCAGACCTCGGCGAGTACAGCGGCACGCCCTCGCATACCGTCAGCATCCTTGACGGCATCAAGGCGAAGCTCGGCGGAAGCATTCAGGTCAACTACGCTGAGGGCGTCAAGATCACGCTCGGCGACCCGAAGACCGGCGTCCCCGAATGGCACAACGACGACGTGCGCCTGCCCGAC
>DASRCS010000177.1:0-31724 GCA_035652995.1 Pyrinomonadaceae bacterium
AGAGGAGGTGTCTTATGTCGCTCGCGAAGAAGCTTTCGGCGGAGTTCATCGGAACACTCTGGCTGGTTCTGGGCGGTTGCGGCAGCGCGGTTCTGGCCGCGGCTTTCCCCAACCTTGGGATCGGATTTGCGGGGGTCGCGCTGGCCTTCGGCCTGACGGTTTTGACGATGGCTTACGCCGTCGGACACATTTCGGGTTGTCACCTGAACCCGGCGGTGACTGTCGGCCTGTGGGCCGGCAAACGTTTCCCCGCGTCGCAAATCCTGCCCTACATAATCGCGCAGGTCGTAGGCGCGATTGCGGGCGCAGGGATTTTGTACGTCATCGCGAGCGGCAACGCGAAGTTCAGTCTCGCGTCCGGCTTCGCCTCCAACGGCTTCGCCGAGCACTCGCCGGGCGGATACACGCTGGCCGCCTGCCTGGTGACGGAAATCGTGATGACGTTCTTCTTCCTGATCGTCATCCTCGGCTCGACGCACACGCGCGCGCCGCAGGGCTTCGCGCCGATTGCCATCGGACTCGGGCTGACGCTCATCCACCTGATCTCGATTCCGGTGACGAACACGTCGGTCAACCCGGCGCGCTCGACCGGCCCGGCAATCTTCGCGGGCGGGTGGGCGCTTTCGCAGCTCTGGCTGTTCTGGGTCGCACCCATCGTCGGCGCGGTTCTGGCCGGCGCGTGCTACGCCTGGATGTCGAGCGAGGAGGTCGCGGAGCCGCCCGTCGTCGGCGAGAAAGCGGTCTCGGCGGCGGTGTGACCAATACCTCTTGCGGGAGTGCCGGGGTGCCGATTGCGGAATGCGGATTTCGGATTGCGGATTGATGAGAGCAGAGCTTTCTTCCAATCCGCAATCCGAAATCCGCATTCCGCAATCCGGAGGTCTATTAAAACCAAATGCGAAAATTCAATCTCCTGTTCGTTGCCCTGACGCTGCTCGCGTGCGGAGTGTCCGCCACGGCGCAGCGTCGCACGAAGGCGCGAGACGGCGTGCTCTGTCCCGACCCGACCGTCGCGTGCCGGACGAGCGTCGAGTTCCAGCCGTACCAACTGCCGTTCCGCATTCCGGCGAACGCGGTGATCTACGAGTCGGAGTTGTTCTACGCCGTCATCCTCAAGAGCGTCCGCGACCCGAGCAAGGGCGGCGACTGCCAAATCTTCGTCCCCGAAGCCGACCGTCTCGAAGCGCAGGCGCTCTTCCCGCACAACAAGGTCTTCGCCTCGCGCTGCTCCGACCCCGGCGACCTCTACTACACGAACGTCGCGCAAGACCAGCAGTTCATGGCCGTCTATGCGGGGCGCACGCTGGCCGAGGCGCAACAGACGCTCGCGCGTGTCAAAGCCGCGGGCAAGTTCCCCGGCGCGAACTTGCGGCGGATGCGCGCGGCCTTCAACGGCACTTGATGCCGCGCGCCTCGAACGTCTGTCGGCGCAGACTCAATTCTCGACGATGCCGCCCGCGAGTCTGAGTTCGCGCGTCCGTGCCGCCGGTTGCGCGGCGCGCGGCCAGAGGTTAAAGTCTAAGACGAAGCGGGCGGATAAAAGCGAGAACAGCAGTGAGCTGAAAGCTGAGTGCTGAACGCCGAAAGCTTCTTGAAAACTTATCAGGCTTCAGGCTCCGCACAACGCTTGCCCCGCGAACCCCGCCAGGCCGGGAACGGAGCAACGGTAGCGGCGGCGGCGTGTGTTGCGGGTCGGTCTGGAGCCTGGCCCATCTCGAAGAGAGTTGCCGCGGGCAAAGGGCTTGCCGAAGCGCGCCGCGTTGGAGCAAAATCCAACGTCGCGCGCGAGTCACGGGCGGGCCGACGCGCACGCGCGGCGACTCTCTTTCTCTTTGCCGTGAAGATCAACTTCAAACGTCTCGACCACGTGCAGGTCTGCATCCCGCGCGGCGCGGAGGCGGAGGCGCGCGAGTTTTACGGCGGCCTGCTCGGACTCCAAGAGATTGAGAAGCCCGCGGAGCTGCGCGAGAACGGCGGCATGTGGTACTCGGTCGCCGACGTTCAACTCCACGTCGGCGTCGAAGACGCGGTCGCGCCGTCGAAGCGCCACCCGGCCTTCGAGGTCGAGCGCGTCGAAGAGGTCAGGGCCTTCCTCGAACAGAACGGCGTCCGCACCAGAAGCGAGCCGCGGCTTCCCGGCATCGCGCGCTTCTCCCTCTTCGACCCCTTCGGCAACCGCATCGAGTTGATGGAGAAGACGACGCGGGACGGCGCGGAAGACAAGAGCTAACAGCCGACAGCTAATCGCTAACAGCTTTCAAATGACTTACCAGGTAATCGCGCGCAAGTGGCGACCACAGACCTTCGAAGAGGTCACGGGGCAGGAGCACATCACACGGACTCTGCGCAACGCGGTCGAGCACGAGCGCCTGCACCACGCCTACCTCTTCTCCGGCGCGCGCGGCGTCGGCAAGACCACGACCGCGCGCCTCTTGGCGAAGGCCGTCAACTGCCACAAGTCAGACCGCCCGACGCCCACGCCCTGCCGCACGACAGACCCCGAAGCCTGCCCCTCGTGCCGCGAGATTGCCGAGGGTCGCTCAATTGACGTGCTCGAAATTGACGCCGCGTCGAACACGGGCGTTGACAACGTGCGCGACGCGATCATCAACACCGTCGGCACGCGGCCAGCGCGCGACCGCTACAAGGTCTTCATCATTGACGAGGTGCACATGCTCTCGGTCGCGGCCTTCAACGCTCTGCTGAAGACTCTGGAAGAGCCGCCGCCCCGCGTCCTCTTCATCATGGCGACGACGCACCCGCACAAGGTTCCCGAAACGATCCTCTCGCGCAGCCAGCAGTTCGAGTTCCGCACCATCGCGACGGCGAAGATCGCCGAGCGACTGCGCTTCATCGCCGACGCCGAGAAGATAAAAGTTTCGGACGAGGCTCTGCGCGAGATAGCGCGCGCGGGCGAAGGCTCGATGCGCGACGCGCAGTCGGCCTTCGACCAGGTCATCAGTTTCAGCGAAGGCAAAATTGAAGCGTCGGACGTTGAGGCCGCGCTCGGCATCGCCGGCTCGGAGATGCTCGCGCGGACGGTGCGCGCCGTCGCAGAGGAGAAGCCTGCCGAAGTGCTCGCCGTCGTCGAGGAGTTGAGCGCGCGCGGCCACGACCTTCGGAACTTCTGCCGCGACCTGCTCGCGCACCTGCGCGACCTGCTCGTCGCGAAGGTCGCGGGCGACTCCGCTCTCGCCGACGCGACCGAGGCCGAACGGCGCGAACTTCAAGCTCAGGCGCGCGAGTTCTCCGAGTCCGACATCGTTCGCTTCTTCCACAGCCTGACCGAGACCGAGAACCAACTGCGCGAGGGCGCGCACCCGCGCTACCAACTCGAAGTCGGACTCGTCAAGCTCGTCGAGATGCGCCGTCTCGCGCCGCTCGGGCAGATCGTCGAACGCCTCGCCGCGCTCGAAGAGGCGCTGCGGACTGGCCGCGCTCCGGCGGGCGGCGCGGGGACGCCGAGCGCGCCCGCATCGCCCGCGGGCCTTCCGCCACGCCGCGGCGTCGCAGGCGGGAGCGGCGGCGCGTCGTCATTCTCACAGCCGCAGGCGGAAGCGCACGCACAGACTCCAAGCTCTAACTCGCCGTCGTCGAATTTCAACTCGACATCGTCGAACGACAACTCGCGCACGGGCGCGTCTCCGAACCTGAAGCTCGTCACGCCGTCCTCGCAAACGTCGCAGTCGTCGGGCGGCGCGCCTTCTTTCTCAACCGGCGCGGCCTCACGCGCAGCCGACGCGCCTTTCGCGCTCTCCGATTCGGAACCCGCGACGGCGGACGGCGGACGAGCCGTGTTCGCGAACGCCGACGGCTTCGGCCCGCCGCGCCCGTTCGTCGAAGAGGCACGCGCGGGCGAAGACAGAATCGGCCAGCCCGTCGCGCTCACGCCCGTCGCGGGCGGCGCTGCTGCCGCGCAGGCGTTTGACCGCGGCGCGGACGAGCCGCTCGACAGCGCGGGAAGGATCAAGCGCGGACTCGAAGACCGCGGCAAGCCTCTGCTCGCCGTCGCGCTCGAAGGCGCGAGAAGAATCAACATCGAAGACGACGACGTGCGCGTCGAGTTCACGCCCGAAGCCAAACACCTCTACGACACTCTGCGGAAGGCCGAGAACCAGAAACTCCTGCGCGAAGTCTGCTGCGAAGTTCTCGGACGCGGCGTCGGCCTCAGCGTCCAGATGAGAGCGCCGGGCGACGCCGGGGACGAAGCACTGAAGGCCGAAGACGAGGCGCGGCGCGAGCAGAGGCTCATGCGCGAGCGCGCCGAGTCGAACCCCGTCGTGCAGAAAATGCTCAAGACCTTCCGCGCCGAGATCGTCGAAGTGCGCCGCACCGACAACGCGCAACAGTGAACGCACATGAATTCATCGCGCCGAACAAACGCTCGCGGTCGGGCGTATAGCCTCGGCGGAGGTAACTAGAAAGATGCGCGAACCATTCCTGGCAGGCATTCTCAGTCTCCTGATTCCCGGCCTCGGACAGATTTACAACGGTCAAATCATCAGCGGCATACTCTGGCTCTTGCTCACGGGCGTGTCATGGATCGGCACGGCGGGCATGCTCGGCTGGATCGTCCACATCATCGCCGCCTACTTCGCCTACAGCTACGCCAAAGAGCACCCCGTCCGCTGACGCAAAAGTAAAAAGGTAAAAGGCAAAAGTGAAGAAGGCAGTTGCCTGCCTTCTTCACTTTTGCCTTTTACCTTTTTACTTTTGCCTTCCCTTCAAGGCTTCGCCGCGGGCTTGAGAGTCGGGGGCGTCGCGGGCGGAATGTCGTCCTCGATTATCGGCGCGAGCGGCTCGACCTGATCCTGCGGCTTGATCTTGGGCGGCGTGCCGCGCAGAGCGGGCGGGACTCGCGGGTGCGGGACTTTGACCGTCGCGACCGAGTCGGCGCGTTTAAGAATCGCGCCGCCGCGGCCCGCGACCCAAGCGTCCGAGCCGCCGCGGTAGGCCGCGCCGAAGAGCGCCGCGCTCGTCACCGTCGGCACGGTGTCCCAGGTCTCGCCGCCGTTTCGCGTCTGCATCACGATGCCGCCCTCGCCCGCGACGATCACGTCGTCGCGCGCCGCGGCGGCGACCGAATAGAGGTTGACCCTGACGCCCGACTCCTGATCCTTCCAACTCTTCCCGCCGTCGTCCGTGCGAAGAATGATTCCGCGCTCGCCGACGACGTAGCCGCGACCGCCCTGCGTGAACGCGACGCCGTAGAGCCACTCTTTCGCGTTGAGTTCGACGCGCCCCCAGGTCTCGCCGCCGTCTTCAGAACGCAGCATCGTGCCGTTCGAGCCGACGGCGACCGCCGTCTTCGCGTCGGCGAACGCGACCGCCTCCAACCAGTTCTGCGTGACCGGCGGGCGCAAGGCCCAGGTCTCGCCGCCGTCGTCAGTCTTCAAAATCCGACCGCGCGCGCCGACCGCGAGTCCGTGCTGCCTGTCGAAGAAGCAGACGCCGAACAGGTCTTCCTCGGTGTCAATCGCGACCTTCTCCCAAGTTAATCCGCCGCTCGTCGAGCGCAGGAGCGTGCCCTTCTCGCCGACGACGAAGCCGTCCGCCTCGTCCGCGAAGAAGACCCCGAACAGCCTGTTCGTCGTCCCCGAAATCCGCAGCGTCCAACGCTTGCCGCCCGAAGAGGTGTAGAGAATGCGCCCGCGCGAGCCGACCGCCCAGCCGTGCTCGCCGTCGAGGAAGAAGATGTCGGCGAGGTCGTCGCGCCCGCCCTCGGTCAGACGACGCCACTCGACGCCGCCGTCGTCGGTGCGAAGAATCAGGCCGTCGCGCCCCGCGGCCCAGCCCGTGTTCTGGTCAACGAAGTAAACGGCGGCGAGGCGCGGACTCGTCTTGACGCTGACGGGCAGCCACGTCGTGCCGCCGTCGCCCGTCGTCAGAATCTGCCCCTCGTCGCCCGTCACCCACCCGTGCCGCTCGTCCGCGAAGAAGACCGAGAGCAGGTCGGTCTTCAAGATCGTCTCGACGTTCGTCCACGTCTCGCCGCCGTCGTCCGTGCGGTAAATCGTGCCGCCCAAGCCGACGGCGACGGCCTTGCGCGAAGAGCCTGCGAACGAAACGGAAGTGAAAGGCAGGTCGGACTTCACGGAGCGCGCGGCCCACGTCGCGCCGCCGTCGTGCGTGACGACTATGGTTCCGTTGTCGCCCGCGGCTACGCCGTTCGTCGCGTCGGCGAACGAGACGGAGAAGAGATGCGCCTTCACGCCCGAAGCCTGCCGCGCCCACGCCGTCCCGCCGTCCGTCGTCTTCTCGATCTCGCCGTAACTTCCGACGGCCCAGCCGTGCAAAGCGTCCGGCGCGAAGGCGACGCTGAACAGATGATTCGGGTGATCCTTGTCGCCCGTCTGGTGAATGACCCAGCGGCGACCGCCGTCCGCCGTGGTGAGCGCGAGTCCGCGCGCGCCGACCGCGACCGCGTGCCTTGCGTCACGCACGAACAAGCCGTAGAGCGGCGCGTTCGACTGTACGTGCTGCTCCTGCCAGCGAAAGCCGCCGTCGGTCGTGCGAAGTATCACGCCGTCCGCGCCCACGGCCCAGCCCGTCGTCTTGTCCGCCGCAAACCGCACCGCGTAGATCGCATTCCCCTGCGGCAGAGGGTTCTCCCACACCCAAGCCCTGTCCGCCTGCTGCGCCGCGACGACAAACGCGCACGCGAACACACACGCGAGGCACACGAGCCACGCGCGCACACGCGCCGTTGATGAAACGTCGGCACTCATCCGTAAAGTGCGATGCAGTCGGGTAGGAGATTTTAGCCTTTGGCTGTCTGCTTGGCTAACGGTCGGAATAGGTTTGGCGGCGACAGTCGTGGCAGACTGCTAAGCGGCTTCTAAGCAGCCTCGACGTAATCGGCTAGACTCGTAGGCTCTGGAATCGGTAATCCGTCCTCGCGCATCCCGCGCAGGTGCAACTCGACTGCTTCACTCATGCGTCGCTTCACTTCGTCGAGACTCTTCCCCGTGGCGACGCACCCTGGCAGGTCGGGTACGTAGGCCGAAAAGTTCCGCTCGCCCTTTTCGATAATCACCGCGTAACGCATGGTTGGTAACTCCTTACTTCGTCAGCCCTGCCTGCATCAAGATGCTTTTCAAAGTCTTCGGATGAATGTCGTCGCGCGGATGGCCGGAGACGGTGACGCGCCCCGGCTTGTTCGGATGCTTGAACTGACGATGACTGCCCTCTGTAACGACCAAATACCAGCCATCGTCTTTAAGCAACTTTAGAATCTCACGAACTTTCATCCTCGACTCGTCGGCAGGGGCTAACAATTGTAGTAACGAATAGGATTTCCATGAAACCGTTCCGGCAGACGTTTGCCAACGTACCTGTCCCGAATTTCGTCCGGCGCTACTTTGCCGATGAACTCATAGCGACCTTCGGCGGGACCAAAAGAATCTGGTGTAGTGCCGGCATTAAACCATTCGTCTATCTCATAAACTTCTAGAATCATTCCGCGATAAACACCAAGCGCATAACGAGCCTTGCTAGCACGGTCTTTACTCAGCTTCCATGTTCCTCTAGTGCACTTGTATATGTTACGCCTGTTTCTTTCATCGTCGTAAGACCCGTTGATACAGATGGCTACGACTGCATCATCAATGTGTGCATCCGCTTTGCTCATGGCTCATGTGTCTCCTGAAACTTTTTGGTGATGCCTTGGGTCGGCCTTGAGCAGTTGGAAATTTTTATCAGCAAAGTCGCGCACGTCGGCGGGGAGTTGGCGGTAGAGACGCCAGAATTGCGGGGAGGCGAAATGCTTCACAGCGGCTCACATTGTCCCCGTTCAAAATCTTGCTCGGCCTCTTTAATCAGCGCATCAAGACGACCGGCTCTCGCGTCTTGCTCAATCTGCTTGTCCCAGGCCCGCGCCTGAAACTCCTCGAACCACTCGGCGAAGGCGGCCAAGTCCGACGGGGTGAGTCGGGCGACGGCGGATTCAATCTCCTTGATGTCCATGCCGGGAGTGTATCCCACATTCAGAAGGTCATCAAAACCTGCGCCACTCTACAGCACCACTTCAGCCGCTTGCTCTTTCGGCGACCGACGCGGCGGCCTCGCTCAGCACTTCGCCGTCGGCACGACCGAGCGAGGCGATCTTGCGCGCGGCGCGGTCAACGGCTTCCTGTGCGACGTGGCCGGCGTGGCCCTTGACCCACTCCCACTCGATCTCGTGACGGGCGGCGGCGCGGTCGAGCCGCGCCCACCACTCGTGGTTCGACTTGCGCCGGAAGCGTCCCGCCATCGTCTCGACGACGTAGCGCGAGTCGGTCATCACGCGCACGCGGCAAGGCTCGCGCAGTTGTTCGAGTCCGAGCGCGGCGGCGGCGACCTCCGCCTGCTGGTTCGTCGCGTTCCCCAAATACAGCCCGAACGCGCGCCACACGCCGCGGAACCCCAACAGCGCGACCGCCGCCGCGCGCGTCTCGCCGCGACCGTTGCCGAGGCTTGAGCCGTCGCAGTAGATGAGAACCTCTTTTAAGAGATGAGTGTTGAGTGTTGAGTGTTGAGTTAAAGCGTGCTCTTCACCGCCTCGCTTTTTCTCGCCGCCAGCCTTCTTATCTTTCGCCATTCAACTTTCGCCTTCGCAACTCATCACTCATCACTCGTCACTCATCACTTCTCTTACGCCACCTCTTCCACAACCTCGCGCGCGACGGTGACGACGTGGTCAACCGATTGCTCGAAGGTGTCGTCGTGCGAGATGACGAAGAGTTGGTCGAAGTCGCGCACCTGACCGATCTGCTGCGCCAACCTTTCGCGCCGCTCGGCGTCCATGTTGACGGTCGGCTCGTCGAAGAAGGCGACGCGGATGTCGGAGAGTTGTTTGAGAAGCGCGAGGCGGACGGAGAGCGCCGCGACCATCTGCTCGCCGCCCGAAAGGTTCGCGAACGAGCGCTCGTGCCCGCCTTCTTCGAGGAGGATGTCGTAGTCCCTCGACCAGCGCAGAGCGCGCCCGCCCTCGCCCGTGATCTCGCGGAAGAGAAGGTTCGCGTCAATCGAGATGTTGTAGAGGTAACTCTCGGTGACGAGCGGCCCGGCCTTACGCAGCGTGTCGCGGATGAAGTCGGTCGCGGCGAACAGCTCCTCCAATCGCTCCTTCGCTCGGAACTCTTCGCGCATTGACTCGCGAACCTCGTCGAGCCGCGCGACCTCCGCCGAGAGTTGTTCTTCACGTTCGCGCGCCGCTTCGAGCCGTGCGGACGTGTCCGCGATTCGCTGCCCCGCGACGACGAGCGCGGCCTGCTCGCTCAGGTGTCGCTCGCGGTCGTAAAGTGCGGCGGCGCGCTCGTGCTCGGCGCGCGCCGCGTCCGAATCCTTCGCCGCCCGCGCCGCGCGTTCCTCGGCCTCCTTCGCCGCGCGCTCGCGTTCGGGCAGTGTGCGCGCGAGCGATTCCGACTCGACGTACTCGCGGTGCGCCTGCGTCGTTTGCTCGCGCCGCGCGGAAGCCTCGGCCCAGCGCGCGTCCAGACTCTCAAACTTCTTCAGCCGCTTCTCCAACGCGCCCGAAGCTTTCCGCAAAGCTTCGAGCGCGTCGCGCGCGCCCTGCAACTCCCGAAGAACCTCCGGCTCGCGTTCGGCTTCGAGCCGCAGCGCCGCAGCGCGCGCGCGCGGGTCTTTCAGTTCGCGCAGGCGGCGCTCGACGCCCGCCATGTCTTCGTTCAGACTCGCCTCGGCGTTCGCCGCGGCGGCGACCTGTTCGCGGTCTTCCTTCTTCGCCTTGCCCTCTTCCTCGATCTCGCGCAGCCGCGCGCGCAGCTCCTCGACCTTCGCGTACTGCAAAGCGTCCTCGCGCGCCGCGCGCAACGCGGCGTCAATGCCGAGGAGTTCCGCCTGCAACTCGTCCTTCAACTCTTCGCTCGCGTCCGCGTGCGCGGCCAACTCTTCGTCAACGCGCGCGAGCGCCGACTCGCGCTCAGCCAAAAGTTCGCGCTCGTGCGCGAGCCGCGTGCGCGTCGTCTCGAAACGCGCGGCGGCCTTCTCGGCTTCGCGGGCGGCGCGAACGTCACGCACGACGCGCGCGGCCTCGCGCTCGACCGCGGCGAGTCGCGTGCGGTTCGCCTTCAACTGCTCGCCGAAGAAGTCCTCGAATGTTCGGCCTTCCTCCGCGAGATTCTTGCAAGGCTCTTGGAGAATCGGGCAGACGCCGCCCTTCGCCTTCGCGCTCGAACGCTCGTCACGATCAATCGAGGCTCGCAGCGCCGCCGCCTGATTCGTCAACTCGCGCTCGCGCTCTTCGAATTCCGGCAGACGAGCCGCAGCCGCAGCCGACTGCTCGAATTCGCGCGCCTCGCGCTCCAGAGTCGTGACGCTCTTTCTCAGACGTTCGGCCTCGCGCACGGCCTCGCGCCGCTGGCTCGTCAAATGCTTGCGCGCGGTCAACGCCTTCTCGACATTGCTCAAACGTGTTTCGACGCCGAGCCGCTCGCTCTCCAACTTCTCCGCCCGCTCCTGCGCTCCCGCCAGGTGCTCAGCCGCGTGGACGCGCTTCGAGGTCTCGGAGTGCGCGCGGCGGAGCGCGCCCAACTCGGCGTCGAGCCGCGACAGCCGCTCCGCCGCGGCCCGCGCCTGTGCGAGCAGGTCGCGCAGGCGTTCGCGTTCGCGCTCAAGCTCTTCCTGCGCCGCCAACTCACCTTCGATCTTACCGAGCGACGCGCGCGCGGCGCGCGCCCTTTCGAGCGCGTCGTCCGAGCGGCGCACGTCCGACTCAGACGAAGCGATCATGCGAGCCGATTCCGAGACTTCGGCGCGCAGGCGCTCGCGCTCGTCTCGTTCTGATTCGAGAGCGCGCAGCGTATCCAACGCTTCGAGATGCACGCGGTAGTCGCTTTCGGTCGCGCGCTGGCGCTCTGCCGCGCGGCGCGCGGCTTCGAGGTCGCCTTGCAGGTCAAGCAGCCGCCGCTCGGCGGACTCGCGCTCGACCGCGAGCCGTTCGGCGAGTGCGCGCGCCTCGCTCATCCGACGCTCCGCCTCGCCCAGTTCTTCGAGGGCGCGCGCGCGCGCCTCGGCCTCGCGCTCGAATCCGGCGAGCGCTTCGCTCAACTCCTCGACGCGCGTGCGGGCCGTCTTGTGTTCTTCGACCGTCGCGTCGTAGCGCGCGAGTTGCGCCTCGGCCCCGGCGATGCGACCGCGCGCTTCCGCCGTGCGCTCGTTGATTAGGTTGACGGTGTCGCGCAGGCGGTCGGCGCTGTCGCGGTACTCTTCGACTTTGAGCAGACGGTCGAAGGCGTCCTTGCGTTCGCGCGGCGAGCGCAGGAAGTCTGTCGTGAACAGACCTTGCGGCACTCCGATGGCCGAGCGGAAGAGCGCGCGCAGGTCTGTGCCCGGCTCGATGCCGAGGTGCTGGTCGAGCCACTTGCGAACGTCGGCCTTGCCTGACGCGAGCTTCATGCGAAGCTCCGGGTCGTAAACGTAATAGCCCGTGCCCGTGTCGCGATAGACGGTGTAGAGGCGTTCGTCCAAGTCACTCTGGAAGGTGACGCGCACCGAGCCGCGCTTCGCGCCGCGGCGGAGGAAGTCTTCCTTACTGTAGTCGAGCACGTCGAAGAGCGCCCACGCGATGGCTTCGAGTATCGTCGTCTTGCCCGCGCCGTTCGGCCCGACAATCGCGGTCGTGCCGCGCCCGAACGGGAAGTCGCCGCGCCGCTCGCCGTCGCCGTAAGACTTTACGTTTTCCAGTTCGACCCTTGTGACGTGCATCTCGTTCCCCGGGCGATTTTAGATTTTGGATTTTAGATTGATGAGCAAGCGAGAATGAGCGGTTTATTTGGAAAGCTCGACTCTCGCCACGCGCTTAATCTAAAATCTAAAATCTCTTGTCCTGTCCAGCCCTGTTAGATTCCTTCGGACTCAAGACAGCTTCTTCTCCAACTTCTTCCGAAGCCCCGCCGGCGCGCTGATCTCGGCTTCGCCCGCGCCGACCGTCGCGGTCATCTTCTCGGCGAGCAGCGCGTAGAACGGCGGCCTGAAGACGAGGCGTTCGCCGTCGCTCCCGCGCGGGCGGTAGCGGACGCTTCTGGCCGCCGCGTCGAGGCGCGCGAGAAACGCGTCGCGGTTGTCGAAGCGGACGGAAAACCTCTTCGGCAGGCCCGCGACGAACGTGATGAAGCCGAGGAAGAACATCACGCCGAACCACATCGCGAACGCGCCGGAGAGCTTGCTGACAAGCTCGTCGCGGCTCACGTCCGGGCTGAGGTGCGCGCCCGGACTCGTCAGCATGATGACGGCGAAGATGAGCACGGGGCCGAGCACGGCGAGAAACGCCGTGAAGATCATGATCTTCACGAACCTGACGAGTACAGCCATCGAAGAAACCTCCGTCTGCGAAAGTGTCTGAGGACTGGCCGGAGCACTTGATTCAAATGACGGTCGAGTTTAAGGCATCGGCGGGAGGTTGGCTAGTTGGGATTGCGGAGCGGCGGATTGATAAGTTGCCGCTAGCTTCAGCTAGCGGATGAAGGGTAAGAAAAATCTTCCTGGCTTTAGCCAAAATGCTCACTGGGCTAAAGCCCTTGACATTTCGTTCGACTCCACACCACCAGCTAAAGCCAGCGGCAACTCATCAACCCGCAATCGTCTCATTGTTCGCCGAGAAGATAGACGCCCGTGTTCGGGTGATAGGTCTTCCAGTCGAACCAGTAGTCTTTAAGCGATGCAAGCTTCTCAAGCCTTCGACCGGCGAGCGGGCCGGAGGCCGCAACTCCATTGAAGTCCCACTGGCTTCCGGTCTCGGAGTCGAAGAGCGCGGGCGAGTCCTGCCTGCGGAAGAATTCGAGCGCGCGACCGTCGAGGCGTCGGTCGAAGACGCGGACGCTCTTGCCGTCTTCGGCGAGGAGGACGAGGACGGGCGTCGCGCCGACGTTGTCAATCACGGGGTTCTGGCGCGCGAGCGCGTCGAACGGGTAAGCCTTCGACGCGCCGCCGGTCTCGACGCCGACGAGGAGCGTGCGCGCGGAAAGCGTCTCGTCCGGGTCGGCGAGCATCGTCGCGACGCGGACGCGCTGCATCTTCTGCTCCCAGTCCGGCGTCTCGTACTCTCCCGCGGCGGCGATGCGCGGGTCGGGCCGCAGCACACGACCGCCCGCGCCCTCGCGCTTCCACTCGGCGAAGGTCAGCTCGTCGAAGTCAGAGAGCTTGAGCCTGCGCCCTTTGAGCGGGCCGAGGACACACTCGCCCGTGATCTGCTGCCACCACGAGCCTGTCTCCTCGTCGCTCATGATGAAGTTCTGGTTGTTGATGCCCGCGAGGTGAAAGTGCAGCACCCGCCCGTCCACAGTCGTCTCCCACACCAGACCGGTGTGACAGAGCGTTCAATAAGTGGCCGCGAGCGGCATTCCTCCCACTGTGTCGGCGACGATGTGATGATAGGCCATCAGCCGCACCGGATACGCGACGCGCTCGCCGCCCCGCTCGACGGCGAGCACCATGTCGTCGTCGTTGATAAAGTCAACCTTGTCGGCGGGCGCGTATGACGCGCCGGCGAGCGGGTTGAACATCACCTCGTAAACGTTCTGCCGCGCGAGCCAGACCGACGCGGCGACCGGAACGAACAGCACGACGGCGAGCGCCTTCGCCCACCAGCGGCGCGAGTCTCGCCACGTCCTCACGACGAGCGCGAGACTCGCAATCGTCAAAAGAATCGTCAGCCACGGCGCGAACCTGCGAATCTCGTAGCCGACTTCGAGCGCGCGCGCCGTCTGCGGCTTGAACGGCTGAATGAGCAAGACCGGCACGACGACGAGCGCGAGCGTCAGCGGGATGAGCAGAATCAGTGCGAGCCAACGTTTCATGTTTCGAGCCTGCTGCTTTGAAGTTTATAAATCTTCGACGCGCAGTTGCGTGTCGGCGTTCTTCCACGCGGCCTCGAACTGTCGGCGCGCGGCGGCGGCCTCGCGCGTCTTGTGCTGCGCTTCGAGAGCCTTCCAGAGTCCGAAGAGCGAGCGACCGCTCAGGCGATTTCGTTCGAGGTCGGCGCGGAAGACTGCCTCGGCCTCCGACGCCTTGCCCTCGCGCAGCAAGAGTCCGCCGAGCGACTCGCGCGTGGGCAGAAACCACGCGGGCGGCTCGTCGTATGAGAGCGCGTCTTCCGCCGCGACCGCCGCGTTCAAAAGCTCGACCGCCTTGGCGTTGTCGCCTCGCGCCGCGGCGACGCGCGCGGCGAGCACGCCGTCCGCGACCTTGAGGATGCTCGTCACGGGGTTGAGTCCGTCCATCGCGTCCGCCGGAGTCGCGCGCTCGGCGGCGACGAGGTTTTTGTACGCCGCCTCCGCGTCGTCGGTCTTTCCCGTCGCGGCCAGCGCCACGCCGCGCGACCAGAGCCAGACCGAGTGCGTCGCGGGCAGCGAGGCCGGAGGTTCGGGCAGCTTCAGAACGTCGTCCCATCGCCGGAAGCGGACGAGCAGGAGCGGGACGACCGCGTCGAAGGCTTCGAGCATCGGCATCTCTTTGACGTGCGGGTCAACGTTCGCTCCGAGCTGCCGCGCCGCGCGCATCGAGTCGGCGAAGCGCCCCTCCATGCTGTACGCGATGGTGAGGAAGTGAAGGTTGTGGCTGTAGTACATCAGCGGGTAGAGGCCGCCCGCGCCGCCCGTCTTGATGTAAGCGCGGTCGGCGGCGGCGGCGTCCTCGTTGCTTTGCGCCGCAGCCGCGTAGTCGCCCGTGCGCTCGTAGATGTGCGCGGGCATGTGGACGATGTGGCCGGCGGCGGGCATCAGTCGTCCGAGCTTCGCGGCGTAGGGAAGCGCGCGCTCCGGGTGCGGCGAGGCTTCGACCGCGTGGATGTAGTAGTGAATCGCGCCGACGTGGTTCGGGTCGCGCTTCAGCACTGATTCGAGCGTCGAGACGATCTCAGGCGTGCCCTCGTTCGGCGTGCCGTCCGCTTTCCACAGTTGCCACGGGTGCAAGTCCATCATGCTCTCGGCGTAGAGCACCGCGGCGTCGAGGTCGTTCGGGTACTTCTTCGAGAGCGCGCCCATCGCCGCGCTGAAATCAGCGGAGAGCTTGTGCAGCGTGTCGGGCGTCGCCGCCGGGTCGTTCGTGTACCTTCGGGCGAGAGCCTCGATGTAGTCGCGCTCGGCGGGCGTGGCCTTCGCTTCGAGCGTGCGCGCGCGCTCGACGGCGTTGTAGGCGGCGATCTCGCGTTCGGGGTCAACGTCGAGATTGATGTTCGGGCCGAGCGCGTAGGCGACGCCCCAGAAGGCCATCGCGAGGTCGGGGTCGAGGTCTGCGGCGCGCTTGAACGAGCGCACGGCCTCGTCGTGGTTGAAGGCATAGACGAAGCTCAAGCCCTGGTCGAAGAACTTCTGCGCCTCCGCATTTCTAGTCGAGACCGGGTGATGCATTGTACCCATCCCGGCGACGAGCGCGGCCTCGTCCTTGTGTCCCGTCGAATGCTGTTCGTGCTGAGCTTGCACAGCGCCGCACGCCAGCAGCAGCGCGAAGAGAAGGGCGGGGAACTTCATCTCATGATCCTCCCTGTCGTCTTATTCAACTTTTGTCGTCAAACTCTACGCGACCGCGCGCCGCGCGGATTTAACATGGGAAGTAACACTACTGCCGCAACCTCGAATCTATGGTAATGGAATCTCGACGAAGTCTCCCGCTTTAATAACGGCCAGCGCAGCCTCAATCTCAGGCATTAAGGCAATAACGACCGGAACTTTGTTGCTCGGCAACTGTAGAACGGCGAAGCTGTACTTCTTGAGGTTCTGCTGAAACCGCAGGTTCTTGTCCGTAGTGACTAACACATCGAAAAGACCTTCCGCCGCAGCGAGTAGGTTCCCGTTCTTCAGACCTGACCAGCCCAAGTCCTGCACGGTGTGAACGCTATGACCGGTGAGGCGTCTCTTTACCTCGCGCGGCGTGCATTCGTCGAGAAGAATGTTCATGCCGCACGGCTGAGGCGCGCGAGTGTTTCCTTGTAGAAGTCTAAGACCTGAACGGCCTGCTCGCGGCTGACTGTTGGGAAGTTGTCGAGGAACTCGTCGAGCGTGAGTCCCGCCGCGAGGTTGTCGAGCAGCGCTGCGACGGGCACGCGTGTCCCGCGAAACACCGGAGCGCCGCTCAACGTCTCAGGGTCAATCGTTATCGGCAGCCGCGCGATCTCTTCGTCGTCAAGTGTCAGCATCTTAATTACCTCCAACTACTAAAAGCTGGGTTTCAATGTTACCGCTCTGAAGTCGGATTGCCCGGCAACCGATAACGAGTAATATCAAGGCGACCTTTTCCCTTTTTTCTGTCCAAATAGAGCTTACCTTTCTCAACGAGAAAATTGAGGTGCCAATACATCGTGTCGTTCCGCACGGTTATCCAGAGATCGTCAAGCCATTTTTGGAGGTCCGAAAATGGAATTGACAAAACATTGTCCTGTGACCCACAACCAAGCACAAGGAAGCTACCATCAGCCTTTTCCAAAAATTCCTTTTGATAAGGATGAAAACCAAACCAGTACGCAGTATGGTTTTGTCTTTTATGTGCCTTGGAGACTAAACATACTACAGCAATTTTGTTGTCAGGAGTTGTGTAGCTGGTACGTGACCGCCTGACTAAAACAACGTTATGTTGTTTTGAGAAGCGTTCTACGCAAGCATCGTGGAAAGCAACAGGTGGAGCAGCTTTGCCGACTCTTTCATAAGGCTCCAAATTCGCCTCATCAGTGGCTGCTTCAGCTAATTCTGTCTCTTGCTTCGCCTCTTCCGTAGTGAAGAATACTATCTCGATAATATCATCAAGCCGTGTGAATTCTCGCGGGATGAGAATGTTACATATACGCCCGATGATCTGTGGGTCATCAACAGCTTCCTTGAGCAACATAAGGCGCAGAAGTGCGTCAACGCTAATCAGCCGAATATCCCAAGCGTGCCTTGACCCGCGAATCTGTGCCTCCAACCCACCTGTGTCTTCTCTGCCTACGACTACCAAGATAGATGAGCGATCTTCATCAATCACTCGCTCTCCGACTAATTTTTTCCTATATTCCGCAATTCTGTCCGCGCTGCCAAAAGTATCTGTCGTCTTCACTTCGACTACGACGCTATGACCGTCGGGGAAGCGCCATAGACCATCGTAACCGATATTAGACTTTGTTCCCTGATACCGCCCATCTTCCACTTGGAAACCTAACCTTCGCCCGACTTGATTAACTATATCCTGTAAGGCTAGGCCGGAATCAGGAAAGGCACTATTGAGACAATCCTCAACATACCGGCTTAAAACGCTTGACGGGACGTGTGAAAGAAATTCTCTGAACTCCGAGCACGCTACGCTGCCATCACGTAGTTTTCCTTCCCCGGCGAAAGCAATTATCTGATGAACTTGCTTGCCAGCGAGCTGTTCGCGGGACTTTTTCCAAATCTCGGTCAAGCTCATAATTTTCACCCTCGATTCAACGACTACTCGTTGACCTTCAGCACGGCGAGGAAGGCTTCCTGCGGAATCTCGACCTTGCCGACGCGCTTCATGCGCTTCTTGCCCTCTTTCTGCTTTTCGAGGAGCTTGCGCTTGCGCGTGATGTCGCCGCCGTAGCACTTGGCGAGGACGTTCTTGCCCAGCGCCTTGACGGTCTCGCGCGCGATGACCTTGTTGCCGATGGCGGCCTGGATGGGCACCTCGAAGAGTTGGCGCGGGATGAGCTGGCGCATCTTCTCGGCGAGGAGGCGGCCTCGCGACTGCGCGTTCTCGCGGTGGACGATGATCGAGAGCGCGTCCACGGGTTCGCCCGCGACCATCAGGTCGAGTTTGACGAGGTCGCTCTCGACGTAGCCGGCGAGGTGGTAGTCGAGCGACGCGTAGCCGCGCGAGACGGATTTGAGGCGGTCGTAGAAGTCGAGGACGATTTCGTTCAGGGGCAGGTCATAGACGAGCATCACGCGCTTCTCGGCGATGTACTCGAATTTTTTTTGCACGCCGCGCTTCTCTTCGAGCAAGGGGAGTATGCCGCCGAGGAACTCGTCGGTCGTCAGGATCGTCGCCTCGATGATCGGCTCCTCGATCTTGGCGATGCGGACGGCGTCGGGCATCTTCGCGGGCGAGTCAACCTCGACCACCTCGCCGTCGGTCGTCGTCACGCGGTAGCGGACGCCCGGCGCGGTCGTGATGAGGTCTAAGTCGAACTCGCGCTCTAACCGCTCCTGCACGATCTCCATGTGCAGGAGTCCGAGGAAGCCGCAGCGGAAGCCGAAGCCGAGCGCGACCGAGGACTCCGGCTCGTAGAAGAACGAGGCGTCGTTCAGACGCAGCTTGTCGAGCGCGTCGCGGAGTTCCTCGTATTGATTCGCTTCGACCGGGTAGAGTCCGGCGAAGACCATCGGCTTGATCTCCTGAAAGCCCGGGAAGGGTTCTTTCGTCGGTCGCGCGGCCTCGGTGATCGTGTCGCCGATCTGAACGTCGGCGACCGTCTTGATCGAGGCCGTCATGAAGCCGACCTCGCCGACCGAGAGGCTGTCAATCGGCGTCGGGCGCGGGCGGTTGACGCCGAGAGTTTCCACTTGGTAGTCGCGCCCCGTGTTGAAGAAGCGAATCTTCATGCCGGGGCGAATGGTTCCGTCGATGACGCGGAAGAGGACGATGACGCCGCGGTAGGAGTCGTACCACGAATCGAAGATGAGCGCCTTGAGCGGCGCGTCCTTGTCTCCCTTCGGCGCGGGGATGTCGCGGACGACGGCTTCGAGGATGTCGGGCACGCCCGCGCCGGTCTTGGCCGAGGCGAGCACGGCGTTGTGCGTGCCGAGTCCGATGACGTGCTCGATCTGCTCCATCGCCTTTTCGGGTTCGGCCCCGGGCAGGTCAATCTTGTTGATGACGGGGACGAGTTCGAGATTGTTCTCGATGGCGAGGTAAGTGTTCGCGAGCGTCTGCGCTTCCACACCCTGCGAGGCGTCAACGACGAGCAGCGCGCCCTCGCAGGCCGAAAGCGAGCGCGAGACTTCATAGCTGAAGTCAACGTGGCCGGGCGTGTCAATCAAATTCAGGACGTAGGCTTGCCCGTCCCGCGCGCGGTAGTCGAGCCGGACGGCGTGCGCCTTGATCGTGATGCCGCGCTCGCGCTCCAAGTCCATGTCGTCGAGGACTTGGGCCTCCATCTCGCGCTCGGAGAGTGCGCCCGTCAACTCCAGCAGCCGGTCGGCCAGCGTGGACTTGCCGTGGTCAATGTGCGCGATGATCGAGAAGTTTCTGATGCGTTCGGAGTTCATCGTTCAGAGGTCGGAGGCTAGAGGTCAGAGGTCAGTGAAACTCGCGCCCGCGAATCGCCCGCGACGAAGGCGGGCGAAGGGTCAGGCGCAAATACTGACCTCCGACCTCTGACCTCTGACCTCTGAGTTATAACAAAACGCGTGGTAAACCGCACGCGCGAGGTCGGCGCGGGTAGTCTCCTGATGCTCGCGGTCGAAGGATATTTTCAGGCGCGCGTCGAGAGCGGGCGCGAGGCGCGGGACGTTTGCCGTGTCGGGCGCGGCGCAAGCTCCGGCGCGTCGGTGTCGGGTCGGGCGGCGGGTTCGGCGTCGAAGTGTCGGAAGGGAATCTCGATGGTGGCGACTGCGCCGCCGCGCGGGCCGTCCGCAAGCTCGAAGCGGAAGGCCGAGCCGTAGAGTTGTTCGAGGCGCGCGCGCGTGTTCGAGAGTCCGACGCCGCCTTTCGTGTTGAGCGACTTCGAGCAGCGCGCGCCCGCGAGTCCCGCGCCGTTGTCGCTGACCTCAAGCCGCAGCACTTCGCCGCGGCGCTCGGCCCTCACCTCGACGTGGCCGGGCGCGGAGCGCGGCGCGACGCCGTGGCGGATGGCGTTCTCTACGAGCGGCTGAAGGATCAGGTTCGGCACGCGGCAGTCGAGCGCGCGCGGGTCAACTTCGAGTCCCGTCGTCAGGCGGTCGTTGAAGCGCGTGCGCTCGATCTCAAGGTAGCAGTTGAGGAACTCAAGCTCGCGGCGGAGCGGAACCTCCTGCGTGGCCGAGGCGTCGAGCGTCAGCCGCAGGAAGTCGCCGAGGCGCGCGATCATCTTGTCCGCCGCGTCCGGGTTCGAGTGCACGAGCGCCGAGACGGCGTGCAGCGAGTTGAAGAGGAAGTGCGGGTGCAGCTGCATCTTCAAGGCTTGCAGTTGCGCCTGCGACGCGCGCAGCTCGCCCTCGCGGTAGCGCTGGTAATAGACGGCGGCGTGGCTGATGAGGACAATGATGAGATAGACGAGCAGCTCCTTGTCGAGCATGACGAAGACGTTGCGCGCGAGGTTGAAGGGCACGAGCAGGCTCGGCTCGCCGGAGAAGTAAGAGTCAATCGCGATGTGGCACCCGGCCCAGACGACAGCGATGGCCGTGCCCGCGAGCAGGTGGACGGCGAGGCTGCGCCGCCAGTTCGTGCGCTCGATGCGGAAGCGGCGCGCGAGCCACAGCACGAGCGGCGTCGAGAGCGCGAAGACGTAAACGGCGGCCAACTGCCACGCGACCGAGCGCGCGAACGACACGGCCTTCTGCGTCCGCGCGAAATAGACGTAGAGCTGGCTCGCGAAGAACAGCCCGACCAGCGTCCACACGCCCCACAGGAAAGCGAGCCGCGCCCACCACGGCTGTGCCGCGCTCGCCCGCGACGCGCCCGAACCCGTCCCGCCTTCGATGTCGAACTCCGTCATCACTCACGCATCTTCTCAGACCGCGCGACACGAATACAAGCCCCGCGCGCGCGCCCGCGAAAAAAGGGTACGACGCTTCGGATTAACGGACGAGCGGGTGGATTTTCGGCCCTTCCGGCGGACTAAACGGCTGGCCGCGCGGCGGCGAGAGAGAAAGGCGCGGCGGCGCGGGAGAGGCGTGCGGCGTCGGGGAGGGCGTTTAGTTTGGAGGCCGCGGCGGGCGCGACCCGCAGGCTGCTGCGAAACATCGCCCACGCGTCCGCAAGCTCGGCGATCTCCTCGTCCGGCCCCATGAGCGTGACGACGACGAGACGCTTGCCGAGCAGCACCCAGTAAACCTCAAGGTTGCCCGGCACGCCGTTGAGCGTCGCGCGGAGACGCGTGCCCTTGGCCTGCGCGCCGGCGATCCGGGTCTCGACGTTCGTGCGCTCGACCTGTGCCTCCTTCTTCATCTCCTCGAACATCGAGTCGGCGTAGGCGTCCGCCACGGCGCGGCGCGCGGCCTCGAACTCCTCCGGCGAGTTGATCGAGTCGAAGCGCGAGAAGACGATGATCTGCGCGCTCTTCTTCTCCTGCTTGAGCACGAGCACCTGCCCGCCCTCCTTGCTCTGGTCGTCGAGCGACAAGTCCGGCGGGTAGTCGAACGAAAGTCCCTTGTCGGAAAAGTGCTTCGCACCCGTGGCGACGCCCTGCGCCGCGGCGCGCGGGCACAGGAGCGCGAAGAGGCACAGGAGCATCGCGGTCGCGCGGATATTTTTCATGGCCTTCGACCTCCGACGTGAATCAACGCCGGCGCCGGGGATGGTCAGCCCGCCGACGGCTGCGCGGCGTCGCGCGCGATGAGCGCCGCGCCGATGGGGGTGGCGTCGGGGCCGAGCGTGGCGGCGAGAATTTGGGTTGACTCGAAGTTGGGCTGGAACGAGCGGCGGCGGGCTTCGCGGATGATTGGGTCGATGATGAGTTCGCCCGCGTCCATCACGCCGCCGCCGAGGACGACGCGCTCGGTGTTGAGGAGGTTGATGACCGCGGCCAGGCCCGTGCCGATGTAGCGGCCCGTGCGCTCCATCATCAGCGCCGCGAAGTCGTCCCCGTCCCTGGCGGCGTGCGCGATGTCGGCGGCGGTGAAATTCTTGTTGAGTCCGAGGCGCGAGAGCGAAGAGGTCGAATCCCTCAGAAGGCGCTCGTGCGTGCGGCGGACGATGTTGGGCGCGGAGGCGACCGTCTCCAGACAACCGACGTTGCCGCACGCGCACTCGATGCCTTCCGGGTCAATCGTGATGTGGCCGAACTCTCCGGCGAAGCCCGAAGCGCCGCGCCAGAGCTTTCCGTCAATGATGATTGCGCCGCCGATGCCCGTCCCAATCGTGACGTAGAACATATTGCGGCTGCCGCGTCCCGCGCCCGCGACGTACTCGCCGACCGCGCCCGCGTTCGCGTCGTTGTCGAGCGCGACGGGCAGCCCCGTGGCCTTCGAGAGTTCCGCGCGGAGGTCTGCGCGCACGACGGAAGGGATGTCAGATGAGATGACGACCCGGCCCGTCCGCGGGTTGACGAGGCCGGGCACGCCGACGCCGACGGCGGCGACGCGCGCGCCCGCGGAGTCGCGGAGTTCGGAGACGAGCCGCGCGATCTGGGCCGCGAGGTCTTCGCCCGCGAGCGCCGCCTCGCGCCGCGCCGCGACCTCGCCCGAAGCCGAGACGAGCGCGGCGCGCGCCGTGGCGGCGCAGAGTTCGACGCCGACGTACTGCTGCTGGTTCTGCGGCTGGGCGGCCATCTTAAAACCTTCGCGTCGAAGAGATTGACGACTGTTCTGCACAGGGGCTGTTGGCGATTCGGCGCGATGGTAGCAAAGGGTCTGGGGGCTGTCAAACAACTCACTCTGCGTGTAGAATGAAACGCGGCAACGGCGGGCGCGGCGTTCTCCTTGTAAGAACTCAGCCGCTTTCGTCGTTTACATCCCCCGCGCGGTTGACTCATAGCAGTTGATTCATTATTCATTATCCCCCGTTCGTCGTTTATGGAGATTCGCACGATACTGCTGCCGACGGACTTCAGCGAGTTCGCGCGCGGGGCGACGCCAGTGGCGGCGGAGTTCGCGCGGCTGCTCGGCGCGCGCGTCATCTGCCTGCACGTCGTCGAGCCGGTGGTCGCGCCCGTCAGTTGGACGCCGACGGGCGAGCCTCTGCCGGTCGCGGACTTCGGCGGGCAGTTGGACGAGGCGGCGGCGCGCGAGCTTCCCGCCTTCACCCGCGACGAAGAGCTTGAGGGGCTGGAAGTCGAGGAGTTGGTCACGCACGGCGAGCCGGCGTCGGAGATCGTGCGCGTCGCCGAGGAGCGCGGCGTCGGGCTGATCGTCATCTCGTCGCACGGGCGCACCGGACTCGGTCGCATCATCTTCGGCTCGACCGCCGAGTCGGTCGTGCGCCGCGCGCACTGCCCCGTGCTGGTCGTCAAACCACCGAGTGGAAGTGACGAGTGATGAGTGATGAGTGATGAGTGAAAGGCAAGAGGTCTTAACTCATCACTCATCACTCATCACTCATCACTCGTTATAATGGATTTTCATTCCGTCAACGACCTGCTGTGGAAGTTCGGGCTTCCGGCCATCTTCATGCTGACGATGGCGGAGGGCGACATCACGCTGCTGCTGGCGGGCGTGCTGGCCCACGGGCAGGCGTTCGGGCCTTACAGTTACGTCCTCGTGCTGGTCGTCGGCACGCTCGGCGGCGTGGCGAGCGATAACGTCGCGTACTGGCTGGGCCGCGCGGGCCGACACCGCGTCAAGCGCTACCGTTTTTACTGCGCCGCGCGACCGCGCATCGAGCGGCTGACGGATAAGTTCGGGCCGCTCTCGATCTTCGTCTCGAAGTTCACATACGGGTTGCGGTGGGGCGCGTGCGCCTTCTACGGCGTGGCGAAGATGCCTTACGTGCGCTTCCTGCTGCTCTCGTTCGGCAGTTGTTTCCTGTGGGTGCTGGCGCTCTCCGGCGTCGGCTTCTTCTTCCACACCGCGATCTACACGGTCGTCGGCAACATCCGCGACCTGAGCTACCTCCTGCTCGCCGTCGTCGTCGCCGTCATCGGCCTCGGCATCGCGGGACTTTACTTCGCCGAGAAATACTGGCTCTCGCGCAAGATCGAGCAGGCCGACCCCGCGGCGATACAGAAGTTCGAGCAGGCCGCGGGCGAGAAGTTTCACGAGATACGTGGCGAGATTTCCGAAATACTCCCGCACACGCTCTCGCGCCACACCGACGCGACCAAACAGAAGGGACTGAAAAGCAGTGACGAGTGATGAGTGATGAGTGATGAGTCAAGGGCCGGCGGCTTTCAACTCATCACTCATCACTCATCACTCGTCACTCGTCACCATGATTATCGAAGCCACCGCACCGACGCGCGTTGACCTCGCAGGGGGGACGATTGACATCTGGCCTCTGTACCTCTTCCACCCCGGCGCGACGACCGTCAACTTCGGCGTCACCTTAAACGCGCGCTGCCGCATCGAGCCGCGCGAAGACGAACAGATCATCCTCGAATCGCGCGACCGCAAGGTCACGTTCGAGACGCGCCTTTCAGACATCGAAGACCTCGCGCGCGAAGGGCGGCTCGAACTCATCTCGAAACTCGTCCACTTCTTCAAGCCGGAGACGGGCTTTCATCTCATCGCCGAGAGCGCGGCCCCCGCGGGCGCGGGGTTAGGCGGGTCGAGTTCGCTCGCCATCGCGTGCATCGGCGCGCTCAACCGCCTGGTCGGCGAACGCTACCCGGCGAGCAAGTTCATCGTCATCGCCGCCAACGTCGAGACGCAGGTGATCCGCGTGCCCGCGGGCTTTCAGGACTACTACGGCGCGTTCTACGGCAACGCTAACTCCATCCACTTCGACGCCGACGGCATCAAGCGCGAGGCGATTCACGTTGACCCCGAAGAGGTCGAGCGCCGCGTCGTCGTCTGCTACACGGGCGAGCCGAGGCTTTCGGGCATCAACAACTGGGAGATGTTCAAGACGCACATCGAGGGCGATCCCGTCATCTTCGACCTCTTCGAGAAGATTCGCGACTCGGCGCGCGAGATGCGCCACGCGCTCGCCGCCGCCGACTGGGGGCGCGTCGGCGAGATCATGCGCGCCGCCTACCCGAACCGCAAACGGCTCGCGCCCAACATCACGACGCCCTACATGGAACACCTCGTCGAGACGGCGACGCGCAGCGGCGCGGTCGGCGCGAAGGTCTGCGGCGCGGGCGGCGGCGGCTGCATCGCCTTCCTCTGCGAAGAGGGCGCGAAAGAGTCGGTCGAGCGCGCGCTCGCGGCGGAAGAGGGCGCGGAGGTTCTGAGGTGGAACTTCGCGCGCGACGGATTGGTCGTCCGCGAGATTTGAAGCACAGCCGCTCGCGAACAGTTAGCCAGAGCCGCGTCGGCGGCGGCAGAATGTAGCCCGCGGCGTCCGTCCGTGGGAACAGGTTAGATAAAAAACATCGAAGCCCCGGAGGGGCGAAAGAATTTCGGGCACGTTATTCACGCGCCGTATTTTCTTCCGCCCCCTCCGGGGCTTGAATTTTTTTGCCTGCTGCTGACCCACGGCCCAGCGCCGTGGGCTACAACATTCCGTCGCCGACTCCGTCGGCTTTAATTGTCAACTCTCACTTCGTCTTTTCGTCGGCCTTCACTTCGTCTGCGCGGGGAACTTCAGCGCGAAGTCGGTCGCGCGCTGGCAGGGTTGAAGCTCGATTGTGACGTTGGCGGACTCGGCGTCGCGGCGGAGGCGCGAGCGCGAGTCCGCGTCCCAGAACTCTGGGCGGGGCGATGATTCGGTCGGGTCGGCGAGCGTGCGCGCGATGACGAGGTAACGTCCGGGCGCGAGGTTCTTAAATGTGAAGGAGCCGTCCGCGGCGGGCGCGGTCTCGTAGAAGCGGAGCGTGTCGTCTGCGCGCTCGCGCTCGGCGGGCACGAGATAGACGCGCAGCGACGCGGGCGGCGGGAGCGCCGAGCCTTCCGCGGCGACGAGGTGGCCGGCGAGAGCGGCTGCGCCTTCGGCGAGGCGTGCGCTCGTGCCGGAGAGTTGCTGTCCCGCGCGCAGGTCGAAGAGGTCGCGCGCCGCCGCGTTCGCGCGTTGCGTCTGCGCCGTCGCCGCCGGGCGAGCCGCCGACGTGGTTCGCGTCGTGGCGGTCGAAGTCGAAGGCGTCGCGGTTGAAGTCGCGGGCAGCTCGACCGAGCGGACGTAGAGCGATTCGTCGAAGGGGCGCGGCGAAAGGCGGTAGCGCCCGGCTTCGAGGTTGCGGAGCAGAAAAGCGCCGGACGCGTCGGGCGTTGACTCGCGGAGCGCGGAGATGCGCGAGAAGGGGCCGCCCTTCGAGGGCCTGTCGGGGACGATGCTGATTAAAGTCTCCTGCGGAAGGAGCGACGCGCGAATGCCTTTGCAGGCGTCGCTCGCGAGCAGGGCGTCGGGCGCGGGTTCGATGACGAGTGTGCCGCTCACCGAGGCGAGCGGCGTGATCGAGAGCCGGAGTCCGGTCACGTCGCCGCCCCTCACGGAGACGCGCTGCGGCGCGGAAGCGCCCGCGAGTCCGTCGCGGTTGCCCATCGTCGCCTGCACGTCGTAGTCGCCGTCGGGGACTGCGTCGAGCGAGAACGAATGGTCGGGCGAGTTCGACATGACGACCACGTTGCCGGCCTGTATCCCCGACGAGGCGTAAACGAGCGAGACGCCCGCGGCGGCTTCGCCCTGCGCGTTCGGCATCTCGACGCGCCCCGTGATGCGGTGCCCCTGCTGGTCTTCGCGGAAGTGTATGTCAACGCCCGCCGTGTCCTGCCCGGCGCGCACCGTGACCTCCGCCGCGGTGTCGCGCGTCGAAGCAGGGTAGAAGGTCGGCACGTCGCCGTAGGGCGAGGCGGGGCCGAACGACACGAAGGCGTTGCCGCCCGCCGCGACGACATAGACGCCGGGGCGCAGCCCGTAGATTCGATAGACGCCGCGGTCGTCCGTCCTGCCGTCGAGGCTGAAGTTGTAAGGCGCGTCGGTCGCGCGACCGTCGAGGTCTCTCACGCGGTAGGCGCGCACGGACGTGGCGACGAGCGGCTGCCCCTGCGCGTCCGTGACCGAGCCGGTGATGACGCCGCCCTTGACGAGCCGGAGGGTCGCCGCGTCGCCGGGGCGGTAGATTTCTTCGGCGCGGCCCGTCATCGGGTCTGACTCCGAGACGTAGCCCGGCATCGTGGCGCTCAGCGCGTAGAGTCCGGCTTCGAGTCCGCCGATGGTGAAGTTGCCCTCGTCGTCCGAGGTGGCGCTGGCTCGCGTGTCGTACCTGTAAGAGTTCGCGCCGAACCCGCGCGACGACGCGAAAACGACGACGCCCGAAAGAGGCTCGCCCGCGTCGCCGACGACGCGCCCCTTGATCTTGCCGAGCGTCCGGCGCGCGGGCTTGCTCGCGCCGTCCTGCGCCGCGGATTGAGGCCGAGCCGGCTGTGTCACCGCGCGACGTGCGTCGCCTTCGCCCGCGCCGGACGTGTTGGATTGGGACTGAGCCGACGGCTGTCCGACGAAGACATCAACCTGTTGGACGACGACGGGCGTCGGCGTCGGGTTCTGCGCGCGGCACTCGGTCGCGCCGCGGGCGGCGAAGAGTGAGAGCGCGAGGAGCGAGAGCGTGAGAGCTTGCGGGGTCTTCAAGGTTTGACTCCTCCGGGCTGCGCGCCCAGGTCGAGCGTGAGCGCGACGGTCGCGTCGCCGCCGGGCGCGAGCGACGCGTGCTGCCTGTCGCTCTGCAACGGGCGGCGCAGGCTGACGGAATAGGCGTGCACCACCACATCGTACTCGCCCGCGGCGAGGCCCTCGATTGTGAAGCGTCCGCGCGAGTCAACCTGTGCGCCGCGCCCGCCCGTGCCGGGATCGCTCCCCGCGCGCTGCGCGATCACGATGACGTGCGCGTCCTGCGGGAGCGTGCCGTTCACGTAGTTGACCTGACCGCGGATGACGGCGTTGCCGTAGTTGACCACGACGCGCACGCCGCCCAATTGCGCGCCCTCGGTCACGTCAATGCCGCCCGTGACGACCGCGCCGTTCATCTCGACGCGCGAGAGCGTCAGACCGGGCTGGCCCGACACCATCAGTTGAACCCTGCCGGGCCTGAGTCCGGTTACGCGGAAGCTTCCGTCGGGCGAGGGCGGGGTCGGGCGAACGTAGCCCGGCATAGACAAGGCCGACTGCGCGCCGTTCGTTCCATCGTACTGGGCGAAGACCTGCACCTGTCCCGCGAGGCGCGCGGCGGTCGAAGCGTCGGCGGCCCCCTCGACGGCGACGACGCCCGTGATCGTCGAGCCGTGCTTGACCCTGACGACGATCCCCTTCACGTCCGCGTCAACCACGTCGAAGACGGCGGGGTCGCTGTAAAAGTCGCCCGCGTCCTGCGGCGACATGAACGGATAGACGAACGCGGCGTAGTGTCCGGGCGTGAGTCCGTCGGCGACGAACTCGCCGTCGGCGTTCGCCGGCAGGCCGCCGCCGAAGTTCATTATGTGCTGCCCCGTCGGGTCAATGACGCCGTAGCCGAAGGCGACGTTCGGCACGGGCTGTCCCGTCGCCGCGTCAACGAAGCGGCCCGAAGCCCTGTAGGTCTTGACGGGGCTGCCCAACTTGATGTCAACGTTCTCGGCCTCGCCGCCCGCGCTGACCTCGACGACCTGCGCCTGCGACTCGTCGGTCGCGTCGGGGTAGAAGGTGCGCCGGTAGAGATTGCGCCTGCCGAAGCTGATCGCGCCGTTGTCTGTGTCGCTGCCGGCGCTGACGTGGTAGCGGCCCGCGGGCAGCCCGTAGATTCGATAGACGCCGCGGTCGTCCGTCTGGTGCGCGCGCGGGTCTGACATGGGGCCGATGCCGACGACGCGCCGGACTGTGTTCGGGTTGGTGTCGGCGGTCGTGATGATGACCTGCTGGCCGATGAGCGGGTTGCCTTCGGCGTCCGTGACGCGGCCAGTGATGACGCCGCCGCGCTCGATGCGGAAGTCAACGTCTTCGGCGGAGTCGCCCGCCGAGAGCGTGAGCGGCTTGCCCGGCGGGTAAGTATGTTCCGATATGCCCTCGACGACGTAGGCGGGCGCGAACGGCATGGCCTGGTAGTGGCCCGGCGGGACGTTCGTGATGCGGTAGCGGCCTTCGGCGTCGGTCTTGGCGCGGGCGGCGGTTCGCGAACGCGGAGGGCCGTCGCTCGGCACGAGCATCACGACGACGCCCGGCATCCCGCGCTCGCCGTTCGTCACGCGCCCCGAGACGGTCGCGGGCACTTCCCTCTGCGCGGACGCGGAGGCCGCGGCGAAGACGACGACGAGACACGCGAGCGCGGCGCGCGCCTTCGAGCGCCACCGCCCGGCCCTCGTTCTCTCTTTCGCTTCCGTTCTTTCTGAGGCGAGTGTCGGCATGACTTTCTCTCCGGGGCGGCGGAACTTTTTTCGGAACGTCGGCAGCCGTGAGGCTGACTCCTCGGCTTACACGCGCCGCGACGTTTCGGGTTCAGGATTTCGACGCGGCGTCGCTCGTCTGCTTTGCGGCAGCAGCGTACAACCGCCGCGACGGCGCGCGCAAGTTGCGGCCCGCGCGCGCCCAAAATATAATCCGCCGCGCTCGCCCGAAAGATTCCAGACACGCCCCGACGACCCGAACGGAGGCCGGCATGAAAAGATTTCGACTCGCGTCCGCTTTGCTCGCGCTCTCGATCAACGCATCTATTCTGACGATGGCACAGACACAGAACGACAACACCATCTCGCCGGGCGCGGGCGTGCCGCCCGTCGCCAAAAAGATTCCGCACACCACCGAGGTTCACGGCACGACGCTCCACGACGACTACTTCTGGATGCGCGACAAGAAGAACCCGGAAGTCATCTCCTACCTCGAAGCCGAGAACGCGTACACCGCCGCGGTGATGAAGCCGACGGAGGGCTTGCAGGAGAGGCTTTACAAGGAGATGCTCTCGCGCATCAAGGAGACCGACACGAACGTCCCCTACCGCGAGGGCGGCTACCTCTACTACACGCGCACCGAGCAGGGCAAGCAGTACCCGACCTTCGCCCGCCGCAAGGGTTCGATGGACGCGCCCGAAGAAGTCCTCTTAGACCTCAACGAGATGTCGAAGGGCCACCCCTTCATGTCCGTCGGCGAGTTCGACGTGACGAAGGACGCCGGACTTCTGGCCTACTCGACCGACTCGACCGGCTACCGCGAGTACACGCTCTACGTCAAAGACCTCCGCACCGGCGAGTCAACCAAGATCGCCGAGCGTTGTTCGAGCGCCGCGTGGGCCAACGACAACAAGACGCTCTTCTACGTCGTTGACCACCCCGTCAACAAGAACCCTTACCAACTCTACCGCCACACGGTCGGGCGCGCGGGCGCGGACGAGCTTCTCTATGAAGAGAAGGACGAGATGTTCGGCATCGGCGTCGAGCGCACGCGCTCGCGCGGCTACATCCTCCTGACTTCGGCGAGCCACACGACGAGCGAGGTGCGCTACGTCTCCGCCGACCACCCCGAAGGCGCGTTGCGCGTCATCGAGCCGCGCGAGGCCGGACACGAGTATTACGTCGAGCACCACGGCGACAAGTTCTACATCCGCACGAACGCCGGCGGCGCGCGCAACTTCCGCCTCGTCTCCGCGCCCGCGAGCGACCCGCGGAAAGAAAACTGGAAAGAGGTCATCCCGCACCGCCCCGGAGTCATGCTCGACTCGGTTGACTTCTTCAAAGACTTCTACGTCGTCACCGAGCGCGGCAACGCCACGCCGCGCCTGCGCGTCTTCGACATCAAGACCGGCAAAGACGTGGACATCAAAACGCCCGAACCCGTTTACACGATCTTCCTCGGCGCGAACCACGAGTTCGACACCGACAAGATCCGCTACAACTACCAGTCGTTCATCACGCCCTCGTCCGTTTACGACTACGACGTGAAGACTGGCAGGAGCGAACTGCTCAAGCAGCAGCCGGTGCTGGGCGGCTACGACCCGACCCTGTACAAGTCGGAGCGCGTTTACGCGACCGCGTCGGACGGCGTGAAGATTCCCGTCTCGCTCGTCTATAAAAAAGACCTGAAGCTCGACGGCTCGCGCCCGATGCTTCTGAACGCATACGGCTCATACGGCATCCCGTCGAACGTCACGTTCAGCAGCGCGCGCCTCAGCCTGCTCAACCGCGGCGTCGTCTTCGCGCTCGCGCACATACGCGGCGGCGGCGACCTCGGCAAAGAGTGGCACGACGCGGGCAAGATGATGTCGAAGAAGAACACTTTTACGGACTTCATCGCCGCGGCAGAGTACCTCACGAAAGAGGGCTACACGTCGAAAGACCGGCTCGTCATCACGGGCGCGTCCGCGGGCGGGCTGCTGATGGGCGCTGTGCTGAACATGAGGCCCGATCTCTTCAAGGCCGCGGTCGTCGGCGTCCCGTTCGTTGACGTAATCAACACCGAACTCGACGACACGCTGCCCTTGACCGCTGGCGAGTGGGAGGAGTGGGGCAACCCCGTCAAGAGCAAGGAGAACTTCGACTACATGCTCTCCTATTCGCCTTACGACAACATCGCGGCGAAGGACTACCCGGCGATGCTCGTGAAGACATCTTTGAACGACAGCCAGGTACTCTTCCACGAGCCGACGAAGTACGTCGCCAAGCTGCGCGCCCTGAAGACCGACAAGAACCCGCTCATCTTCAAAATCAACATGGGCGCGGGCCACGGCGGCGCTTCCGGTCGCTACGACGCGCTGCACGAGGCGGCCTTCGACTACGCCTTCATGCTCACCGAGATGGGCATCGGCCAGTAGGCTTCCCGCAAAAACCGCGCGAATTTTTATTGACACGCGGCGCGGGGCTTTTCCATACTGCCAAGGGGGTGGCCCGTGCGGCCCCCTTGGCAGTTTTGTTTCGGGAAGCGCCGCGGCAAAAACACTCGCGACGGCGCGACTTCTGACCCTCACGAACCAGGCGAAAAAAGGATAGGACTCGGTGGCGCAGCCGAAAAGCTTTTCGGCTGGATGAATGCCGTCGGTTGCGGGCCGACGAGGAGCGCCGCTTCTCGAATCCGCAATCACGAATCCGCATTTCGCAATTCAGGGC
>DASRCS010000178.1:0-4499 GCA_035652995.1 Pyrinomonadaceae bacterium
TCCCACGCTCCTTCATCAGGCGGAAGATTTCCGGCGTCCCGCCGTCGCCGTGCTCCACCGTGTCCACGCCCGCGAGTATCGCGCGCCGCATCCCCTCGGTCGTCGTCGCGTGCGCCGCGACCGGAATCCCTGCGCTGTGCGCCGCCTCGACCGCGAGCTTCAACTCTTCGAGCGTGAAGGTCGGCGCGGCCTGCCCGCGGCCCCAACGGTAATCGGCGTAGAGCTTGACCCAATCCGCGCCCTTGCCGATCTGCTCGCGCACGGCGCGCACCAAGCCTTCGGGGCCGTCCGCTTCCTGCGCGCCCTGCGGCACGTCCCACTCCGGCGCGTAGCCCTTCGGCGCGTACGAGCCGGTCGCGACAATCGCGCGCGTGGCGACGTACATCCGCGGCCCCGGAATGATGCCCTGCTGGACGGCCTCCTTCAGCCCCACGTCGGCGTAGCCCGCGCCCTCCGTGCCGAGGTCGCGGATCGTCGTGAATCCCGCGAGCAGCGTGTTGCGCAGGTAGTTCGTCGCCCGCGCGACTCTCAGACTCAAAGCCTCGCGCGCCACCTGGTCGGCCCACGGCGTCTCGCTGTACGGGTGAAGCAGCACGTGCGAGTGCGCCTCGATGAGTCCCGGCATCAGAGTCATTCCGGGAAGGTCAATGACCTTCGCGTCGGCTGGCGCGTGAACGTCGCCCGCGGGGCCGAACGATTCGATGTGCTCGCCTCGAACGAGCACGACCCAGCCGTCATGAAGTTGGGCCGAGTCGCCGTCGAAGACGCGCGCGGGTCTGAGCAGGTAAACAGTCTCAGGCTGAGCGGCTGTCGTTGTCGTCTGGGCGGAGCCGGTCGGGTAAGCAATCATAAGGCACAAAAGTAAAAGGATCGCGTAGCGCATCTTCGACACCTTCCATGAGCGTGAGTCCCAGCGCCGGCAAATGTAGCAGAAGTTTCGCCGCGGCGCATGACCAAAGATGAATGTCGTCGTGTGCGCGTCGCCCCTCCCGGAACTAACGTGCGCTGCCACGATATTCGAGCTTGTTACACGCACACGGTTGGTTTAGTATTCAAATACGTATTCTGATAAGGACGTGTCGCCGTGATTAAACAAGTAACCGTTACTGATCTTCAACGCCGGGCCGCCGAAGTCATCGGCGGACTCAAGGAAGGCCCCGTCGTCGTGAGCCAGCGCGGTCGCCCCGCCGCCGTCATCGTCACCGCCGAGGCTTACGAGCAGATGGAGCGGGCGCTGGCCGAGGCCGAGGCCAGGCAGGTGCGCGAGATAGTCGAGGCCGGACTCGCGAGCTACCGCGCCGGGCGCACCTCTTCGCAAGCCGCGGTCGCGCGACGCGTCCGCGCCGCCCGCCGAAAGAAGTGAGACTCACATAGATGCCGCGCGTCGTCTGGACGGAAGAGGCCGAAGAGCAACTGACCGCCACCTCTTCGGACGAGATGGTTGAGGAGTTGCTCGCCCTGGCCGCGGGGCTGGCCCGCTTCCCCGAACGTGGGCGTCGCGTCCCGGAACTCCACGGTCAGCCCGAACACGAGATCGTTCGCGAAGTCATCCTGCCGCACAAGGCGCGAGTCTTCTACCTCTTCGTACCCGACTCCGACGAAGTAATCATCCTCGGCCTGCTGCCGCGCGGCGGCGTGTTCCGCACGCGCGTCCTCGGGCCGCGCTTTGAGAAAGACTGAATGCCCGACTAGAAGCCCGGCGGCCTCTCGCCCACGACGCCGAACTCGCGTTCGAGCGCGACGCCGACGCGACCGAGCAGCCCGTCGTCGAAGAGGCGCGCGAGCAGAGTGATGCCGTGGGGCACGCGGCGCGGCGGGTCGAACTTCGGCAGAGGGTTCGCGTCGTCGGGGGCCCAGTCGCTGCGCGCCTCGGAGACCTGGACGAAGCCCGCGCGCATGGTGAGCGAGGGGTGGCCCGTGTTGTTCGTGATCGTGAGTTGCTCGTCGCGGAGCGAGGGCACGATCATCAGGTCAACGTCGCGGAAGACGCGAGCCATCTCGGCGGCGACCTTGCGACGCAGCCGGTCTGCCTGCACCATGTCAACCGCCGAAAGAAACCGCGCCTGACGGAAGAGGTTGGGCCACGCGTCCTTGACCTGCATCTTGAGCGAGGCGAGTCCGCCGTTGAACGCAAGCTCCTCGAACGACGCCGCGCCCTCCGCGAAGAGGATCGGCATCAGCGAGTCGTAGGGCCAGTCGGGGAGCGTCACCTCCTTCAACTCCATCCCCAATTTCTTCATCGTCTCCATCGCGGCGCGGTCAACGTCAGTCGAAGGCGCTTCCTTCATCCACTGCGCGATGTAGCCGACCTTCAGACCCGAGACCGGGGCCGTTGCGTCGAAGTCGAGGTGGCTCGGAACGCTCGAAGGGTCGCCCGCGTCGGGGCCGTTGATGGCCTGAAGCACGAGCATCGCGTCTTCGACCGAGCGCGTCATCGGGCCGAGCTTGTCGAGAGACCAGCAGAGCGTCATCGCGCCCGTGCGCGCGACGCGACCGAACGTCGGACGAAGGCCCGTCACGCCGCAGCGCATCGCGGGGCTGACGATGCTCCCGCCCGTCTCGCTCCCGACCGAGAAGGCGACGAGCGCGGCGGCGGTCGCCGCTCCCGGCCCGGCGCTCGAACCCGACGCGCCCTCTTCCGGAAGCCACGGGTTCATCGTCTGCCCGCCGAACCAGATGTCGTTCAAGGCGAGCGCGCCGAGCGAGAGCTTCGCGAGCAGCACCGCGCCCGCGGCGTCGAGCCTGCTGACTACGGCAGAGTCCGCCGCGGGGACACGGTTGCGGAACGGCTCCGCGCCGTAGGTCGTCGGGATGTCTTTCGTGTCGAGCAGGTCTTTGACGCCGTAAGGGATGCCGTGAAGCGGGCCTCGATACTTGCCCGCGGCGATCTCGGCGTCGGCGGCTCGCGCGCGCTCGATGGCGTGGTCTTTGGTGAGCGTGATGATCGAGCGAATTTTTGAATCCAGACGTTCGACGCGCGCGAGGTAAATGTTCGTCAGGCGCTCGGACGTGAGCCTGCGCGACTCGATCCACTTTGAGAGCTGCGTGACGGGCGCGAACGCGATGTCGTCGTCCGACGAAGGCAGCGGCGCGTCGTCCTTCGAGCGGACGAAGCGATCCGTCGAAGGCACCGAAGACACGAGGCCGGGTATCACCGGGTTCCAGAGCATGGCCGGCGCGTCGGTCGCTTCGATTGCGACTTTGCGCGGCCCCGTGCGGCGTTCGAGGTACGGGGCCATTGACTCGCGCCACGAGTCCGCGGCCTGCTGTCTCTCGGCGGGCGTCAACTCGACCTGCACGAGCTTCTCCGCCTCGGCGAACGTCTCCGGCGAGACGGCGGGGCCGGAGCCTTTGCCCGTGCCGAACGTCGGCGGCGCGCCCGCCGGTGGCGTCGCGGTCGTCTGCGAACTCGATGGCGGAGTCGTCTCGTTGCGGCAGGCGGTCGCGGCGACGAGGAAGGTCAGCGGCGCACTTATCAGGAACTGTCGTCTCGTGTTCATAGGATGAGCAGACTACTCCCGACCGCGTCGCGGGGGCAAGGCCCGCGGCGCGAGCGCCGACTCGGACGTTCACGAGGAAGCGCCGGAGCTGATACGGCTTCGGACGTTTGACCAAGTGCGCTTCGACTCCGCCGCCTTTATGAAAACCTTATAAAACATTTACGCCTTTTTTACGCGCGCGGGCGTACCCTTTCGGGGGCAGCTAACCTCGTGGGCTGAAGGGAAGGGCGAATGCTTGCGAACGCATTTCGGAAGGGCGCGGAGCCGTGCTGCTCCGCGCCCTTCGTCGCGCGGCCACGCCGTCAACGCGAGGGTGATTTTGATTTAAAGATTCTCATCTGAGAAGAACGCAAATGACTACGCGGGTCGAAAATATCAACGGGCGAACGAGGGTAGTTGTAGCCACTTCGGTGATGCTCTCCTTCATCTCGTTCTGGCGGGCGGCGGCGATAGTCTTAAACGACTTAGGCTCGTCGGCCTACTACGTCGGCGGCATCGCCGAGCAGGCCGTCGGGCGCTCGGCCCCGTGGTTCATCCTCGGCGTGATGCTCTTCTCCTACGCGGTGCGGGCCGTCTATGTGGAGTCCTGCGCGATGTTCACGCGCGGGGGCGTTTACCGGGTGGTCAAGGAGGCGATGGGCGGGACGCTGGCGAAGCTGTCTGTGTCGGCGCTGATGTTCGACTACATCCTGACGGGGCCGATCTCTGGCGTCTCGGCGGGGCAGTACATCGTCGGACTCGCCGCGCAGTCCTACAACTACTTCAGGCCCGGAAGTCCCTGGAATCCTTCCGCGGACACGATCAACCACATCGCGGCAGGGATCGCGGTGCTGGTGACGGTCTATTTCTGGTGGCGGAACACGCGGGGGATACACGAGTCGTCGGACGACGCGCTGAAGATCATGTACGTGACGACGATCATGGTCGTGCTGCTGATCGCGTGGTGCGCCGTCACGATCCTGACGAAGCCGGAGGCGCAGCGGCTGCCGCCCGCGCCCG
>DASRCS010000179.1:0-13463 GCA_035652995.1 Pyrinomonadaceae bacterium
AGTTGCGCCTCCTGCCACGACGGCAAGCGCGCCTTCGGCGGCGAAGACTTCAACGACTGCACTCGATGTCACAGGGGGAATGCGTGGCACTTCTAACCCAGTGAAGGAGGTTCACGCTGATGACTCTTAAATTCGCGGCGCTGATTGTCGCGGCACTAACATCCATCGGTCTCATCACGGGCGCGCGCGCGACGGGAGACACGCTCGTCGCGCGGTCTTTGAGCGCGTCGCCGCAGGCGGCTGCGCCCAAGGCCCCGGACAAGATTCAACTCGCGACCGACTCGAAGCTCGGCGCGGTCACGTTCGACCACACGGCCCACACGACGAAGAATCGCAACATCGCGGGCACAGGCCCCATCGAGTGCGTCGAGTGTCACCACACGGCGCAGCCCGCGTCCGAGGTGCAGAAGCGCGCTCCGCTCAAGACGGCGTACCCCGCCGACCGCACGACGACGCTGACGGCTGAGCTGGTCGAGAAGACCCCCGAAGCGGTCGGCCCCGTCGCGTGCCGCGACTGCCACGCGCGCGCGGGCGAGAAGCCGAAGACGCTCGACGAGATTCCGCAGATCAAGCACGAGTCGAGCACGGCCATCATCACGCTGACGAACCAGCAGGCTTTTCACCGCGAGTGCGCGCGCTGCCACGACGAGGTTCTGAAGAGCCGGCCCGACGCGAAGGCCCCGGCCTCGCTCAAGTGCGCCGGCTGTCACAAACGGAGCGCTTGAGGGCGCGGCCTGCGGAAAGTTTCCCAGCGGCTTGGGCGAAAGCTCGCAAGAGCGACGCGACCGCCTGCCGAAAACGGCGGAGGTTTCCTTGAAAACGGGCTGTTTTCGTCTCCGGCGTTCCGGCACGGACGTTGCACCTTGGACGGGCGGCGGGGCCGGACAGTTCGAGGGATTCCCGCAAGGTCAAACGAAAGAAAGGCAGGCAAGCCATCATGAAACTTACGATCAAGAACGTGAAGCTCGCGGTCACACTGTTCGCTCTCCCGCTGTTCGCCCTCGTGCTGCTCGGCACGTCCGCGCGTTCGACGCGCGCCGCCGACGACTTCGACGCCGCCGCGACCTTCAAGGCGAAGTGCGCGCTCTGCCACGGCGCGGACGGCTCGAAGAAGTTCGACCCCGCGCTGGCCGACGACGTGCTCGTCCAGACGGTTCTGAACGGCAAGGACGCCACGCCCATCAAGATGCCGGGCTACGCGGCGAAGGGCATGACCGAGGATCAGGCGAAGGCGATGGTCGCCTACATGAAGTCGCTCAAGAAGTAATCGGCTTGGGCGTCGTTGACGACCGCCCGCGCTGCTCCCCCGCGGGCGGTCGCCAAAACCTACTCCCCCGAAAGACCTCCTATGCCTGACGGAACTGCCTCCGCGACCACCGGCACGGGAGGTCATTTTTTATCCCCTTGAAAGGGGGTGGACAAAATGAAGCGCCGGGTCATAACTCTCTTCGTCCTGGTTTTCATCTCGGCCCTCGTCGTCATCAGTCTTACGAGAGCAAGCGCGCAGCAAGACACGCAGAACATCACCCCCACGCAACAACCGCGCGCGCCCGCGCGCCGGCAAGCCGCAGGCCCGGTCACGCCGAACCCGACAGGCTCGGTCGCCGCGCAGACCGGCGCGGCGACCGAAGCCAAACGCACGCTCCAATGTCAGGGCTGCCACGGCGCGGGCAAGACACTCCCTTATCTCGGCGGCGCGCTCTTTCATACCGACGAACACGCCGCATACGACGGCGGCTTTCACGCCAAGGCGGCGCAGGCCGGACACAAGGCCGCGACCTGCCTCGACTGCCACACGCGCGGCGGCGACATGACGACCATGCTGCCCGCGTCCGACCCGAAGTCAACCGTCCACCGCGCCAACCTCGCCGAGACCTGCGGCAAGTGTCACGGCGACCCTTCGACGATGCAGGGGACGGGCATCAGCGACAAGCCTTTCGTCTCGTACCGCGAGAGCGTGCACTCGCAGGCGGTCGCGCGCGGCAACACCAACGCCGCCGTCTGCACCGACTGCCACCGCGCGCACGACATCCTGCCCGCGTCCGACTCGCGCTCGCCCATCTTCAAGTTCAACGTGCCCGCCACCTGCGGCAAGTGCCACGGCGACGTGACCGACACCTTCATGCAGAGCGTCCACGGGCAGGCCGCCGCGCGCGGCGTCTCGCAGACGCCCGTCTGCACCGACTGCCACGGCATCCACGGCATCAAGTCGCTCGCCGTCTCCGAGACCAGCTTGCGCTCGAACACCTGCGCGCAGTGCCACGAGGGCGTGCGCCTGACGCAGGAGTTCGACGTGCCGGGCGGGCGCGTGACGAGCTACCAGAACAGCTACCACGGACTCGCCAAGCGGCTCGGCTCGCAGGTCGCCGCCGACTGCGCGAGCTGCCACGGCACGCACAACATTCTTCCTTCGTCCGACCCGCGCTCGATGATCAACCAGGCGAACCTTCAGCAGACGTGCGGGCAGTGTCACCCCGGCGCGGGCGAGAAGTTCGCCGTCGGTCGCGTGCACCTGGCGACGCCCGTCTCGCAAGACCCCGGAAGCGTCGGCGTCTCGTGGGTTCGACTCATCTACTACTTCATCATCATCTTCACGGTCGGCGGGATGCTCTTCCACAACGCGCTCTCGTGGTGGCGCAAGTCCGCCGCAAAACTTCGACGGCAGCGGCGGACGGTCGTGCGCCTCAGCCCGAATCAGCGCGTGCAGCACTGGCTCCTGTTGACGAGCTTCGTCGTGCTGGTCGTCTCCGGCTTCGCGCTCGTCTATCCGGGCTTGCCCGTCGAGTATATCGGCTTCGGCACCGAGGCCGTGCGCCGGATGATTCACCGCGTCGCGGCGGTCGTGATGATCGTCGTCGGCGTCTATCACCTCGCCTACCTCGCCTTCACGAAGGAGGGGCGCGCGTGGGTCCTGGCGATGTTGCCGGGGTGGAAGGACGTGCGCGACGTGTGGCAGTTCTTCGGCCACTACCTCGGTCTCGGCAAAGTTCCGAGGCCGAAGTTCGAGCGCTTCAACTACGGCGAGAAGGTCGAGTACTGGGCGGTCGTCTGGGGCACGTTCGTCATGGGCTTGACGGGCATGATGATCTGGTTCAAGGTCGGCGTGTTCGGCTGGCTCCCGCGATGGTGGATTGACATCGCCATCGCCGTGCACTTCTACGAGGCCGTGCTGGCGACGCTCGCCATCATCATCTGGCACTTCTACAACGTCATCTTCGACCCGGAGGTCTATCCCGTCAACCTCGCCTTCTACGACGGCAGGATGTCGGAGGAGCTTTACAAGGAAGAGCACGAGCTTGACTACGAGCGCATGAGGCGCGACGAAGAGGCCGCGCGCGCGGCGAAAGAGAATGAGGGGACGGCGTCGCACGGCGGGAGCGTCGGCGGGGCCGAGCCGCTCGCGGGCGGCGCGGGCGACTGATCGCGCACACGAATTACCGAGCGTGCGCTCGCATTCACGAACGGAGGGGTTTCCCGAATGAGTCAGGACGAGGCGGCGGCCATGACGAAAGCGCCATCGCTTTTACGCAACTACATCAGCTTCGCCGGCTTCGCCGTCGCCGCCGCCGGCCTCGTCAGCATCGCGCTCATGCTCCTTCTGGACTTGGCCGGAGCGGACGACGCGAGCCGCAACCCTTACATCGGCATCTTCACCTACATCCTCTTCCCTTCGGTGATGGGCTTCGGCCTCGTCGTCGCCCTCGCCGGAGCGGTCTGGGAGCGGCGGCGGCGGCGCAGGCAGACGCCCGAAGAGATCGGGCGCTACCCCGTCCTCGACCTCAACGACCCGCGCCGCCGACGCTCGTTCATCACCTTCATGCTGCTCTCGTTCATCTTCCTCTTCATGAGCGCGTTCGGCAGCTACCAGGCGTTCGAGCACACCGAGTCGGTCGCCTTCTGCGGCCAGACCTGCCACACGGTGATGAAGCCTGAGTTCACGGCCTACATGGCCGGCCCGCACGCGCGCGTCAAGTGCGTCGAGTGCCACGTCGGCCCCGGCGCGGGCTGGTACGTGCGCTCGAAGCTGTCGGGCGCGTACCAGCTCTACTCGGTCTCCTTCGACAAGTACCCGCGACCGATCAAGTCGCCCGTCCACAACCTGCGGCCCGCGCAGGAGACCTGCGAGCAGTGCCACTGGCCGGCGAAGTTCTTCGGCGCGCAGCTCAAGGTCTTCAACCGCTACTCCTACGACGAGCAGAACACGCCGCGGCAGACGCGGATGCTGATCAACGTCGGCGGCGGCGACCCTTCGACCGGCGTCGCCGCGGGCATCCACTGGCACATGAACATCGGCAACGAGATCACCTACGCCGCCGAGGACGACCAGCGTCAGGTCATCCCCTGGGTTCGTTCGGTGTCGAAGAAGGACGGGACGGTGACGGAGTACAGGATGGAAGGCGACCCGCTCTCGCCGGAGCAGTTGGCGTCGCTTCCGAAGCGCCGCATGGACTGTGTTGACTGCCACAACCGCCCGTCGCACGCGTACCTCCCGCCCGACCAGTCGGTCAACCAGTCGCTCGCCGCGGGACGACTCGACGCGTCGCTCCCCTACGTCAAGCGTCAGGCGGTCGCCGTCCTGACCGCCGACTACTCGACGACCGACGAGGCCGTCGCGACAATCGCGCGCGACCTCGACTCGTTCTACCGGGAGAACTACCCGGCAGTGTACGCGCAGAAGGCCGACTCGATCCGTGCGGCCATCGGCGAAGTGCAGCGCATCTTCCAGACCTACTCGTTCCCCGAAATGAAGACGGACTGGCGCACGCACCCGAACAACATCGGCCACTTCTACTCGCAGGGCTGCTTCCGCTGCCACGACGGCCAGCACAAGAGCAGCGACGGGCGCGTCATCAGAAACGACTGCAACATCTGTCACACGACCCTCGACCAGACCAACGGCGGCGTGCCCGTCCCCGTCAAGGACGGCACCTTCCAGCACCCGGTCGAACTCGGCGGGCTGACGCAGCTCGACTGCTCGGCCTGCCACCGCGAGAACAAGCCCTTCCAGCACCCCGTCAACCTCGGCGACATCTCCAAGTTCAAATGCGCCGACTGCCATTCGGGCAAGGTCTGGGCGAAGTAGGAAAGAAGAGGTCAGAGGTTAGAGGTCGGAGGTCAGTAGTTGTCTCTTATCGCGGCGTTCGCCTCCAACGTGGGATGCCATCAAGAGACGCTTTTACTGACCTCTGACCTCCGACCTCTGACCCCTCATTCAATCACGAAGAAGCCCGTCTCGCCGCCGCCCGAAGTGACGTTGACGACCGGCGAGTCGGAGAGGCGAACCATCGCGCCCTCGACGCGACCGCGGAAGAGGAAGGGGTTGGTGTCAACGTACATCGGCTGCAACTCCCAGCGCTCGTCGTCGAAGACGGGGAACTCTTCCGTGCGTAGCTCGACCAACTCCTGCACGACGTAATCGCCCGCGAGCGCCTTCGCCAGCATCCCCTCCCACTCGCCCTCGGACGCGCGGTCGCCGAGCAGAATGCCGTGGCCGCCGTAGTCGTCATTCGGCTTCAGCACGAAGAGCGCGCGGTTCTTTCTCACGAACTCGACGAGGTCAACCGCGCGCCCGCGGTACTTCGTCCGGCGCTCGCGCACGCGCCGCGTCCACGGCACGCACTCGCGCATCACGCGCCGCTCTTCGGCGTTGAACCAGCCGGCGCGCTCTTCGTCGGTCAGAAGCTCGAACGCGGCCTTCTTGTGCTGCACCTTGCAGCGGAACGGGTTGACGAGGCACACGTCGCCGTTCACGAAAGCGCGCAGCAGCGGGTGCGTGTCGTCCGCGCGCGCGAGCAGCTCGTGGATGATGACGCGCTTGTAAACGAGGTCAACGCGGAAGTCGCCGCAGCGCAAGCGTCCGCCCGCGTATTCGAGTTCGTCCGGCGCGCAGATGATCGAGGGCACGCCGCTCGCCGCGAAGAAGTCGCGCAGCAGAACGAACTCGCTCTCGGTCGGCAAGTCCGACCAGTCAACAATCGCGACATTCGGTACGCCACGCCCGCCCCACTCTCGATAGGTTTCGAGCGTCGCGCGCAGCAAAGCACTGGCCGGGTCGAACTCGCGCAGGCGGTGGCGCGCAGCCGCGGCGCGCATCGCCGGAACCTCCGAGAGAACTCGGTTGAGTCCGAGTTGATCCGTCAGGCTCGAAGGGTTCTCGGCGTTGTACTCGACGAACTTCACCTCGTCGCCGGAGACGAACGCGTCGAGCCGCGTCGTCACGGACGAAGACTCGAAGCCGGGCCGGACGAGCGCGAGACGCCGCTCCCGTTCGGTGAGTCCGACCTCGTCCATCAACGAAGGGTCGGCGACGAGTGCCGCCGTCAACTTCTCGAACGCGGTGGCGAGCAACTCCGACGCGCGGCGGAGCCTTTCGTACTGCGCCTGCGTGAAGAAGTGCGGGCGGAGCGCGACGCCGATCTCGCGCCCGCCGTAAAGCAGCCGGCGCGACCTCATCTCTCGCTTGAGGCGCGCGAAGAACTCCGGCGTCAGCCGCTCGTCCGCGTCGAGCATCGAGTGGTATTCGGCAATCAACTTGTCTCGCATCAGAACCTCCGATGTCGGACGAACCGGGTGAGGATGATAGACCTGATCGCCGTGCACTCCACGTCGCACAGTTTAAAAGTCCGTCATGTCTTCGCGCGCGAACGCGACGCGCGCGGCGTTCAGGACGGCGGCCACGTCAATCAACTCCTGCGCGATTGCGCCCGCGACCGGCGGCAGGTGTCCCGTCGCCGCCGCCATCATCCCGACCATGCTCAGCGCCATCCCGCCGACCGCGCTTTCGAGCGCGATGCGGCGCATCCTTCGACCGATGTGAATCAGCTCGTCAACTTTCCTGAGCGACGCGTCGAGGACGACGGCGTCGGCGGCCTCGGACGTGATGTCGCTGTTCTGGCCGAAGGCGACGCCGACGGTCGCGGCCTGCATCGCGGGCGCGTCGTTGATGCCGTCGCCGACGAAGATTGTGCCGCCGCGCGTCCGTTCGCGCGCGACGATCTCCACCTTCTCTTCGGGACTCTTGCCCGCGTGCGCCTCCGTGATGCCGACGCGGCCCGCGAGGTATCGGACTTCCGACTCGCGGTCGCCCGAAAGTAGTATCACTTTGCCGACGCCGTGGCGAGGGCTGAGATGGCCGACGAACGACTCGCTCTCGCGCCGCGGCTCGTCGTGGAAGCGGAGCGCCGCCGCGTAAACGCCGCCGACGAAGACGAGGCATTCGAGGCCGGAGGTCGCGGGCGGGAGCGACGCGGGCGGCGCGAGTCCGGCGTCGGCGAGAGCGTTGCCGTCCGCGAGAACGCCGCGCCCGGTGATCTGAACGCGTTTGCCTCCGACGATCCCGCTCAAGCCCTCGCCCGGCCTCTCGCTAACTTCGCTCACGGCGTCGAGGCTCAGGCCGTCGCCGCGCGCCGCGCGCAAAGTAGCGCCCGCGAGCGGGTGCTTCGAGTATTGTTCCAGGCTCGCCGCCGCGCGCAAGACCTGCTCGCGGTCGAAGCCTCCGGCGCAGATGACTTCGGTGAGCGAAGGTCTGCCGTAGGTGAGCGTCCCCGTCTTGTCGAAGACGAGCGTGCGGCAGTTGTCAACCTGTTCGAGCACCGCCGGATTCTTGATGATGATGCCGCGCCGCGCGGCGAGCGAGATCGCGCCGATGACGGCGACGGGGATCGCGATGAGGAGCGGGCACGGCGTCGCGATGACGACGACGGAGAGGAAGCGGTCGGGGTCTCCGCTCAAGGCCCAGCCGAGCGCTCCGGCTGCGAGCGCCGTCGGCGTGTACCAAGCGCCGAGCCGGTCGCCCAAGCGTCGCAGGCGCGGTCGCTTCTGCTCTGCGTCGCGCATGACGCGCATGATGCGCGCGTAGCGTGAGTCAACGGGGAGCTTCGTCGCGCTGACGGTCAGCGCGCTCTCGCCGTTGACCGCGCCCGATAGAACATGCGACCCCGGAGCCTTCGAGATTTCGTAAGGCTCGCCCGTCAGGTACGACTCGTCCATCAGCCCGCGCCCCTCGACGACGACGCCGTCAACGGGGCACAGCTCGTGCGGCAGCACGACCAGCGTCTGGCCGATTGTGATTCGGTCGAGCGAGATGTCTTCGACGCCCGCCGCGAGCTTGCGGTGCGCGACGCTCGGCATACGCCGCGCGAGCGCTTCGAGGACGGAAGAGGCGCGGCGGGTCGCATACTGTTCGAGCGCCTCGCCGCCCGAAAGCATGAGGACGATGATCGCGCCGACGAGGTACTCGCCGAGAAGCACTGAGGTGACGATGGAGACGCCCGCGAGCAAGTCCGAGCCGAACTCGCGCGCCGCGAGTTTGCGCGTGAGTCCGACGAGCAGGGGAAGCCCGCCGACGACCAGCGTCGCGACGAGCGGCAGGTCGCTCGCGAAGGGCGCGGACTGAAAGACGTATCGGAGCGCGAGGTGAAGCAGGACGCAGGCGAGCGCGAAGGCCGCGATGTACGTCTCGCGCGAGAGCGAGCGACGAGTCGTGACGGGAGTCGTTTCCGGTCGAACGCCCGCCGCAAGAACTGTTGTCACTTCGCGCACGCGACCGCCCTTCGGCCTAACCTTCTTTGACGCCCGTGACGCGTTCGGCGCGGACGCGGAAGACGACGGGCGAGGGCGCACCGGCGTCGTCGGCGATGACCGACTCGACGGGCGTCAGGTGCGGGAAGGCCGAGAGGATGCAGGCGAGTGCGCGGGCGCGCTCGGCGGCGTCGCTGACTTCCGCGTAAGTGCCGCAGGCCAGAACGCTCTTCCAGCGCAGGTGGCTCTCGATCTCGTCAACCTGAAGGCAGACGCGCGGGTCGGCGCGCATCGCCTCGACCTTGCGACCGGGCATCGAGTGGACGAGGAACGACTCGCCGTCGAAGACGTAGTTGACGGGGACGACGTAGGGGAAGCCTCCGGCGACGCAGCCGAGCCGCGCCAGACGCCCGCCGCGGAGCAGCGAGTGGCATTCTTTCTCGCTCAGGGCGGTAATCATCTCAATCACCTCCGGGGCGAAGCGGCGCGGTGGCGGCCAAAGGCTTCGCCCGGTCTCACTTGGTCTTGCGACCGTAGATCGCGTCGGGGCGGACTCGATAGACGGCGACGTTCGAGAGGCGAAGCCACGGGCCGACCTTCGTGCGGTTGAGCGCGGGCGTGAGCGTCGGGTTGCGCTCGGTGATGAGACGCATCGCGCGCTCCGTGTCCTCCGCCTTCGTCAGACGCTCGGCGCGGCCCGTCAGCACGACGCTGCGCCAACTGAGTGCGTCCGTGATCTCTTCGACCTGAAAGCAGACCTCGCGGTTGGCCGCGATGAACTCGGTCTTCGTCCCGTCGGTCGTGAAGAAGTAGAGGTCTTGCGAGTCGAAGGCGTAGTTCATCGGCACGACGTAAGGGTGGCCGTCGCGCGCGCACCCCAGGTGCCCGTAGCCGACACGCAGCAGCAGCGCCAGCATCTCGCCCCGCGCCATCTCGGTCACTTCCAACATCCGAACCCTCCGGGAAGTTAAAAGGCAAAAGTAAAAAGGCAAAAGTGAGGACGCGCTGCGCGCGCAGAACTTTTAATTGGGCCTTCCTTATGTCTTCTCTTTTGCCTTTTGCCTTTTTACTTTTGCCTTCAAGAATGTTTCGCCTGCCAGTATTTTTCGTGAACCCGCTTGGCCCACGCCCAGAACAGCCCGTGGCGGACACGCTTGCCGCCGCCATCCCACAGATTCTTGTGCAGGTAGATCGAGTCGTTGCCGCCCTCGTCAACGACGAGCGTCATCTCGTGCTCGTACTCGGCGACGGGCGCGCGGCCCTCGATCTCCGCGGCGAGGTTCGCCGCCGCGACCTCGGCCTGCCGCACGGCCATGTGCCCCATCTTCGGCCCGGAGAAATAGACGGCGTCGCCCGCCGCGTACATCCTCTCGGCGCCGTGGACGCGCATCGTGTGGTCAACGCGGACGAAGCCTTCGTCGTCGGTCAGGCCCGTGCCCGCCAGCGCGCTCGCGCCCTCGAAGGGCGGCACGAGCATCAGCAGGTCGTACTCAAGCTCGCGCCCGTCGCGCGCGCGGATCGCCTTCGCGGTCACTTCCGCGACGGGGAAGTTCGAGACGGTCTCGATGCCGTGCGCGTTGAGCGCGGGGCGGACGGCGCGGGCGAGGTCTGCGCCGCCCGGTCGCTCGCCGGGGTAGTCGGGGCTGACGACGGTGACGAGCGCGCGCCTGTCGCACTCCTCGAACAGCCGCGCGAGCGCGAACGCCGTCTCGTAAACCGGGACTTCCAGACGCGAGCCGGGGCACGAGCCGACGACGGCCCGGCCCGTTTTAAAGTTCATCACGGCGTCGCTGAACTTGAGCGCCGACTCGACTGACAGGAGGTGGTGCGCGTGCTCGAAGAAACCTTTGACCTGCTCGGTCGCCAGCCGCCGTCCGAGCGCGTAGATGAGGTAGTCGTATTTGAGGTCGCCGGCGAACTCATTGCCCGTCACCGTCACCTTGCGCTCGCGCGGCTCGACGCGCGCGACCGTCGCCTCGACGAAGCGCACGCGGCGGTCGAGCATCGTCTCGCGCAGGTCGTATGAGATGTCCGCAGGCTCGCACTTGCCGAAGGCGAGGCGGACGAGGGCGGGGTAGAAGACGAAGCGGTTGGTGCGCGAGACCAGCGTGACCTGGTGCTCCGCGCCGAGCGTCTTCGCCAGCCGTTCGGCTGCCACGACGCCCGCGAAGCCGCCGCCCGTGATGAGGACGTTTGCCATCGAGATTGCCTTCGTTGATGTGTGGACGGGCGAAAAGCTTTCGAGCGGTTGGTTGCTGGCCGCCGGCTTTCAAACTCGCCGCCCGCCGTCCCTCATTTCCTTTCGCCCGGCGCGCGCCGGTCGTCGTGCTCGACGGGCCTGCCGCAGCGGACGATCTCGACCGAGCAAGAGGCGTGCGCCGCGACCGACTGCGAGACCGAGCCGAGCAGCATCCGCTCCCAAGTGTGGTAGCCGTGCGAGCCGACGACGACGAGGTCGGCGCTCCAGTCTTCGGCCTCCTCGACGATGCGCCGCTTCGGCGAGCCGCCCAGCACCTCGGTCGTGACCAGAAGGCCGCCCGCGCGCAGCTTCTTCGCCGCGCGCTCGACCGACTCTTCGGCCTGCTTCTTCTTCAGCGCCTCGACCTCTTCAAAGTAGTTCGAGACGCCCATGTAAGGCTCGGCGACGAGCGGCGCGGGCGGCTCGACGACCGAGATGACTCGCACCTGAGTGTCGGCGGGCCACGGTCGCCGCGCCGTCTCTTCGACTGCGCGCTCGCTGCACGGCGAGCCGTCGGTCGCAAGAATAATCTTCATCGCAATCTCTCCTTTCACGGACGGGGCCGCGCAGGGCGCACGCCGAAGTCGCGCCAGCCACCCGGCAGTCAGCTCGCGGACGAAAGCACAGACCTCGCGCGGCCACGTCCGCACCAAGAGACTGCACGGCACGTGCCAGCGGCGGGCCGGGCGATTTTCGGCTGTCTTTAAGAAGTTCGCGGCGTGAGGCTGCGTGCTTTTTCGCTTGCTGCGGACTATTCCCCAGGCGGAAGTCTCAGGGCGTGCGGACGATTTCGGCGAGCGCCTTCAGAAGCTTCTCGGCGGTGTAGGGTTTGGGCAGAAACATTCGGACGCCGAGCGCCAGCGCCTCGGACTCCTTGTCGGCGGCAGCCAGCCCGCTCGCGGCGATGATCTTCACGCGCGGGTTCATCTTTTGCAGCGCGCGGATTGTCGCGGGGCCGTCCATGAAGGGCATCATCATGTCGGTGATGACCGCCTCGACCTCGCCGCTGTTCTGCGCGTAGAGCGCGACCGCCTCAGTGCCGTCGGACGCCGTGAGCACGCGGTAGCCGAAGGTTTCGAGCGTGCCCTTGGTGATCTGCCGGATCGCGTCCTCGTCGTCAACGACGAGGACGAGTTCGCCGTTGCCCGAAGGGAGTTCGACGCGCATCTTCTCGGCGCGCTCGGCGCGCGCGGTCTCGATGGCCGGCAGATAGACCGTGAACTGCGTGCCCTTCTTCGGCTCGCTGTAAACGTTGATGAAGCCGCCGTGGCTGCGGACGATGGTGAGCGCGGTCGAGAGTCCGAGGCCCGTGCCCTTGCCGATCTCCTTGGTCGTGAAGAACGGCTCGAAGATGCGGCTCACGACTTCGGGCGGAATCCCTGCGCCGGTGTCGGCGACCGTCAGCATCACGTAGCGACCGGGCTTGGCCTCGATGTGCATCCGGGCGTAGGCGTCGTCGAGCGTGACGTTCTCGGCCTTCAGGGTGAGTTCGCCGCCGTGCGACATCGCGTCGCGCGCGTTGACGCAGAGGTTCATCAAGACCTGGTGAACCTGCGTCGCGTCCGCCGAGATCATCCAGAGGTCGTTCGGGACTTCGTAGTTGATCGAGACCGACTTCGGCAGCGTGTCCTTGAGAATCTTGATCACGTCCTTGACGAGGTGCTTCGGCTGCAAGGCGACGCGCTCGCCCTCGACGCCGCGCGCGAACGAGAGCACCTGCCTGATCATGTCGGCCCCGCGCTCGGCGTTCGACTGAAGTATGTTGAGCCACTCGTGCGCGCCGTCGTCGGCGACCTTGAGCTGGAGCATCTGCACGGCCATCAGGATCGGCGAGAGGACGTTGTTGAGGTCGTGCGCGATGCCGCCGGCGAGCGTGCCGATGGACTCCATGCGCTGCGCGCGGAGGAACTGCGCCTCCATCTTCTTGCGCTCGGTGATGTCGGTGTTGATGACGAGCGTGGCCTCCGGCTGGCCGCCCTCGCCGCGGACGACCGTCCAGCGGCTCTCGACCGTGATCTCGTTGCCCGACTTGGTGAACTGGCGCATCTCGCCGCCCCACTCGCCCCGCTCGCGGATGGATTGAAGACCTTTCGCGAACTGCGTCTCGTTCAACTCGCTCAGCAGCCGGAGTTCGCGCGCGGTGCGGCCTACTACCTCTTCGGAAGTCCAGCCGTAGATGCGCTCGGCGCCCTTGTTCCAGAAGGTAATCCGGTCGTCGAGTCCGCGCACGACGATGGCGTCCTGCGCCTCGTCGAGCAGCGCCGCCTGCTCGCGGATGCGCTCCTCGTAGCGCTTGCGTTCGGTGATGTCGTAGCGGATGGCGACGTACTGGTAGGGCTTGCCCTCGGAGTTGAGGAAGGGGACGATGGTCGTGTCAACCCAGTAGATCGAGCCGTCCTTCGCGCGGTTGCGAATCTCGCCGCGCCAGACGCGCCCCGACGCAATCGTCGTCCAGAGGTTTCGGATGAACTCCTTTGGGTGGTAGCCGCTGTTGATGATGCGGTGGTCTTGTCCGAGCAGTTCTTCGCGCGAGTATTTGGAAATCTGGCAGAACTTGTCGTTGACGTAGTTGATCGTGCCGCGCTGGTCGGTGATGGCGACGATGGCCGACTCGTCGAGCGCGAACTTCAGGTCGGCCAACTCCTTGAGCGACCGATGCAGCGCCGCTTCGGCGTCGAAGTTCCCTTCCCGCTCCGTTTCTATC
>DASRCS010000180.1:0-8547 GCA_035652995.1 Pyrinomonadaceae bacterium
TGAGGGCCATCGGGTTCGCGCCCGCCGCGACCGTCTTCACGCCCTCGCGGAAGATGGCCTGCGCGAGCACGGTCGCCGTCGTCGTGCCGTCGCCGGCAACGTCCGAGGTCTTCGACGCGACCTCGCGAACCATCTGCGCGCCCATGTTCTCAAGCGAGTCCTTGAGTTCGATCTCTTTCGCCACCGTCACGCCGTCCTTCGTGATGGTGGGCGAGCCGAATTTCTTGTCGAGCACGACGTTGCGCCCCTTCGGGCCGAGCGTAATCTTCACCGCGTCGGCGAGCTGGTTGACGCCGCGCAAAATCGCCGCGCGCGACTCTTCGCCGTGAATCACTTGCTTTGCCATTTCTCTCTTCTCTCCTTGGGAATCAACTCTTCAAAATCTCTTCGCAAAGGAAAAGGGGCTGAAGTCACTGAAGACTTACTTGCCGCCCTTCTTGCCGCTCGCAGCGCCGGCGCGCGCGATGATGCCGAGGATTTCGTCCTCGCGCATGATCAGGTACTCTTCGCCGTCAACTTTAATCTCCGAGCCGCTGTACTTGCCGAAGAGAACGCGGTCGCCGGCCTGTACGTCGAGCGGGATGCGCGTGCCGTCGTCCTTGCGCTTGCCATCGCCGACGGCGATGACCTCGCCCTCCTGCGGCTTCTCCTTCGCGGTGTCGGGGATGATGATCCCGCCGCGAACCTGCTCGCCTTCCTCGATGCGCTTGACGATCACTCTGTCGTGCAGAGGTTTGATGTTAGTTGCCATAACGCTCCTTTCCGTGTCCGAATGATTGGTGATTTGTTTTGATTGCAAAAGCCTTCAGGTCTTAACGCTCTCACTTCGAGAGTGCCACGAGCGCGGGCACAAAACGCCCTAATTTACTCGGAAAGATGTGAAGTTTTAGCACTCTCTCTCCGAGAATGCTAAAAATAAAGCACTTCGGGTGAGCTTGTCAACCGGCTCTCTGTCGGGTCGGAGGTATGAGGTCGGAGACAGGTCAGCGCTTGCGCCGCGAGGCGGTTTTCCGCGGGCGGTGGTGGTTGTTGGCGCGCTCCTGCGTGCGGTAGTCGGCGACGCGCTTGGAGAGCGTGTTGCGATGGATGCCGAGCGAGGTGGCGGTGCGCGAGAGGTGTTCTTTGTGGCGCGCGAGCGCCTTCTGGATATAGAGCTTCTCGAACTCCGTGAGGGCCTCGTCGAGCATGATCTGGCCGTCCAACATCTCGTCAATCAGGGCTTCGAGTCGCGCGCGCATCTGCATGGGGTTCGCTCCGTCAGTCCGAAAATATAAAGTCTCAATCCCCAGATCGTTCCCTTGAAGGTGCGAGACGTTAAGTAAAAACGTGGTGGTACTGCGAGAGGAATCGCGCGCGCACGTCGCCCGACGTGCAGAAGGCTAGCAGGTGCGCGCCTTCCGCGAGCGCGGGGCCTGTGCGCGCATGCGCGACGGATTCGAGCCGCACCGGGAATGCCGTCAGCGCAAGGTAGATGACCGAGCAGACGGCGACGCCGCGGACGAAGCCGAAGCCCGCGCCGAGCACGCGGTCGAGCCAGTCGAGCCGCGCATGCCTGAGTCCCGCTCGCGCGAACTCGCCGAGGACGAAGCCCGCGAGCAGGATGACGCCCGTGACGAGAAGGAAGCCGCCTGCGTGCGCCGCCTCGGCGGATTCAACGAGGCCGAGGCCGCGGAGCAGTGCGCCCGCAGGTTCGTAGAAGCGCGAGGCGAACAAGAACCCGACGGCGAGTCCGACGCTCGCGATCAGCGCGCGCACGAAGCCGCGCAGCGCGCCCGCCGCCACGGACGCGCCGACGATTGCAAGCACGAACAGGTCAAAGACGGTCATCGGAATTACTGAAGCTCCTCGCCCGTCAGGAGCCGGTATGCTTCGAGGTAGCGCGCCGTGGTCGCCCCCGCGACTTCCGCGGGGAGGGGCGGCGCGGGCGGTCGCTTGTCCCACGAGAGAGTTTCGAGGTAGTCGCGGACGAACTGCTTGTCGAACGATGCTTGCGGGCCGCCCGGCGCGTATTTGTCAGCGGGCCAGAAGCGAGATGAGTCGGGCGTCAGCGCCTCGTCAATGAGAAGGATGCGACCGTCGGCGGCGCGTCCGAACTCGAACTTGGTGTCGGCGATGATGATGCCGCGGCTGCGCGCGTAAGTTTCGGCCTCGCGGTAGAGTGCGAGCGCGGTGTCGCGCAGTTGCCCGGCCACTTCCGCGCCGACGATCTCGCTCATGCGCGACTCGCTGATGTTCTCGTCGTGCCCGGACTCGGCCTTCGTCGCGGGCGTGAAGATCGGCTCGGCGAGTTTGTCGGACTCGCGCAGCCCCGCGGGCAGACGGTGGCCGCAGACTTCGCCCGTGCGTTGGTAATCCTTCCAGCCCGAGCCTGCGAGGTAGCCGCGCACGACGCACTCGACGGGGAAGACTTCCGTTCGACGGACGAACATCGAGCGACCGCGCAGCACGTCGGCGGACTCGCGCACGGCTTCGGGCATCTGCTCGATGTCGGTCGTGACGAGATGATTGGGAACGATGCCCGCGAGCCGTCCGAACCAGAAGCGCGAGAGCGCGGTCAGCACCTCGCCCTTGCGCTCGATCTGCGTCGGCAGGATGCAGTCGAAGGCGGAGATGCGGTCGGTCGCGACGATCAAAAGATGCTCGTCGTCAACCTCGTAAACGTCGCGCACCTTGCCGCGGCGAAGGAGCTTGAGGGCGGGAAGAGTAGTCTCGGCAACTGTCCGTGTGCCGGTCATCGCGTTATCGAAGATTCTTTGCTGCGTTTGAATGTTGAATGACGAAAGTGACCGCGGCGAGCCGCGATTGTGTGCGCGACTCTCGATTCTTGTCAAGGACTTTGGAACAAGGGCAGTGACGAGTGACGAGCAAAGACAAGCTGCCTTCAACTCGTCACTCGTCAATCGTCACTGCTTTAGTGCTTCGCGAAGGCGGCGGATTTGCGCCGCGTGGTTGTGCGCGTGCGCGGCGTAAATCCTGAGCCAGTCCTTCGCCGTGTAGCGACCGGATTCGGAGTGCGTGCCCTCGCGTGACCAGTCCTCCTCGGCCATCGAGTCGAGGAGTTGCCCGGTCGTCGCGCGCGCGCCTCGCAGCGCGTCGAGCGCGGGCGCGATGTCGCGCTCGTTGTAGCGGAGGCGTCCGGCGTAGAGTTCCTGATCATAGCCCTGTATCTGCGGGTTCTCTTCGGTCAGGAGCTTGCGCAGGCGGATGGCGCTGTTCATCTCGCTGTCGGCGAGGTGCTGCACGATCTCGCGCGCGCTCCACTTGCCCGGAATCGGGTGCGCGGAGAGTTGCTCGGCGGGGAAACCTTCCAGACTCCGCGCGACCTCGTCGTAGCCCGCCTTGTAGGTTTCGACGAGGGAATTGATCTCTTCCTGTGTCATAGAAAACTCCGTGTGTTGTTGTCGTTGAAGGGAAGTTTGCGAGCGCTTGCCCCAAACGGACTTTTGTATCACAGCGTACGTGAGTTTGGAAGAATCAGAGTGACAGGACGCGAGTCATACGCAGACGTACTCTCAGCCGCCGCCCGTCAAACTTTTTCTGTCAGTTCAGTTTCGGACAGAGCCGGGCGGTGGAAAAGTTAACTTATTGCTTGAGTTTGGCCGCCGCGTTGGTTATAGTTTTAGACGGCGTTGGCGTCGGCGGCCTTTTCGCCGCGCCTTCCCGACAATGCCCCCGCGGCTTGGCCCTTCGAAACTGACCCGCGATGACCACTAAATCCGCCGCAAACGCGCCGAGGTCGAAAGACCCCGGCGAAGAAAAGACTGAGACCGACGAGAGAAAGCTGAACCTTCTTGTCGTCGAGGACGACGAGAAGATTCTCGAAGCCATCAGCGAATACTTTTCTCGCGCGGGCTACAACGTGCAGACGGCGGTTGACGGTTTGTCCGGCGTCCAGTCGGCCTTAAACGACCGGCCCGACGCCATCGTCCTTGACCTCATGCTCCCGAAGATGGACGGCCTTGCGGTCTGCCGCGAACTGCGGGAGAAGGCCCCGTACATCCCGATCCTGATGCTGACGGCGAAGGACGACGTGGTTGACAAAGTGCTCGGCCTGGAGATGGGCGCGGACGACTACATCACCAAGCCCTTCTCCCTGCGCGAGCTTGAGGCGCGCATCAAGAGCGTGATGCGCCGCGTCCGCGTCGCCGCGCGCACAGAGGCGGGCGAGGACGCGCCGATCACGCGCGGTCGCCTCCGCATTGACCCCGCCAAGCGCGAGGTCACGGTCGGCGACCGGCAGGTGGAACTCACGCCGAAGGAGTTCGAGCTTCTCCGGCTCTTCGCGTCCAACCCCGGACGCGTCTTCCCGCGCAAGTACCTTCTGGAGAAAATCTGGGACTACTCCTACGAGGGCTACGACCGCACGATTGACTCGCACATCAACCGCCTGCGAGCCAAGATCGAGGACAACCCCGAAAACCCGCAGCTCGTCCTGACGGTGTGGGGGATCGGTTACAAGTTCAGCGACGAACAGCGCTGAAGGGTTCTCACGAAAACCGCCTGAGCACCTTTTGAAGTGCGACGAGCAAGCCCCGCCCGTCGTCAAAACTAGCCCGTAACAACTCCGAAGCCTCAACGCCGCTCCGGCAAGCCCGCCCGGCCCGAATAGAATTATGAACAAGCAAAGCCTTCGACAAGACTCCGCCGCGCAGAAGAGTTCGCGCGGCGACGGCTCGCACAAAAAGCTCGCCGCGCGTCTCGGACTCGCGGCGGCGTCGTGCTTCGCGCTCGCGGTCTCCTTGTCCGACGCGCCGAACGCGCAGCAGCGCAACCGGGAGCAGCCCGTCCACGTCACCGGAGTCTCGACGAGCGGGAACACCGTCTCGATCTCCGCCGACGGCTCGCTCAACCGCGCGCAGACGTGGCAAGACCCGGAAGGCTTCCACGTCGTCGTCCCCGGCGGCGACGCCGCGGGCGGGGCCGCGTCGCACGGCGTCAAGGTTCGCCGCGTCGGCAACTCGCTTGAGCTTGTCGTGCCGGTCAGGCAGGGCGCGAACGTCACGGTCGAGCCGAACGGCAACCAGCTCAACCTCGTCGTCAGCGGCGGGTCGGCCCCGGCGCTGAGCGTCGAGAACTTCCCCGGCGAGTCGAAGCGCGCGGGACGTTCGCGCGGGCAGTCCGAAGACGCGCAGGCTCAAGCCTCGGCGGGCGATGAGTCGAAACAGCAGTCCGCTTCGAGACGGCGCGCGGCCTCGGACGAGTCCGCATCAACGTCGCCGCAGGCCGCGTCAACGCAGTCTTCAAAATCGCCTTCGTCGCCGAAGGCAGCGCCGCAGCCCGCGCCGCAAGCTCAGCAGGGCGCGACGACGAATCCCGTCGCCTTGAACCCGGCGACCGCGTCGAACACTTCTGCGCCGCCCACCGGCGCGGAGAATTCCCAGAGCGCCGCCGCGCAACTGAACTCTTCGCTCTTGCAGTCGCAGCAATCGCAGCCGGCGGCTTCGACGCAGGCGGGCGAAGAAGGATTCGGCTTCTCGTCGTTCGTCTTCTCGCTGCCGGGTCTTTTGATTCTGCTCGGTGTCGTGCTCGCGTGCGCGGCACTGTTCGTCGTCCGCCGCAGGCGAGGCGCGTCGGGAGAGGATTCTGAAGAAGCTGTTTACGAGGGCAAGGCGGTCGCGCGCGACGCCGAGGCGAAGCGCGCAGCAGCCGACGCCTCCGCTCAGCCCTTCCAGTCGTACAAGGGCGACCGGCGCAAGTCGAGCATCGCCGTCCCGTTCGACCGGCGCAGGGCCGGGAGCGGCGCTGAGGACGCGGCGTCGCGCCGCCAGCTCGCGGGCGAGTCGGACGGTGCGAGCCGGAACGGCGGGAAGGATCACGTGCCCGACGCCGTCGTCGAGCGGTCTCCGGCGCAGACGGTGCAGTTCGGCGCGTACCGCGTCGAGCAGGAGATAAGCCGGCTGGTGCAGGGCAAGCCGCACAACGTCGAAGTGATCTCTTCGCGCGCCACGGACGACCGCCGCGCGGTCGAGGCTTCGTTGCTCAAGGCCCTGCGCGCGCCCGAGACGGACGAGGACGGTCGCCGCCGCGCGCGCATGGCGCTCGAAGATTACGGCTTCGTCGCGCGCGGGTGCGCTTCGCTGCTGCTCGGCGCGGAAGCCTTCGAGCGCGCATACGCCGCGCGCACGCTCGGCGAGATGCGCTCGGCGCTCGCGCTCCCGTTCCTGACAGAAGCGCTCTACGACTCGGACTCGGTCGTCCGGCTCGAGTGCGTGCAGAGTCTCGGCGCAATCGGCCTGCCTTCGGCCATCGGCGCGCTGCTCGACGTGGCGAGCCGGCACAAGGACATCCCCGCGGCGATCATCGGCCCGGCGCTCACGGCCTGCTCGGTCGAGTCGGTCGAACTCAGCTGGGACTCGCGCCGCGCCGCGCGCCCGGCGGGCGAAGCGGGCGAAGACGAGTGGTTCGAGGGCGACGCGCGCGCGCTCGAACCCGTTGACAATTTCGAGGAGCTGCCGGACTGGATCGAGGACGAGAACCTGCGCGCCGCGTTCGTGCAGTTGGAGAGCGTGGACGGCGAGGCGAGGGTCAACGCCGCGCACCAGCTCGCGCTGTACCGCGTCCGCCGTTCTGTCGAGGCGCTCGCCGCGATGTCGCAGACGAACGCCGAACCCGGCGAGCGCGCCGCCGCCGTGACGAGCCTCGGCGTCATTGACCACGAGACGGTCTTCGCGTCCGTCATCATCGCGCTCGCCGACGAGGCGCGCGAGGTTCGCGCCGCCGCCGCGCGGGCGCTCTCGCGCCTGAGCTTCGACCGCGCGGACGCATACGTTCGCGTCATCGAGTCGGCAGACCCGAAGACCCTGCGCGCCGTCGCGCACGCCTGCACGAAGGCGGGGCTGGCGTCGCAGGCGCTCAGCCGCCTCGCGAGCGAAGACCGGAGGCAGGCGTATGAAGCCTTCTCGCTGCTCTCGCTCTGCGTGAAGGCGGGCGAGGTTCAGCCCATACTCGACACGGTCGAGTGCCACCGCGACGCGGAGGTGCGGCTCGCCTGCGTCAACCTTCTGGCAACGTCGTCGAGGCCGGAGACGTGCGAGCAGCTCGTCCGCATCGCCGGCAACGGCGGCGTCCCCGAAAAGGTTCGCCGCGCGATTCTTGAGATGGTCGGGGCGAGGGCACAGCCCCAGCCGGTCGCGGCGGAATAGGCGCTCTACCCCGAAGGGCGCGCGGGAATTTGCCTGATGACAAGAGTGCCGCGCTATTGCATAATGGCGGCGAAAGAACGGCCCGCAAACACTTGTCCCGAAAACGCGCCATGCTTCCAAAGCCTAGCTCACGAATGCGAAGTGAAATGCGAACCAAAGTTTTGACAGCGCTCCTCGCGGGGCTGATGCTCGCGCTCGTCGCGGGCGTCCGCGGCGACGCGGCCCGCGCGCAACAGAGGGGGAACGACAACGCCTCGTCGCAGAAGTCCGGCCAGACGAAGCACGTCTTCGTCGGGCGCGGCAGCGACACCGCGCAAGGCTCGCGCGTGACGATCAAGAGCGACAACCCGCTGAATGACTACTCGGCATACCGCAGCGGCGACCGCTTCTACGTCGTCCTGCCGCGCGCCGCAGCCGGGTCGGTCGGGCGCGGCGGTTCGGGCAAGGGCTACTCCGACATGCAGGTGCAGCAGCGCGGCGACTCGGTCGTGCTCTCGTACCACGTGCAGCCCGGAGCGAAGCCGCGCGTCGAGCAGAAGTTCAACCGCCTCGACGTGGTCTTCGACGCGCCCGAAGGCGGCAATTCGGGTTCGACGCAGTCGGGCGGCGCGCAGAGCGCCGGAAACGAAAGGACTCAGAACGAGAACGAAGGCTCGAACGCTTCGGGCCGCAACGCGACCCAGGCTCAGCAGGCGAACGCGCAAAACGCTTCCGCGCAGGGCGACAGGCGCAACCCCGAATCGGTCGAGAGCGCGAGACAGCAGCAGAGCGCGGGCGCGCAAAATTCCGCCGCACAAAATTCCGCCGCCCAGAACTCAGGCCCGCAGGGCGCGGTCGTCCCGCCGAACGCCGCGAACGGAGCCGAGCAGGGCGCGCAGAATCCCGCGGCAGCGACCGAGGCGACGCCGACGGCAGCGCCGACGTTTGATCAAACGCAGGTCGCGCAGAACCAGCAGCCGAACCCGGTCGCCCCGATCACGACGACGAACGCCGAGCCGGCCACGGCGACCGGCGTCTCGTTCGGCACGTACGTCCTGAATCACTGGCCCGTCGCGCTCTTCGTCGCGCTCTTCGTCGTCGGCCTCGGCCTCATCATCGCCTCGCGCCGCACGGCGTCCGCGCAGCCCGACTCGCTCGAAGAGTCGAACGTCGCGACGACGACGCTCGAAGAGCCTCGCGCCGCGAGGCTCAAAGGCTCGCCAGCCGAGTCGAGCCTGGGCGCGGCGCTGAAGTCAAGCGCGCCCGAAGTCTCGAAAGCATCCGACGCCGCGAAGGTGTCAGACGCCGCGCCGCTCGTCGCCGCGTCAGCGCTCGCGACCGCGCCCGCCGTCGTCAAGGTTGGGAAAGATTCGAGGAAGACTAAGAAGGCGAAGAAGAAGCAGGAGGCGAGGGAGAAAAAGAAGCA
>DASRCS010000181.1:0-11393 GCA_035652995.1 Pyrinomonadaceae bacterium
CCCGCCGCCTTCGGCCCCGCGGCCATGAACGCGGTGACGGGCGTCGGCGCTCCCTCGTACACGTCCGGCGTCCAGACGTGGAACGGGGCGGTCGCGACCTTGAAGCCGAAGCCGATCATCAGAAGTCCCGCGCCCGCGAACAGGAGCGACGGGTAGAGAAGGCCGGGGTCGGCTATCCGCTCGGCGATGACGCTGACGTTCGTCGTGCCCGGCATGATCGCGTGGCCCGCGGTCGCGCCCATGTCCTTGGCGGTCGCGCCGTAGATGAGCGCGATGCCGAAGAGGAGGAAGGCCGAAGAGAACGAGCCGAGTATGAAATATTTGAGCGAAGACTCGTTCGAGCGCACGTCGCTGCGGCGGAAGCCCGCCATGACGTAGGTCGCGATGGAGAGGATTTCGAGTCCGAGGAAAATCATCACGAGGTCGTTGCCCGAAGCCATCAGCATCATGCCGACCGTCGCGAACAGCAAAAGCGTGTGGAACTCGCCCGCGGGCAGGCCCTCCCACTCGACCCAGATCATCGAGACGAGCACGGTCAGCGCCGCGACGATGAGAAAGACGAGCGTGAACGAGAGACGCATCGTGTCGAGCGCGATCATGCCGCCGTAAGGTTGGCCGCCCGCCGCGCCTTCCGGGCTGTTCCACAGCCAGACGGTCGCGAACGCGCCCGCGGCAATCCCGGCGAGCGAGAGCGCGCCCGTCACCCATCGCTGCGAGCGGCGGCGCGTGAAAGCGTCAACGAGCATGACGACAATGCCGGCGACCGAAAGGATGAGTTCGGGCGAGAGCGTTTGAAGGTTCACGTCCGGCGCGGCGGGCAGTGTGGCTAAACTAAGGTTCATCATCTCGGCTCGAAAGCGGCGCGTCTCGGAAACGCGCTTCAAAAAATCACTTCGCGGCGGGCGAAGCCGCCGGCGCGTCCGCGCGCGCGGCGAGGAGCGCGTTCACGCGTTCGCGCAGGTGCTGCTTGTAGGTCGTGATGTCCTGCATCATGCCGTGGTTCACCGGCGCGCTCACGTGGCCGTCGCGGTCGAAGAAGACCATGACGGGGATGCGCGTTCCCGAAGAATACTGGCCGAGGGCTTCGCCGCCGGGGTCGCGCAAGACGGGGATAGTCATCCGGTGCTCTTTGACGAAGTACTTGAGGATGTTGTTTGAAGTCCGCCGCGGGTCTTCGATGTTCACCCACATGAACCTGACGGGCTTGCCGGCGTACTCTTCCTTCAACTCCTCGATGGCGACCAGCTCCGAGATGCACGGCACGCACCACGTCGAGCCGAACGAGACGACGAGAACGTCGCCGCGCATCTCCGACGTGTCGTAAAATTTTCCGTCGAGTCCTTTCAGCTTGAACCCGGCATCTTTCAACACGTCGTTCGACGTGACGATACCTTGCTGCGCCGGCGCGCCGGAGCCGGGCGCGGCGAGCAGAAGCGTCAACACGAGAATGGCAGCGACCCTTCGCATCATTGAAAAAGTTTGTGTCCCTCTGTGAATGCCTCTGCGGCCTCTGTGGTTAAGTTCGGATTCTTTAACCACAGAGGACACAGAGGATTTCGCAGAGGGCACGGAGAGAAATCATTTCGCCTCGCGCGCCTCGGCGACGCCCTGCGTCTCGCCCGCGACGATGCGCGCGCGAACCTGCTCGATGCTGGCGCGCGAGCGTTCGAGGAAGGGGCGCGGGTAAGCGCCCATGTAAACCATCAGCGCGAGCAGCGGCAGCAGCAGCCCGATCTCGCGCCAGTTCAAATCGAGAAGCCCGCGGTTCTCCGGCCTCGTCACCCGCCCGAAGAAGACGCGCTGCACCATCCAGAGCATGTACACCGAGGCCCAGATGACGCCCGTCGCCGCCAGCATCGTCGTCACCCAGTTGTGCGAGACGCTCGCGGTCGAGTTCCACATCCCGAACATGATTAAAAATTCGCCGACGAAGCCGTTGAGAAGCGGCAGGCCGATGGACGACAGCGTCGTGATGACGAAAAAGGTCGCGAACAAGGGCATCGGCTTCGACAGCCCGCCGAACTGGTCGATCATGCGCGTGTGCCGCCGCTCGTAGATCATCCCGACGAGCAGGAAGAGCGCGCCGGTCGAGACGCCGTGGTTGAGCATCTGGTAGAGCGCGCCCTGCATCCCCCACTCGGAGAAGGTGAAGAGGCCGAGCACGACGAAGCCCATGTGAGACACGGACGAGTAGGCGACGAGGCGCTTCACGTCCGGCTGCACCATCGCGACGAGCGCGCCGTAGATGATGCCGATGACGGCGAGCGTGACGAAGAGCGGCGCGAACGCCCGCGCGGCGTCGGGGAAGAGCGCGAGGTTGAAGCGCAGCAAACCGTAGGTTCCCATCTTCAGCAGCACGCCCGCGAGGATGACCGACCCGGCGGTCGGCGCTTCGGTGTGCGCGTCGGGCAGCCACGTGTGGAGCGGGAAGAGCGGGACTTTGATGCAGAAGGCGAGCGCGAAGAGTCCGAACAGGACGGCCTGCGTCGTCGTCGCCACGCCGCCCGAAGAGAGCGACATCTGCCCCGTCTGGAGCGCGTTGAAAATCTGCACGTAGTCGAACGTGCCCGCGCCGTTCGCGCCCGGTATGGCCGAAGACAGGTGCCAGAGCCAGATGATGCCCGCGAGCATCAGGAGGCTCCCGACCGCCGTGTAGATGTAGAACTTGATGGCCGCGTAGAGGCGGCGCTCGCCGCCCCAGATGCCGATGAGGAAGAACATCGGCACGAGCGACGCCTCGAAGAAGAGGAAGAAGAGGAGCAGGTCGAGCGAGACGAAGACGCCGATCATCGCCGATTCAAGCAGCAGCATGAAGGCGAAGAAAGCAAGCTCGCGCTTCTCGATGGCCGTCCAGCTCGAAAGGATCGAGACGGGCACGAGCAGCGTCGTCAGAAGCACAAGCCACAGGCTCATCCCGTCAACGCCGAGGTGATAGTGTGCGCCGATGGAAGCAATCCACGGAACGTCCTGCACGAAGTAGAACGTGTTGGTCGTGCCAGCAGCGACCGGAGCACCGAGCAGCAGGAGCGAGAGCGCGAAGGTCGCGAGCGAGAAGACGAGCGCGATCACGCGGTAGTTCTTCGCGCGCGCGCTCGGCGAAAGGCCGTAGCCGGCTACGGCGAGCGCGCCGACGACGGGCAGGAGTATCAGAATCGTGAGCAGGTATTGACTCATCTCGCACTCACCGAAAAGAGTTGGTACGCGCTGAACGCGAAGTAGCCGACGACGGCCAGAGCGCCGAGCAGGATGATCGCGGCGTAGGAGCGCACGAAGCCCGGCTGAAGGTAGCGCAGGACGCTTCCCATCTCCCTCATCGCCCGGCCCAATCCGTTGACGATGCCGTCAATCACGCCCACGTCGAAGAACTGCCAGAGCACGCCGCGCGAGCCTTCCTTAATCGGCTCGATGAGCGCCGCGTCGTAGATTTCGTCAACGTAGTATTTATTCTCAAGCAGCCGTGGCATCTCGTAAAGCGGCCTGCTCTTGAACCAGACCCAGCCGATGCCGATGCCGATAAGCCCGACGATTATGGAGATGACTGTGAACAGTCGCTCCGTCGAGACTTCGGACGGGTCGGGCGTGTGCTCGGAGGCAGGAACGCGGCCCGCCTCGCCTTCGCCGACGGACTGCGGCAGCGCACCCTGATTCCCGTGCGCGGCGGGCGACTCGGCGGACTCTCCCGTGCGAGTCCCGACGCCGCCTCCGGCACGCGCGCTCAACTCGCCGACCTTGGGCGCGGTCGCGACGGCAGGCTCAAGCGTCTGCTCGAAGTAGTTCGGGACTGCGCCTCCGCTCAAAGCGTAAGGGATGCCGACCCAGCCGCCGACGACGGAAAGAATGGCGAGGACGACGAGCGGCACGGTCATCACCCACGGCGACTCGTGCGGCTCGACCGGGCCGTGGTGGTGTTCCTCTTCTTCCTCGTCTTCGTCGGGCGCGAGTGCGCCAGCCGCGCCGTGGCCGTGAGTGTCAACGGCTTCGTGGTCGCCGACTGTCTCACCGGGTTGGTGGTGCGGCCTGTCGTCCGCCGAAGCGAGTTGCGCGTCGTGCGGCGCGTCGCCCTTGTCGTATGCGGCGGCGTGTGCGGCGTCTGCCTCTCCGCCCGCGTGGACTTCGCGGAAGCGCTCGCCGCCCCAGAAGGTCATCACCATCAGGCGCGTCATGTAAACGGCTGTCAGCAACGCTGTGACGATGCCGACGACCCACAGAAACTTTCCGACTCCCGCCGTGCCTGCCGACTCGCTGCTCCAGGTCTTCCAGAGAATCTCGTCTTTCGAGAAGAAGCCGGACAGCAGCGGGAAGCCGCTGATGGCGAGCCAGCCCGCGGCCATCGTCGCGAACGTGACGGGCATGTATTTCCGCAAGCCCCCCATGCGGCGCATGTCCTGCTCGTGGTGCATCCCGTGGATGACCGAGCCTGAGCCGAGGAAGAGGAGCGCCTTGAAGAAGGCGTGCGTCATCACGTGGAAGATGGCCGCGACGAAAGCGCCCACGCCGCACGCGAGGAACATGTAGCCGAGCTGCGAGACGGTCGAGTAGGCGAGGACTTTCTTGATGTCGTTCTGCGCGATGCCGATGGTCGCCGCGAAGATGGCGGTCGCCGCGCCGATGACCGCGACGACGAAGAGCGCGGTCGGCGCGTGCGAGAAGATGGCCGAGCAGCGGACGACCATATAGACGCCCGCCGTGACCATCGTCGCCGCGTGGATCAGCGCCGAGACCGGCGTCGGCCCGGCCATCGCGTCGGGCAGCCAGACGTACAAAGGTATCTGCGCCGACTTGCCCGTCGCGCCGATGAACAGAAGCACAGCCGCCGACGTGATGCCGCCCGCGAAGATTGCGCCCCAGCCGAACGACTCGACCGGCATCGCGCCGATTGTCTTGAGGGCGCTCACGACTCCGTCGCCGCCGCCAATCATCGCGGGCGTCTTGTCGAAGAAGCTGATCGAAGGATGGCCCGCGCCCGCGGTCAGCCAGAAGACGAGCATGATGCCGAGGACGACGCCCCAGTCGCCGATGCGGTTCGCGACGAAAGCCTTTTTCGCCGCGTCGCCCGCCTCCTTGCGGTCGGTGTAGTAGCCGATGAGCAGGTACGAGCAGAGTCCGACGCCCTCCCACCCGACGAACATCAACAGCAGGTTGTCGGCCAAGACGAGCGTCAGCATCATGAACATGAAGAGGTTGAGGTAGGCAAAGAAGCGGTAAAAGCCTTTGTCGCCGTGCATGTACCCCGTGGCGAAAAGGTGTATGAGGAATCCGACGAACGTGATGAAGCAGGCGTAAATCCCGCTCAGCCGATCCATCGCGAAGCCGTAGTCCGCCCGAAAACTCCCGACCTGAATCCACGTCCACAGGTGACTCATGACGGGAGTCGCCGTTGGATTCCTCAGCGCCGCGCCGCCCGCGCCCGTGAACGCGATGTAGAAGGCGACGATTGCGGAGACGGCCACCGAGCCGCACGCGACCGCGCCGATGAACTGTTCGCTTCGCACGCGCCGCCCGACCAGCCAGCAGATGATTGAGCCGGCCAGCGGCGCGAAGACGATCACCGGGAGCAGGTTGTTAGTCATAAGTGAGTGATGAGTGATGAGTGATGAGTGATGAGCGGGTGAGTTATTAACTCAGCACTCAGCACTCAGCACTCATCACTACTCCTAAAGTTTCAAAACGCTCGCGTCGTCAACGTCCAACGACTCCCGGTTGCGGAAGATGGCGATGATGATGCCGAGTCCGACGGCGGCCTCGGCTGCCGCGACCGTCATGACGATGAAGACGAAGAGCTGTCCGGTCACGTCGCCGAAGTAGCTCGAAAACGAAACGAACGTCAGGTTCACGGCGTTGAGCATCAGCTCGATGCACATGAACATCGCGATGGCGTTGCGCTTGATGATGACGCCGACGACGCCGATGGTGAACAGCACCGACGAGAGCGCCAGATACCAGGTCAATGGAATCATCGCTCGCCCTCCCCTTTCGTTTCGGCGGGCGCGGCGGCCTCGCCGTGCTCGATCTGGAAGCGCGCGAAGGCGCGGCCCGTCTCGGCGGTCTCGCCGGGTTGCAGCAAGACCTCTCCGCGCGGGCCGAGTTCGGACGGAGAGGCGTCAACGTTGCCGGGCACGGCGGCGAGCGGCGTGCGCGTCTGCCGCGCGAGCGTGATCGCGCCGACGAGCGCCATCAGAATCAAAACGGACGTGACCTCGAACGGCAGAAGGTAGGTCGTGAAAAGCCCCGTGCCGATTGAGGCGGTCAGCCCGACGCCGGAGTCCGGCTGCGTGACAGGCTCGACGTGCCCCGCGCCGCTTCCGAGCTTAAGCATGAACGCGGCCTCGGCGACCAGCACGGCGGCGAGGATGACGCTGACGGGAATCAGGTAGTGTAGGCGGACGGGGCGGCGCACCTCCTCCTCGACGTTCAGAAGCATGATGACGAAGACGACGAGCACCATGATCGCGCCGGCATAGACGATGACCTGCACGGCGGCGATGAACGGCGCTTGCAGCGTCAGGTAGAGACACGCGAGCGAGACGAAGACGCCGATTAAAGAGATGGCGCTGTAGAGCGGGTTGCGCTGCGCGACCATCGCGACCGCGCAGCCTATCGCCATCGCGCCGAAGAGAATGAAGAGTGGAATCATCAACATAAAAGCGGTGACGAGTGACAGGTGACGAGTGAAGAGTAAAAGCCCCGTTCGCCGTCACGTCGGTGTTAAGTTCATCAAAGCCTGAGCCACATGATCGTCGCCGTGATGATTACGTTCAGAATCGCGACGGGCAGAAGGAACTTCCACCCGAAGCTCATCAACTGGTCGAAGCGGAAGCGCGGCAGCGTCCCGCGCAGCCAGATGTAGAGGAACAGGAAGAAGGACACCTTCAGAAGGAACCACACGACGCCGATCCACGGGAAGACGGAGACGCCCGGCCCCTGCCAACCGCCGAGGAAAAGGGTCGTCGCCAGCATCGAGACCGTGAACATGTTGACGTACTCGGCCATGAAGAAGAGCGCGAACTTCAGCGCCGAGTATTCCGTGTGGAAGCCCGCGACCAACTCGGTCTCGGCCTCCGGCAAATCGAACGGCACGCGGTTCGTCTCGGCGATTGCCGAAATCAAATAAGTAACGAAGCCGATGATCTGCGGCACGCGCGAGATGTCCCAGATGTTCCAACGCAGCCCGAACCAGCCGCCCTGCTGAACCACGATCTCGTTCAGGTCGAGCGTGCCTGAGATGAGCACGACGCCGACGAGCGACAGCCCCAAAGACAACTCGTAAGAGATCATCTGCGCCGCCGCGCGCAGGCCGCCCATCAGGCTGTACTTCGAGTTGGAAGACCAGCCCGCGAGCGCCACGCCGTAAACGCCGACCGACGTGATGCCGAGGACGTAGAGCAGCGCGATGTCGAAGCGCGCGATGACGAGGTGGAAGCGCCCGACGAACGGGAGCGAGACTTCCGGCCCGAACGGATAGACGATGATCGGCATCAGCGCCGCCGTGATCGCGATGATCGGCGCGAGGAAATAGACGAAGCGCGTCGAAGACGAAGGCGTGATCTCCTCCTTGAAGATGAACTTCAGGAGGTCTGCGAACGGCTGCATCAGCCCGCCCGGCCCCACGCGGTTCGGCCCCAGACGGCCCTGTATGAATCCGAGCACGCGCCGCTCGGCCAAGACGGTGTAGGCCACGATCATCAGCACGACGACGAACCCGACGTTAATCCCGATGAACTGCGCGATGGCGCGCGCCCACTCGGCTCCTATCTGATTAGACAGCCAATCCATGATTCGATTTTGGATTTTAGATTTCGGATTTTAGATTGGCTCGCCGCCGGAACTAGGCGGCGGATTCGGAAGGCGCGACTCTCGTCACACGCCCAATCCGAAATCTAAAATCCAAAATCGCCTTCAGTCTCCCGCCACGGCCTCACGCCGCAGCGCGGGGTCAACCGTGATCTGGTACAGGGGTGAAATCAAAACTGTTTCGGGTTCGGGGTTGCCCGCCGCGAGCAGGTGGAACTGCGGAACCTTGCTCGTCAGGACGCCGAGCCTGAATAACTCGTGCCCGACCGGTGGCGTCTCCGTAATCTTCTCGCCCGACTCTTCGAGCGCCGAAACGGCTTGGCGAAGCTCGCCGAGTTGAGCCGACACGTCGCGCCGTCCGGCGACGGCGTGTTTGACCTGAACCGGCTTCGACTCATCTTTGAGCAAAGGGTAGCGCAGGCCGTCGTAGGCCGGGACGTTGCGCGCGATGTCGAGGAAGATCGTGCTCGAAGACATCTGAAAGCCGAGGTCTGTGCCGAGTGCCGCGGCGAGCTGCGACGTGATCGCCCAGTCGGGCTTTGACTGGTGCACGGGCGGGATTGATTGCCGCACGCGCTGGACGAGTCCGCCGCTGTTCGTGAACGTGCCATCGGTCTCGGCGAATGATGCCGCGGGAAAGACCACATCCGCGTGCTTCGCCGTGTCGGTCAGGAAAAGCTCCTGCACGGCGAGGAAGTCGAGGCGCGCGAGAGCGTCGTCGCGGCCTTCGAGGTGCGCGGGAAGGAAACTGCCCGCGACGTACATCGCGCGAACCTCTCCGCCCGCCGCGTCCAGAATTTCGAGCGGGTTCAACGCGCCGCCCATCAGTCCGAGGTCGTGGACGCCGACGCTGTTGTTAAAAAGCGGCAGCGGGTGGAGCAGGAAGCGCCGCCCCTCCTTGTCGCCGAACGCGGCGGGCAGTTGCGCGAGCGCGGCCTGCGCCTCGGCGCTCAATTCGCCGCCGAACAGGATGACAACGTCGCCCGCCGTCTCGCTGATTAACTGACTCGCCTTCGCTATCTCGTCCGCCTCGACGCCCATCTTGCGCGCGGCAACTTCCGCGTCGCCGGGCGAGGCGAGCGCGAGCACCACGGCGTCCTCCGTACCCGGAAGGATGTGGACGAACTGCGCGGCCTGCTGCTTGAGCCGAATCGGAACGCTGTTGAAGACGGCGAGCTTCGCGCCGTCGTTGCGGACGGCCTGGCGTATCTGTCGCCCGACGAGCGGCTGCAACTCTTCGGGTTCGCCGCCGACGAGCACGATGGTCTTCGCGCGGCGGATGTCGAGGTGCGTCGAGATCGGCGCGGACAGGTTCTCGAAGAATGAGGTGAGCGAGAAGGCTTCGGTCGCGGTGTACTTGTCGGTGCCGACGACTTCGCGCGCGAATCGGAGCAGCGCCCAGTTCGCCTCGTTCGTCAGGCGCGGACTTCCGACGACGCCGATTGCCCCGCCGCCGTGTGCTTCTTTGACTTCCCGGATTCTCTTCGCGGCGAAGTTGATCGCCTCTTCCCACGTCGCGGGCACGAGCCGCCCGCCCTTCTTGTAGCGGACGAGCGGCGTGCGGATTCGCTCTTCGTGGTTGACGAACGGGTGCGCGAAGCGTCCCTTGATGCAGAGGAACTCGCCGTTATGTCCGTTGACGTAGCGGTCGCGCGCGACGACGCGCATCACCTCGCCGCGGCGCGAGCCGACCGAGAGCTGGCAGCCGTCGGAGCAGAACGTGCAGGTCGAAGTCGTGCGCGAAAGCTCCCACGGCCTGGTCTGATGCCTGTAGGTCGCGTCGAGCAGAGTGCCCGTCGGGCAGACCTCGATGCAGTTGCCGCACTGCGAGCAGTTGAGCCAGCCGCCGTAGGTGCCGATGACGGTGTGCGCGCCGCGCCCGCCGGCCTCGATTGCGTCCTCGCCCATCCACTCGTCGCAGACGCGCGTGCAGCGCTTGCAGAGGATGCAGCGCTGCGAGTCGTTGGCGACGATGGGCGAGAGGAATTTTTCGGGGTAGTAGTTCTTGCGCTCGGTGAAGCGCTCTTCGAGCTGTCCCCAGTCGAAGACCATCTCCTGAAGCTCGCACTCGCCGCCGCGGTCGCAGACGGGGCAGTCGAGAGGGTGGTTGGCGAGCAGGAACTCGACCATCCCGCGCCGTGCCTTTTCGATCTCCTCGCTCTCGGTCGTGACGACCATGCCGTCGGTGCAGGTGATCGTGCAGGACGTTTGGAGCTTCGGCATCTTCTCGATGCGGACGAGGCACATCCGGCACGACGCCTGAAGCGCGAGGTCGGCGTAATAACAGAAGCTCGGAACCCCGTAGCCGTTCTCGCGGCACACGTCAATCAGGCGCGCGCCCTTCTCGGTCTGAATCTCCTGGCCGTTGACAGTTATTTTGATTGGCTCTGCCATTAAGAAAACCTGTTACTTAAAATTATTAACGTTCACGCGGTCGGCAGACCGGCGTCGCCGTTCGTCCCGTTGGCGACACGGCGGCGGAAGTCTTCGGGGAATTTCTTTATCGCCGACTGAATCGGCCACGACGCGGCGTCGCCGAGCGGACAGAAACTCTTGCCCTCGATGTTGTCAACGAGGTCGAGCAGGAGTTGCGCGTCGTCGGGGCGTCCGCCGCCGGACTCGATGCGTTTGAAAATCTTGACGAGCCAGTCCGTGCCCTCGCGGCAGGGCGTGCACCAGCCGCAGGATTCGTGCTTGTAGAACTCGGTCAGGTTCTTCGTTGACTCGAACACGTCAACCGTGTCGTCCATCACGATGAAGCCGCCGGAGCCGACCGAAGAACCCGCCGCGACCAGCCCCTCGTAGTCCATCCGCACGTCTTTGCCGATGATGTCGGACGCGGGCATGATGTAAACGGAAGAGCCGCCGGGGATGACCGCCTTGAGCTGCCGCCCGTTGGGAATCCCGCCGCAGTCCTCCATGATGAACTTCTCCATGTCGTCGTAGCCCATCGGGAGTTCATAGACGCCGGGGCGGTTGACGTGGCCCGACACGCTCCACAACTTCGTCCCGCCGCTCTTCTCGGTGCCGAGTTTCTGGTAAGCCTCGCCGCCCATCTTGATGATGTCGGGCACGGCGGTCAGCGTCTCGACGTTGTTGACGACCGTCGGGCAGCCGTAGAGTCCGGCGACGGCGGGGAAGGGAGGCTTCATGCGCGGGTGGCCGCGCAAGCCTTCGAGCGAGTTCAGCAGCGCCGTCTCCTCGCCGCAGATGTACGCGCCCGCGCCCGTGTGCGTGTAGATTTCGCAGTTAAAATCCGTGCCGAGAATCTTCTCGCCGAGCAGGCCCGCGGCGCGCGCCTCGTCGAGCGCCGCGTCCATGATCTCGATGAGGTAGCGGTACTCGCCGCGCGTGTAGATGTAGTTCACGCGCGCGCCGAGCGCGTAGGCCGCGATCAACATGCCCTCGATGAGCATGTGCGGGTCACGCTCCATCAGGTAGCGGTCTTTGAAGGTGCCCGGCTCCGACTCGTCGGCGTTGCAGATCAGGTAGTGCGGGTGTACCGCCGCGTGGGCCACGTCGTTCCACTTACGGCCGGTGGGGAAGGCGGCACCACCACGGCCGACCAGGCGCGAGTCGATCACCTCGCGGATGACGGCATC
>DASRCS010000182.1:0-7213 GCA_035652995.1 Pyrinomonadaceae bacterium
TGACCGAGAACGAGTGGCTCGACGCGACGGACGTTGACGTGAACGTGAACAGCGGCGTCGTCATCCTTTCCGGCGCGGTTGACAGTCGCTACGCGAAGCGGCTCGCCGAGGACATCGCCGACTCGGTCTCCGGCGTCATCAACGTGCAGAATAACCTGCGCGTCGCGAACGACGAGGCGCAGGCGACGACGGGCACGACCGGCCTGCCGACCGAGACGGCCTCGCTCTCCGAGACGATGCCCGGCGACACGCCGGAAGAGAATCGCGCGTCGAGGGCCGCGGGCAAGATTTAGACGCGCGCGAGTTGATTCAGACGAGGGGGCGCGAGCGCGAACGGCGCGCGCCCTCGGCGAACGCGCGCGCGGCGGCGGGGCGCGCGGGGCGGCTTTCGACCGCGACAGGAGAACAAGGGGGGTAACGATGGCGGACTTGAACATACGCATCCGCTCAGGCTCGGACGAGACGAAGACGCAGCAGATATTCAACCAGATCGCGAGCGCCATACTCGCGGGCAAGTTCACGCGCGGCGACGCGCTCACCAGCGAGCGCGCGCTCGCCGAACAACTCGGCGTCAGCCGCAACATAGTCCGCAACGCGTACCGGCGTTTAGAAGACCAGGGCTTCGTCGAGACCGTCAGCACCGCGGGCCGTCGCGTGCGCGCGAAGCGGAGCGCGGCGGGCGCCGCCGGAGTCCAGCGCCAGGACAGGCATGCCGCGCGCAAGGCGGGCGCGAAGGGCAATGGCCGGAAGGGCGGCGGCAAAGCCCGGAAGGGGAGCAGCAAAGCGCGAAGGTAGGCCGAAGGGTTTACCCGCGGGGGCGAAGCGATGACGAAGCAGAAGAGCAAGACCGGCAGCGACGACGAGCCGCGGGCGCGCGGCGAGTCAGGCCCGCCGAGCGCGACGGAAAATGAGAAGGGCGAAGGCCACCCGCACGGCGACGACGCCGACCGCGGCATCCCGAAGGTCAGCAAACACGACGCGAACAAAAGCGACTTGTGGGGCGGCGGGCTGCACTGAAGCAAATGATGAATACGGAATGATGAGTGATGAATGTGAAGCGGCTTGAGTCTTTCAATTCATCATTCATCATTCCGTATTCATCATTTCCCTTCGATGATCTCAACGTCGCTGTCGGTCGCGACGACGGCGAGGTCGGCCATGCCGACGAAGAGGCCGCACTCGACGACGCCCGTCAGCAGTTTCAACTCGCGCTCGGCGCGTTCGGGGTCGCGTATCTCGTCGCAGCGGCAGTCGAGTATGTAGTTGCCGTTGTCGGTGACGTAAACCGCGCCCGCCGCGTCGCGCCGCAACGCGGGTTCGACCTTCAGGACTTCGGCCACGCGCCGCGCCGTCACCTCCCACGCGAACGGCACGACCTCGACGGGCAGGGGGAACTTGCCCAGCACTTCGACACGCTTGCTCGCGTCGGCGACGACGACGAAGCGGCGAGCCGACGCGGCGACCAACTTCTCGCGCAGCAGCGCGCCGCCGCCGCCCTTGATGAGCGCGAGTCTTGGCCCGATCTCGTCCGCGCCGTCAATCGCGAGGTCGAGCTGCTGCACGTCGGCGAAGGTGACGAGCGGGATGCCGAGCGCGCGCGCCTGCTCTTCAGTCCGCCGCGAAGTCGGCACGCAGCGCACGCGCAAGCCCTCGCGCACGCGCGCGCCCAGACGCTCGACCACCCAGTACGCGGTCGAACCCGTGCCGAGTCCGACCGTCATCCCGTCCTCGATGAACTCGACCGATTTCTCGCCGGCCCTCTGCTTCGCATCCATCGTAGTCTCCTCCGCGCGCGCCTTCGCGCTACTGCGGCGCGTATTGTATGACGTAGTCGCCGAGTTGCCGGCAAGGCTGCAACTCGACGCTTTTGGCTGATTCCGATTCGCGCCGAAGGCTGTCGCGCGTCTTCGCGTCGGGGAAGGCGGGCGCGAGACCGTCGTCCGCGTTTTCGCCAGCCGGCGCGGGACGCAGTACAAGGTTATAGCGCCCCGGCGCGAGGTTCGTTAAGGCGAACGTGCCGTCGGGGTTGACTTGCGCGACTGCGTACCGCAGCGGGTCGCCCGCGCGCTCGCGCTCCGCGGGGACGAGGTGGAGGCGCAGCGCGGGCAGCGGCGTGCCTTCGCCAGCCGCCGCGACGACGCGACCGCGAAGGGCCGCCGCGCCCGGCGCGAGCGTGAGAGCGAGACTGCTGACCTGTGCCCCGCCGGCGAGCGTGAGTCCGTCGCTCAAAGGGTTCGCGGAGGCCGCGGGCGTTTTTTGCGGGGCGTCGCCTGCTTTCGGCGTTGCGCCCGCGTTCGGCGACGGCAGCGCGGCAGAGCGGACGTACCAGTCCTCGCCGGGAGGGCGCACGTCGAGGCGGAAGCGCCCGGCGGCCAGAGAGCGCAAGGAGAAATCGCCTTTGTCGTCGGGCGCGGTGTCGGACGTTTTAGAGCCGACGGTCGGCGCTTGCGCTCTCGTCTTTTCGCGTTCGCGCCGCGCGACGATTGCGGTCTCGCCCGCGGCGGTGTCCAGCTTCGTCCGGCACTGCGAACGCCACGGCGCGTCAGCCGGTGCGGCTTCGAGCGTGACGTGCCCGGAGATCGAGGCGAGCGGCGCGAGCGTGATCCTTATCCCCGTCATGTCCGCGCCGCGCACGGCGACGTGCGCGCCCCCGGCGGCACTTGCCGCACCGCCCTGATCGTATTTTTCCGCCGTCAGGTCGTATTCGCCGTCGGCAACCCCGTCGAAGACGAACGCGAAGTTTTTCAACTCCGGCGAGATGAAACGGTATCCGATCACGGCCTGAGTGGCGGACGACAGGAGCCGCACGTTGATGTTGCCGCCGTCGCCCGCGCCGCCCACGACCTCGCCGCTGGCCGCGTGCCCCTTCTCGCCGCGATAGCGTATGTCTATGTTTGCTACTTCCTGCCCGGCCTGCACGACGACTTCCGCCGCGCCGTCGCGGGTGGTCGAAGGGTAGTAGGTCGGCACGTCGTCGTCGTAAGGCGCGGGGCGAGGGTTGAAGGCGTAGAGTCCGCGCCCGCCGGCTGAGACGACGTAAGCGCCGGGCGCGAGTCCGTAGAGGCGATAGACGCCGCGGTCGTCGGTCTGTCGCCGCGAGACCACGTCCGAGTAGGTCGGCTCGCTGATCGTGTGGCCTTCCTCGTCGCGCACCCGAACCGCGACAACCGGCACCGCGATGAGAGGCTCGCCCGCGCCGTTCGTCACGCGACCGGTGATGACGTCGCCTCTGACGAGACGGATGCTCACCGTATCGCCGCGGCGGTAGTAGTTGTGCGCGCCGCTCCGCTCCGCCAGTTGCGCCGGGTCGTAGTAGCCGGGCAGGCTCGCGTTGAGGGTGTAAGGCTCGCGCTCGACGTTCTCGAGCGTGAACTCGCCTTCGGCGTCCGTCGCTGTATTCACATAATGATCTCGCAGGCTGCGCGCGAAGATGTTTGCGCCCGCCAGCGGCTGACCGCCTTCGTCCGTGACGCGGCCTTTGATGGAGCCTTGCGCGTCGGTCGCGGACTTCGCGCCGTCGCCGGATTGCGCGCGCGCGCAAGTGTGCGCGGCGAAGATGAGCGCGAGTGTGATGGATGCTCTGATTAACATCACGAGGTGAGCAGAGAGTTATTCGTCAGTTCCTCAAGCCGACCGGCGTTCGAGTCCGCGGCGAAGCTCGCGCGGCGCGGGAGTCCTCCGGCGGCGTTCTACTGCGGCGCGGCCTGTCTGTAGGTCAGCGTGACCTGCGTCTCGACGCCTTCCGTAACGTTGACGACTTTGCGATCCACGGGCGACGGGCGCTGCGCCGAGCCGAACGTCTGGCCTTCGGCAAAGAGCCTCAACTCGTATTCGCCCGCGGGCAGGTTCGCGAGCACGAAGCGTCCGAGCGCGTCAATCTCGGCGTAGCCGCTTTGGCTGTTGGCCGGCGCGCCCGTGCGGTACGCTTCGACGTGGATGTATCCGCCTTCGGGCCGCCCGCCGGGAAACTCCACCTGCCCGCGGATCGTGCTCGTGCCGTAAGTGACGACGACGCGCACGCCCGCGACGTGATCGCCCGCGGCGACATCTATCCCTTCAACCTGATCCACGCCGTCGCGCTGCACGCGCGCTATCGTAAACCCTTTAACCTGCGGCCAGCCGAGCGCCAGCGTGACCTTTCCGGGCCGTAAGCCAGTGAGTTGAAAACTTCCGTCGGCCTGGACGTGCGCCTGCGCGAAGGACGGGGGCGCGAGCGCGGGAGCCGCGCCGCCGGCGGCGATGCTCAACTCGCTGAGCTTTGCTAAAACGGCTGGGCTGCTCGCGCCCTCCAGCGTGACGACGCCCGTTATCGTCGCGCCGCGGACGAGTTTGACTTCAAGCCCGCTCACGTCTTCGTCAACGATCTCGGCGAGCGCCGCCTCGCTGTAGTCCGTCGGCTGCTGCTGCGAAAAGGCCTCGTCTCGTGCGGCGAACAGGCCGTAGCGACCGGGCGGCAGATTATTCAACTTAAACTCGCCGCGCTCGTTCGCCTTCGTGCCGTCCGCGCCGAAGCCGCCGCTGAAACGATTCTCGGCGCTGACCCTTCCGAACATAATGCTCGCGCCGGCCACGGGCTGGCCCTGTTCGTCAACGACGCGCCCCGAGGCCGCGTACGTCTTCGCGGGTTTTCCGAGCTTGATGTCAATCCCGGCAGTCTCGTCCCCCGGTTTGACTTCGACCGGTTTGGCTTGATTGATCTCCGACGTGTCGCCGTAGAAGGTGCGCGGGAAGTACCCGCCGACGCCCACGCGGACGATGCCGTCCTCCTGCGCCTCGCCGACGTAGATCAGATAGCGACCGGGCGCGAGTCCGTAGAGGCGATAGACGCCGCGGTCGTCGGTCTCGAAGGCGAACATCGGAACCGCGAACCGCGGCTTCTTGCGGTCGGCCTCGTCCGCAGCCATCACGCGCACCATCGCTTCGACGAGCGGCCTGCCTTCGGGGTCGGTCACGCGCCCGGTGACGACGCCGCCGCGCTCGAGCGTGAAGTCGAGGCTTTCGAGTTTCTCGCCGGGGGCGAGGTCGAGTCTTCGACCGGGCTGCCACTCGGACGGGTTCACGCCCGAGACGACGTAGGCGGGCGCGAAAGGGTTGAGGAAGTAGCTGCCCGCCGGCACGTCCGTCATGCGGTAGCGTCCTTCAGCGTCGGTCGTCGCCTTGGCCGTCGGTCTCACCTGCTGGCCGTACTGTGACGACATGAGCGTGACGAGCACGCCCGCCACGCCGCGGCCCTCAAGGGTGATGCGGCCCGCGACGATGGCCGGCTCCTTTGAATCCTTCGCGCCCGACTGAGCGTTCGCACTCCGGGTCGTGATGAGCGCGCAGGCCAGGAGAAACGCCCGGCAGAGGACGCGTCTGTATTTTGTTCGCTGCATGATTTTCCGGCACACGTTTGAGAGGTGCTTGCGGCGAAAGCGCCGCGGGTTGTTTCGCGCTCGCGGGCGACGCGCGTCGGCTTCAGCGCCGGGCGGTTGCCTCTCTCCGAAACGCGGGATACTGTAACTCTAAAAAATAATAATTCAAATGGCGCGGCGGGCAGTCGTCAGATGCCGTCTTCGGAGGCCGGCAGATTCCGCCCTCGGCTGGGGAAGGCGGGGCGCTGAAAGATGACCGGCGACAAAGGCGGCGGGCTGAAGTAAAATTTTGCGGAACGATTCGGGAACGATCTTTCTCTTACCGGACGACAACTCGGCGCACCTGCTCGCCCCGTGGCGGCTGGTAGATGATTCGCGCCGCCCTCCTCGCAACAGTTTTGTTTGCTCGCGGACACAGAAGGCCGAAGCCGCTCGCGATAAGATGAATCAGCGATGACGACCGAGCTTTACGGGCCAGAACAGGCGGAGCAGGAAGAGCGAGCCGGGAAGCCGCGGCGTTCGCGCACGCGCCAACTCGTCGAGCAGGCATACGCGCGCGCGACGGGCGCGCCGCTCATCTACGGCAACGCCGTGCGTCTTCTGAAGGACGCCGAAGAGAACTACCCCGCCTGGCTCGAAGCCATCCGCGGCGCGCGGCATTGCGTGAACTTCGAGAGCTTCATCATCCACGGCGACGAGGTCGGGCGCGAGTTCGGCGAGGCGCTCGCGGCGAAGGCGCGCGAGGGCGTCCGCGTCCGCCTCATCTACGACTGGCTCGGCGCGATTGGCAAGACGCCGTGGAGCTACTGGCGCAACTTGCGCAGGGCCGGCGTCGAGGTCTGCGCGTTCAACCCGCCGCGCTCCGACGAGCCTTTCGGCTGGCTCAACCGCGACCACCGGAAGATGATCTCGGTTGACGGTCGCGTGGGCTTCGTCATGGGCCTCTGCGTCGGTCGCGACTGGGTCGGCGACGCGAAGCGCGGCATCGAACCCTGGCGCGACACGGGCGTCGAGATTCGCGGCCCCGCCGTGGCCGAGTTGGATCACGCCTTCGCGCGCGCTTGGGAGGCGGCGTGCGGCGGGAAGATTCCGAAAGAAGACTTGCCCGAACGCGACACGATTCCCGAAGAGGGCGACACGGCCCTGCGCGTCATCGGGACCGAGCCGAACACGGTCGGACTCTACCGCCTCGAACAGCTCGTCGCCGCGGGCGCGCGCGAGTACCTTTGGCTTACGGACGCCTACTTCGTCGGGACGACGATGTACGTACAGGCGCTTCGCGCGGCGGCGCAGGACGGAGTTGACGTTCGTTTGCTCGTGCCGAGCGCGAGCGACATCCCCGTCGTCAGCGCGTTGTCGCGCGCGAACTACCGCGCGCTCCTCGAATCGGGCGTGCGGGTCTTCGAGTGGAACGGCCCGATGATTCACGCGAAGACGGCGGTCGTTGACGGCAAGTGGGCGCGCGTCGGCTCGACGAACCTGAACGTCGCGAGCTGGATGGGCAACTGGGAGCTGGACGTGACGGTCGAGGACGAGCGCTTCGCGCGCGAGATGGAGGAGATGTACTGCGGCGACCTCGAAAACTCGACCGAGATAGTCTTGAGCGAGCGCCGCCGCGTCAGGCCCATCACGCGCGACGGCGCGAAGAGGCGTCGGCGCGGGCGGACGAGCAGGAAGGGGAGCGCGTCGCGCGCGGCGGCGGGCGTCATCGGAGTCGGCAGCGCGGTCAACGCCGCCATCACGAACCGACGCGTGCTCGGGCCTGCCGAAGCGCGCGTGATGTTCTTCGCGGCGGCGTTCCTGTTCGCGCTCTCGGCGGTCGCGGTCAAGTGGCCGCGCGGCATAACCTACCCGCTCGC
>DASRCS010000183.1:0-20496 GCA_035652995.1 Pyrinomonadaceae bacterium
AGGTTCGACCCCATCCCGACATACGCGCGCACGCTCTCGCCGCTCTCGTTCATCGCGGAGTCTTACGCCTTCTCTTCGCCGATGCGCTCGTGGTAGGACTGCGCCTGCTTCGCCTCGTCCATCTTCGTGTTGAAGGCTTCGGACTGCCCGCGCGGGATGCTCAAGGTCTTCCACTCGGAAGACCGGAGGTGCTTGGCGAGGAAGATGATCTGCCCCGTGTGCTCGCCGTAGTGCGTGAGTTGGCGGTTGACGGCCTCGACGACCGTGTGCGCCTCGCGCCGGATGAGAACCTTTCGCATCACGTCCTCGCCCTTCAAAGGCGTGAGCGCGTCGAAGAGCGTCTGCCAGCCCTCCTCCCACTTCTCGGTGATGGCGGCGCGGTCTTCGCCTTCGATTAAGAACTCGGAGTCGCGTCGGCGGTCGGGCTTCTCGCCGTCGCTCGTCAGGAAGTCGGCCCAGCGCGAGCGCATGTTGCCGGCCATGTGCTTCATGATGAGCGCGACGCTGTTCGACTCCGCGTCAATCGTGCGGAAGAACTCGTCGTCGTCCAACTGCGCGACCGCGCGGTCGGCGAGCCGCTTCAACCCGCGGAACTCCGCGACGACGTTCTGAAGGTAATGATCTGCGAACGAGTCTGACATCCTTGAACTTCTCCTTTGAAATCAGCCGTCAACTCTCTCTGTCAGCGAAAGGCTCTAACGCCGCGACTCCTTGCGCTCTTTGCGCCTTTGAAAATTTATTTCACGCCGGAGGCGCGAAGAAAAAACAGCGCGTTCTAACTCTGCGCCCGCGCTCACTCCGCGTACTCGTCGGAGCCTTGAACCCACATGAACGATTGAATGTCTATCATGTCGCGCGGGCGCAAACTCCGCTGGTCGCGGCGGATGGTCTCGGCGAACTCAAGCAGGCTCGCGTAGGTCTCCCACGACGGCCTCGACTCGTAGCGGAAGTCGAACCCGTACTCGCGCGCGGCGACGCGCGTGACGGTCGGCTTGAGGAAGATGTGTTGTTCGGGCTGCGCGATGAAGCCGAAGACGGTCACGAGCGGCCACGTCAGCACGCGCGTCTGCCTGCGCGGGAGCGACGCGACCGCCTCGACCCATCGCTCAAACTTTCTTTCCATGCTTCCCGCGCCGTGCAGGAACTCGTAAAGCCCCTCGGCGAACGCCCGCGCGCCCTCGTCCGACTTGACCGCGTCGCGCAACGCCATCTTCTCGAACGAGAAGATCATGCTGTAACGCGAGCGCTGCTCGACGCGCACGGCCCGCGCCGCGACCTCTTTAAACTCGCCCGCGCGCAGCAGACGCCTGAACTCCCCGCGCCCCAGAGCCTCCTCCCAGCGCTCGTGCGTCTCCCACTTGTACCCGCGCTCCCACTCGACGTAAGTCTCGTCCGCGAATCCGCCGGGGAAGAACCGCAAAAACTTCCGCCGACACCGCAACGCACCAGCCGACTCCGCACGCGACTCACCTGTTTTGCTCGCGCTCATCATTTCACCCCTTTGCTCGGTCGGTAAAATAGAGACGGGCTATCTTTACCACAGACGTGTGACTGAGTAAGCATTAAAAGCCGCGTCCGCGCCCACGATTGGCGTCTGCTCGATCATCGCCTGTGCGATCAGCAGCCGGTCAAATGGGTCACGATGATAGAGCGGCAGCGCGGAGACGACGCCGAGATGCGCGAGGCTTATCGGCAATAACTCGATCTCGTTATCCGCAAGCTGATGCGCCATGAAAATGTCGAACGGCTGCGCCAAGCTGAGCTTTCCGATGCTGAGCTTGATCGCGATCTCCCACAGACTTGCCCACGCTCAAAAGCGAATCCGCGTCCGACTCAAGCAGAGCTTTCGCTCGCGGACTCAGACGCGGATCGTTGCCGATGAACCAGAGGAAGGCGTGCGTGTCGAGCAGGAGCCTCATCGCATGTACTCTGCGAAGTCTTCGAGCGGTTCGTCGAAGTCGTCCGACATGGTGAACTGACCTTCGGCGCTCCCGCTCCGGCGGCGCGGCGCGGCGGACGAAACCGGCACGAGCTTCAAGACCGGCTGCTCGTTCTGCGTGATGACGATCTCCTCGCCCTCAAGCGCAGCTTGTAGCAGGCTCTCGATCTGCTCCTTCGCTTTCTCAAGCTCTATTTCGTACATACAAAACTCCCTTGTCACTTGCCCCAATGCAAATAGCTTATCCCTCTGATAGCGACATAATTCTTGCTCGGTGTTCATCGCCTAGGAAAGGCGAACTATTTACTGCACTGTCAAGGGAAGCCTTAAGAATCTGTCCTTGCGCGGAAACGAACACTCCCACGATGTAGAATAAAACGCCTGCGAAAATACCGAAGACAATCGAAACGAACCCCACAGCGAACGCTGCATCTCCAGCCCGGCCATTGCCAATTGAAATAAATCCGATAATAGCAAACAAGGCCCCGATAATTATACCGATTAACTTGATAATCCCTCCAAATCTGACTGTCACTCTTGCGACCAGGTATGCGTCTTTATACCTATTCATAAGCGAAGAAACGTAATTCAGAGTCGCCTGAGTTGATCCTCCCGCACCCGTCGCGTTCATGATTCCGACAGAGGCTACTACAGGCGTCTTGCAGAAAGGGCAAACTTTCGCATCTTCATCCATGTAGTACGCGCAAGCGGGGCAAGGTTGCTTCATGGTTATCTCCTAGGGACTTCGATGTTAGTAGAAGCTAGGTAGCCGCTGAACAAATAAATTACCGCAGGTTTTCGGCATGGGGACGCAAGAAGCATATAATACCGCTCGGCATTGTTATTCAAGAAAATTATGTGGCGTCGTGCTTAGTGACTTATGGCTCAACTCTTCGCGCTGGTGTGGTTGAAGTGGCGGCTGTTCAGGAACTCGTTGCGTTCGCGCAGGGCCGTGGTGGGGCGCGTGGCGGGGGTGTTGGGGTTGTTGGCAGGGCTGGTGTTGGCGTTGATGATCTCGGTCGGGTTGGGGGCGGCGGCGTACTTTTTGACGATGCCGGGCGGGGCGAGCGGGGTGAGCGCGCGGGCATCGTTGGACGGGTTCCTGTTTCTGTTCTTCATCTTCACGGTGATGTTTTTGATGTGGGCGTTGATGCCCCTGGCGCTCGGCGGGGGCGGGAGGTTCGAGCCGGGGCGGATGCTTCTGTATCCGATCTCTTTGGGCAAGCTCTACGCGTTCGACCTGCTGAGCGATCTGACGGGACTCGCGGCGGTCTTCGCCGTTCCCGTCTCGCTGGCGATGGGGTTCGGCGCGGGACTCGCGAACGGGAGCGTCGCGGCGGGGCTTGTTGTTTCTGTGTGCGCGATTGCGTTCGGGCTTTCGTTCTCGAAGCTGCTGGCGGTGGGCGTCGGCGCTCTGATGAGGACGAAGCGGACGCGGGGCGAGATGCTGTTGGCTCTGCTCGGCGCGGTGCTCGGCATGACGGGCGCGCTGATGGGTCAGTTGATGCCGCTCGTCGAACGCTACGGCGCGTACTTTGAGCGCGCGCGGTGGACGCCTTCGGGCGCGGCGGCTTACGCGCTTTCGTTCGGATTGCACAGAGGCGGCGCGGGAGCGCTTCTCTGGTCGCTGCTCCTGCTCGCGGGGTACGCGTTCCTGTGCGTCGCGCTCTCTTACGCAATCGCGCGGCGGACGGCGCTGGGGAAGGGCGGGGCGTCGAGGCGGGCAGGCGTAGCGGCTGAAGTTGAGAGGGGCGAGACAAAAGCGGCGGCAGTTATCGGGAGTGGAAGAAGCGTTGCTGTCGGGAAGGGAAGAAGCGCTGCTGTCGGGAAGGGAAGAGGCGCGGCGGGCGGGAAGCAGAAGGAGGACGCGGCGGGCGGACAGGAGAAGGGCAAGGCCGTCGCGGAGGATGAGAGCTACGCGGGCTGGCGTCTGCCTCTGGTGTCGGCGGAGTTCTCGGCGGTGGTCGAGAAGGAGTTGCGCTACGCGGTGAGGAACGCGCAGTTGCGCGTCATCGCTCTGATGGCGGTCGGGCTGACGATAGTTTTGAGAATGGCCCCGTTCGGCGGCGGCGCGCGGCGTTCGTGGGCGATGATCTCGCCTTACGCCGAGGGCGCGGGCGCGGTCTTCAGCGTGCTCTACATCTTCACGCTCGTCTCGCCCATCTCGACCAACCTGTTTGGCTACGACGGCGCGGGGATGCGCGCGCTTGTGCTGTCGCCCGTGAGCCGGCGTTTGATACTCGTCGCGAAGAACGCGGCGGTCACGTTCATCTCGCTCGTGCTCGTGACGGCGGGAGTCTTCGTCGGCGGACTCGTCTTCGGCGACCTGACTCCGCGGACGCTCCTCTTCGCCGCGCTCGCGTTCGTCAACACGGCGGCGCTCTTCGCGCTCTTCGGCAACTGGCTCTCGCTTCAGTTCCCCGTGCGCGTCAAGTTCGGCAAGCGTTTGAACCGTTCGGGCGTCGGAGGCATCCTGCTCATCCCTTTCTTCATCGTGCTGATGACCCCGCCCGCCCTGTCCGTCCTCGCCGCGCAACTCGCGCAGAGCTTCCTCGTCAAGTATGTTATACTTGCCGCGTTCGCGCTCCTCTCGGTAGCGATTTACGCGCTGGTCGTCCCGCTTCAGGGGCGCTGGTTCGAGAGGCGCGAACTGACCATCCTCGAAGCCGTCACGGGCCGCGACGGCGAAGGGGACAGTCAAATCATAGGTTGATATTATTCCAGCGACGCCGCGACTTTCCCCGGCGTCCGGGCGACTTCGAGAGCGCCGCCCATACATAAATGGCTCGCAGAAAATTCAAGCGCCAGCGTCACGAACCCCTCTCGGAACGCTCTTTTCAGGAGTACCTGACCACGCCCGCGCCGCAGTCATCGCGCACGGAGCTGATGACGCTCGTGCGCGGCGGCGAGGACACCTTCCTCGAACTCAAGGTCAAACTCTCGAACCCCGAACGCATCGCCCAAGGCATCGCCGCGCTCGCCAACACCGGCGGCGGCGTCATCGTCTTCGGCGTCAACGACAACCTCCGCGTCGAAGGATTGGACGACCCCGAATCCGTCCGCGACGAGCTGGTCAAAATCTGCCGCGAGGACGTTGTGCCTTCGGTCTTCCCCTTCGTTGACATCATCTCCTTCGACAACGGCACGCGCATCGTCGCGCTCGACGTGGCCGCGGGCAAACGCCGTCCGTATCGGACGACCGACGGGCGCTACTTCGTGCGCGTCGGGGCCGAGAAGCGCGAGGCCACGCGCGAAGAACTCTCGGCGCTCTTGGACGAGTCGCGCCCCCTGGCTTACGAGAACGTCGCGGCCATCGGCGCGGAGGTCGAAGACATTGACGAGGCGCACCTGTGGAGCTTCGTGCGCGAGTTCGAGGGCGACGCCTACACCCCGGCGCGCGCGGGCGCGTCATACCCGACCGCCGAAGTTTTGGAGCGCGACCTGATGCTCGCCGTGCCCGCCGCGACCGGCGCGCGCAGCGACCGCGTCGCGCCCACAGTCGCGGGACTTCTGTTGTTCGGTCGGGACGAGCGAGTCGCGGAACTGATGCCACGCGCGTCGGTGATCGTCACGAGGTTTGCGGGCGACACGACGCAGTCGCCGAAGGTCGAAAGCCTCCAACTCAACGGCAACCTGCACACACTCTTCGAGTCCGCGCTGCGCTTCGTCGGACGCTACTGCGACCTGCTCGACAGGCGACCGCGCGTGAATCAAGGCAAGGACGCGTCGCCCGTCGCCGCGCGCGCGAACTACCACCGCGGCGCGCTCACCGAAGCGCTCGCGAACGCGCTCGCGCACCGCGACCTCGCGCTCGCCGGAGTCCAGACGCGCGTCCACATCTTCGACAATTCAATCGAGATCACGAACCCGCGCCGCACCGCAGGCTTCACGCCCGCGATGCAGCGCGCCATCCGCTACGGCATCCCGCAGCGTCTGAACCCGCAGCTCGCCGCCATCTTCAAGAGTTCGGCCTACGGACTTCAACTCCCGACGGGCGGGCTGCCGATGATGCTGCGCGAGTCGCGCCTCTTCTCAGGCCGCAAGTCGGAGATTCACGCCGTCAACGACGAGTTCCGCGTCCGGCTGCACGGAGTTTGAATGTGAGCAGTGAGCAGTTATTGCTAGACGGCGAGCGGAGAGTCAGTTAGCCGCGAGCCATCGGCTGTCGGCGGAAACAGAAAGGCAGCCGTTTCGGACGACGGCTGCCTTTCTCGTTTTGCCTGCTTGCTGCTTACCGCTCACTGGCTCTTCGGCGAGTTGTAAAACTCGCGCGCCTTGACGACGTAGTCCTTGTCGTCGTACTTGCCGTCGCCGTCAACGTCAACCTTGACGACGATCTTGTGCTGCTTGCCGTCGCGGCGCTCGCCGACCGAGTAGGCGAGGCTGTACTGGCTGCGCATCAGCGCGTTGATCGACTGGAGAATTTTCGGAAGCTCGCCCTGGAACGTGACCGGGTAGTAGGCCCCGCCCGACTCGTCGGCGAAGGTCTTCAAGGCGTTGCGCGCCTGGAGCATCGTCATCCGTCCCGGCGTCGTCGCGCCCATCAGCCCGTCGGTCGCGCCCATCTGGTCGCTGTAGAGTTTGAAGTACTTTTCGCCCGTGCCGATGATGTAGATCGGGATGCCCGCGTTCTGCACGATCTTGCGCGCTTGGTCGTAGTTGATCTTGCTGAAGGTGTCAATGCCGGTCGTGATCAGGAAGACGGCCTTGCGGCGCGAGTCCTTGAGGCTCGCCATCCCTGAGTACTCGCTCGTCGAAGACTTCGAGTCTTCGAGCACGACCGAGTCGGCCTTGCCGCCGACGAGCGTCAGCTTGAGCGCGTCGTAGAGGTTCGCCTCGTTATAGACGGGCTGGTTGCGCAACAGCAAACTGATGACCTGATTGATGCGCGCCGGGTCGTTCGTAAAGTCGGTGATCGGCGTGACGCGCATGTCGTAGGCGATGATCGAGACGTAGTCGTTGGGCGGCTTGATGAACTGCTGGAGGAAGGCGACGGTCGGCCCCATCATCTCCTCCATGCCGTAGATGTCCTGCCCCTGGCTGCCCGCGTAAGACTGCCACTGGCCGAGCTTGCTGTATTCGAGCACGAGCGAGACGGTGACGGGCGCGTCGGGCGTGGCGAAGTTGGTGATGTCCTTCTGGATGCCGTCCTCGAAGATGGCGAAGTTCTCTTTCTTCAGGCCGTTGACGATCTGCCCGGTCTTCTTGTTATAGACGACCGCCTCGATCTGCACGATGTTGGTCGCGACTTTGACGACCTCCTGCTCCTTGAGCGTGTCGGGCGGGGCGGGTTCCTGCGGCTGCGACTGCTGGTCGGTCGGCTGCTGCTCGTCGGGCCGCGTGTTCTTCTTCTGCGGGGCCTGCGGCGGCGTCCGGCGCGACTGCGCGAGCGCGGCGGGGCGTCCGGGCATGAAGGCCGATGCGAGAAGGATTGACGCGAGTACCGCGGAAGCGAGACGGCGCGCTGAGTTAGTGCTCATGATAAAAACCTCAAGAGTCGGAAAGGCCGGCGGGGCGTGTTCTCTACGCCTCAAGAATATAAGGCCCGCCCGCGCTGACGGTCAAACAAAGAAAGGGCCAGAGCTTTAGATGTCGCGGGCGGGCGAAAAGGTTGATTGCCGCCCCGACATCTAAAACTGCTGACCCTTTAACCTCCGGTGACCTCCGATCTCCGGTTTTTTCAGTTGCCGCCGCTCGTCACCGGCTCGACCTCAATCAGCGCGTCGTAGCTGCCCGTATTGTCGTCGAGCTTGCCTTCGTTGACGCCGAGGAAGAGCCGACCGTCGCGCGGCGCGTAGAACTCTCGGCCCGCGCCGACGGGGATGAACTCGTCGTTGTCGTCGCCGACGACCGCGATCAACTCGCCCGTCGGCTCGTTGCGCATCAGCTTCTCCGTGTCAACGAGGCGCGGCAGACCCGTCGGCGTCGAGAAGTTGCCGTTGCCGAGCGAGACTCGACCCGTCGCGGTGATCCGCAGGCGCTGCCCTTTCCGAACCATCAGGCCCGAATCCGTCCAGCCGTTCGCGCGGTTGTCCGCATAGACGCGCACGCGCACGGGGAAGAAGGGCGAGTTCCCGCCGCCCGCGGTCTGCGAAGTCGTGGTCGCGCCCGTGCCGCCACTCGTGCGCCCGTCGTTTGAAGGCGCGGGCGACACGGGGTCGCCGTTGTTGAGGACGGGCGGGCGCGTCGTCTGCCGGGAGTCGGGGAGCGGCGACTCGGTGTGCCGCTGCGGGGGCGTCTGCGGGCGGTTCGACTCGACGGGTGCGTTCGGGTCGAAGCCGCCGGAGTTCGAGGCCGTGTCGCCGCCGCCCGCGGAGTCGAACTCAATCGAGTCAACGTCCTCCATGTAAACGGTGACGCGGCTGCGGCGGCCACGCGCGCCCGAGCCGATCAGGATCGTGAACTGCTGGTCGCGGAACGAGACGATCTGGCCGCGGATGACCTGTCCGTCCTTCATGTGAATGGTGTCGGCGAACGCGCCGGCGCACAGCAGCGCGGCGAGCGCGAGGGCCGCGAGCGGGCGCGCGAGATTGCGAATCTTCATAACTCCTCCAGGCGTGCGGACAAGTCTCATTATCAAGGGCACAATGAAAGCAGAGAGAGACTCGATTTGGCAAGCGGGAGAGAGTCGAGCTTCGCAGCGATTGATGGCCGCGGCGCGGCGGCAGGTTGCCCGTAAAAAATGGGAGGCCGGCGGTTTTTACGACCGGGCCGCCCAAAGCTCGAAGGGCGGCAGGCTGAATAGTCCTGCCGCCCGACCCGAAAAGCGTTGGCGAAAAGAATGTTGGTGGAGGCGAGGGGAGTCGAACCCCTGACTGCGCGTTGCGAACGCGCTGTGTTGCCAACTATACCACGCCCCCAAGAATCCTGCGCATCGTGGCCCGCGCACGCCTATGATAGCGCTGACTGCGTCCTCTGTTCAAGTTGCCGTAGTTCGGGGTGAGCGAATGGCAATTCGGACATAAGAGCCGCAGGTTGTCTTCCGCGTTGTTCAAACAGTCTCCGTCAACGTGGTCAATGGTCAGAGGGACTTTGCCGGTAACGGGGTTGCGCTCCTGCCAGCCGCATCGCTGGCATCTCTCTCCGTACTTCTCAATGAAATAACGGCGAATATGTTTTGAGATGGCCGCCGCGCCGACGACCCCGGTTTCTAACCCTGCTTTCCAACGCTCAAGATAAACGTCATACTGCGCCTGCTGTTGACATTTATTACTGCAATAGATGGCAGCGTAATCCTTAACAGGGTTGGGACATGTCCGACAGGCTCTTGGCTTTCTCGGTCTCGACATCCGCAAGATTAACCAATCGGATTTAGCCGGCGTCGTGCCCCGCCAAACCAAGTTGCGCCCCCGCGAGGAAGATAAATATTAGGTGGCGATCTCCGAAACGTCAAGTTCGATTCGCGCGGAGGAAGGGCGTCCGACGCGCGGCGGGCGACGGCGCAATCAGGCGCGGAGCGCGCGCGCCGCGTCTTCGATCACACCGGGTAGTTTGTCGGCGAGCGGGCCGCCGCCCTGCGCCATGTCGGGGCGTCCGCCGCCGCGGCCTCCGAGCGCGAGGCAGGCCGCGCGCATGAGCGCGTTCATGTCCGCGCCCGCGTCCGTCGAGCGCGCGAAGACCAGACGCGCGCCGCCCGCGTCCGTCGAGCCGAGCAGCGCGACCGTGCCCGCGTGCGCGACGAGCGCGTGCGCGAGCCGCCGCAGCTCTTCTGCGTCGCGACCGTCGAAGACGCGCGCGACGATTCTCGCGCCGCCCTCGCGCTCCTCGCCGCCGGACTCTTTGTCCGCCTCTTCGACAAGCTCACGCGCCTCGGCGCGCGCGGCCAACTCTTCCGCCGAGCGCAGGCGGCGCAGCAGTTGTTTGTTCTCGTCCTGAAGTCGGGCCGCCGCGTCCGCGGCCTCGTCGCGCGCGACGCTGAAGAGCGAGGCGACGGCGCGCGCGGTGCGGTTCGCGCGGCGGTAGTCGGCGAGCGCGCGAGTGCCCGCGACGAAGGTGACGCGGACGAGTCCCTTCGCGCGCTCCCAGCCGCGCGCCGCGATCATCCCAACCTCGCCCGTCCGATGCGCGTGCGTGCCGCCGCACGGGCTGAAGTCGAAGCCCTCGATCTCGATGACGCGCAGCCCGCCCTCGCGCGCCGTGTCTTTCCGAAGCGGCAGGCGCGCGGCCTCTTCGGGCGTGACGTTGTGGACGCGCACCGCGCGGTCTTCCCAGACCACCTCGTTCGCACGCCCGACCGCGCGTTCAATCTTCTCGTCCGAAGGGTCGCCGAGGTCAACGTCAATCTCGCAGGCGTCCGACATCATTCGGAAGCTCCGCGTCTGCGCGCCGTAGAGTTCGACGAAGGCTTGCGAGAGTATGTGCTGTCCCGTGTGCTGTTGGATGTGGTCGAGCCGGCGCGGCCAATCAACGAGGCCGGTGACGCGCGCGCCCGGCTCCGGCGCTTCGCCCTCGACGACGTGCAGCACGCCCGCGTCCTCCGCCTCGACGCACTCGACGACGCGCGCGCGACCGAGCGCGCCCGTGTCGAACGGCTGGCCGCCGCCCGTCGGGTAGAACGCCGTGCGGTCGAGCACGACGAAAGCGCGCCCGTCGGCGTCCGCCGCGACCGAGACGACGCGCGCGTCGAACTTCAACAAGTGCGAATCTTTGTAGTATAGTCGCTCCGTCATCGTGCCGTAGTGTACCACCAGCTAAGAAGACTTGCCCCCGCATAACTTCTTTCCGGCAGGCGCGAGAGACTTCCGTCTCGTTACATGATTCAGGAGGAATGTGACGAACCGGACTCACAAGCACACCTCTGCTCATCCAGGACGGCCCGGCGCGGCGCTCGACAGACTACCGGGCAGCGACTCCCAAAAAAATTGCATACAGGGCGGCTCGCGGCGGCGCGCTCATCCGCCCGAAGTCCGGCGCACCCGCGCGGGGGCGTCAGTCCTTAAACTGTCAGGAAAATTATGATTTCAAGCAGCCCGAACGAGATGAGTGACGAGTCTCCTCCGAAGGATTTTGAAGGCGAAAAGATTTGCTCCTGGTGCGGCGCGCGCTTCGCGCAGGAGTGGCCGCAGGGGCGGCCCGTCTGCCCGCGCTGCCACAGGCTGCTGACCGACGCCGGAATCAAGGACGAGGAGATTTTCGGCGAAGCGAAGCCGGGCAAAGACGAAGGCCGAGGCTAACGTTCAGGGTGCGACGCCGTCGCTCGACTGCGCTTTTGACAGCCGCGCGCGGGCGCGCGGATAATCGCGCCCGAAAGCACGAGCGCGAAAGCTCTAGACTGAAGCCCCGGAGTCCGAAACCCGATGAGTCACTTCTTACGAAGCGCGCGCACGCGCACGCGCACGCTCGCACTACTCGCGCTCTTCACGCTCTTTGCCCTCGCCCCCGCTCAAGCCTCCGCGCAGGACACTTCGGCCCCGCGCTACAAAATCTCTTACACGATCACGCCGCCGCAGCCCTCAACGCACCTCTTCTACGTCCGCGTTGACGTGTCGGGACTCGCGGGTGTCGCTCACGTTGACTTCCAGATGCCGCGCTGGTCGCCGGGGCGCTACGCCGTCTTCGACTTCGCGAAGAACGTGCAGGAGGCGCGCGCGCTCGGCCCTTGCGATAAGGGTGAGCGCTGCGGCTCGAAGTCTTACGAGGTCGAGCGGCTCGACACGCAGACTTGGCGCGTCGGCACGCACGACTCGGACGAACTCAGCTTCAGTTACCTCGTCTTCGGCGACGACCTTTCGGGCACCTTCTCGCAGCTCGACGAGCGCCACGCGAACTTCAACGGCGGCTCGGTCTTCGTCTATGTCGTCGGCCACAAGCAAGACCCCGTGAGCCTGGGCGTCGCCGCGCCCGACGGCTGGAAGGTCATCAACGGCTACACGATGCGCGACGACCAACGCGAGTTTCAGTTCCCGAACTACGACGTGATGATTGACGCGCCGACCGAGATCGCGCCCGACTTCGCCGTGCAGAAGTTCGAGGTCGAGGGCAAGACCTACCGCGTCGTCGTCCACTCGTTCGGCCCCGAAGGAGGCAACCGCGACGAACTCGTCCGTAGCCTTGAAAGAATAGTCCGCGCCGAGGTCGCGACGATGGGGCCGCCGGAGTTCGACCAATACACCTTCATCTTCCACTTCGCGCCGAACGAGCGGCGCGGCGACGGCATGGAACATTTGAACTCGACGCAGATCGTCGAGACGGGCGCGCTCGCCGACCGCGGCACGCTCAATTCTGCGCTCGACGGCGCGGCGCACGAGTTCTTCCACGTCTGGAACGTCAAGCGCCTGCGCCCCGTCGGTCTCGGCCCGTGGGATTTCACCAGGCCGGTCGTCACGCGCGGGCTTTGGATAGCCGAAGGGTTCACGAACTACTACGGCAAGCTCTCGCAGGAGCGGGCAGGTGTGTGGACGAGCGAGCAACTGCTCGACTCCTACTCGCGCACGATCACCGGCGTCGAAAACGCGCCCGGAAGCAAGCTGATGAGCGCGGTCGAGTCTTCAATCCTCGCGCCGTTCCTCGACCGCGGCAGCAGCGACCAGCGCACGAACCTTGAGAACACGGCGATCAGCTACTACCCGAAGGGCGAGACGCTCGGACTCGTGCTCGACCTTTTGATCCGCGGGCGCTCGCACGGTCGCGCCTCGCTCGACGACGTGATGCGCCGCGCCTACGAAGAGTTCTACCTGAAGAGTCCGAACGACAGCTACTACCTCAAAGGCCGCGCCTACACCGTCGAAGATTTCCAGCGTGTCGCCTCCGAAGTCGCCGGCTCAGACCTCTCCGACTTCTTCCGCTCCCACGCCTACGGCGTCGCACCGCCGCCCTACGAAGAGGCGCTAGCTTACGTCGGCCTTCGCCTCGCGCGCGTCCCGCCCGAAGCAGGCTCGACCCGCACGGTCTTTCGCATCGAAGAAGACAGGAACGCGACGGCGGAAGCGCGCGCCCTCCGCGACGCGTGGCTGAAGGGACGCAGATAAAATTCCGCCAAAGCCGGTCGGAACTTTTCCCGCCGCGCGGCGTCTAAACGGCGCGACTGGCACCGGGAGAACGAGAGGCCCGGAAAATGCGCGGAACGATCAGAAACATCCTTATCACGTCGGTACTTCTACTGCTCTGCTCGCTCTCAAGTCTCTACGTCGGCTCGCAGGAGTCAGCCGCGGCTCCGCCCGACGCGAACATACTCGCACAGCAGTTCGGCGCAGACCCCGGCGACGGCTGGCTGCTCGCGGGCGGCTTCCTCCTGCTGCTCGCGCTCGCCTTCGCTTTCGCGGGCGCGATGCTGTGGGCGCAGGAAAGAGAAGGATGAAGGCGGAAGGATGAGGGATGAAGTGAAGACGGCTCTTCTTTCATCCTTCCGCCTTCATCCCTTCACGGCACGACGAGCACGACGCCTTCCGGCACGATCTCGAACGTCATCGGGAGCGCGCCGATGAGTTCGCCGTCGGCCTGAACCTGCGCGTCGCCCGCGCAGCGCACGCGCGTCGCCGTGCGGAAGGTCACGCCGCGCTCGCCGTCGTGCGAGCCGCGCATTGCCTGTGTGAGCAGGCGAAGGTAGCGCAGTCGGCTGCGCGAGTTGATGACGCAGACCTCGAAGGCCGCGGCGTCGAGTCGCGCGCGCGGCGTTATCTTCAAGCCGCCGCCGTACCACGGCGCTTTGCCCACCGCCGCGTAGGTCGCACTCAGCGTCTCGCCTTCGACCTCGACCGTGAACTCGCGCGGAGTCCAGTGCGCGAGGTGTCCGAGTCCCGCGTACCAGAACGCGGCCTCGCCCACGCGCCGCTTCAGACGGGGCCGCACGTGACCGACGACCGACGCGTCAAGCCCCACGCCCGCGAGCATGAAGAAGTAACGGCACGCGCCCGTCCGCTCGTCCGTCGCGCGACCCAGAGTGATTCGCCGCGAGTTGCCGCGCGCGAAAACTTCCGCCACCTCTTCCGCTCTCGAAGGCAGACCCAACTGTCGCGCGAGCACGTTCGCCGTCCCTGCGGCCCACACCGTCAGACGCACGTCCGAGCCGACCAGACCCTGAATCGCCTCGTGAGCCGTCCCGTCGCCTCCGCGCACGATCAGATCGCTCGCGCCCGACTCGACCGCCTCGCGCGCGAGCCTCGCCGCGTCTTCCGGCCCGCGCGTCTGCTCGACCGTGACCGCGACGCCGCCCGCCTCCGCGCGCGCGCGAAACGACTCGGCCTCGCACGCAACGCCCGCCCGCCCGCGCCCAGCGTTCGGGTTGACGATGAGAACCGCTTTGCGTCCGTTCATGTCCATCGTTCGATGTAAGAGCAAGCACGATGCCGCCGCAGGCAGTCGGCGCGAACGTGCGAGCCGGAAGCCGTCATGCTTTTGTCGAGGACGACGAATCAACGCCGCGACGCAGCCGGGCGCAGACACGTGTCGGGCGTTCGTTGCGTCGCCGTTCGCGCGCGCCGCTCAATTGAAAAGCCGACGGCGGACGAATGCCGCGCGTCGGCCTCTCGCCGATAAGCAGCGTCTCAGGGCTACTCCAAACGATAGTTCGGAGCTTCCTTCGTGATGATCACGTCGTGGACGTGCGACTCCTTGAGTCCGGCGGGGCTGATGCGGACGAAGCGCGTCTTCTCGTGAAACTCGCGGATGTCGCGGCAGCCCGTGTAGCCCATGCCGGCGCGCAGGCCGCCGACGAGCTGCGTCACCATGTCGGCGAGCGTGCCCTTGTAGGGGACGCGCCCCTCGATGCCTTCCGGGACGAGTTTCGACTCGACCTCGATCTCGTCCTGCGCGTAACGATCCTTCGAGCCTTCGCGCATCGCGCCGATGGAACCCATGCCGCGGTAGGCTTTGAACGAGCGGCCCTGGAATAGAATCAACTCGCCCGGCGACTCCTCCGTGCCCGCGAAGAGCGAGCCGATCATCACCACGTCCGCGCCCGCCGCAATCGCCTTCGCCACGTCGCCGGAAAACTTCACGCCGCCGTCGGCGATGACCGGAACACCGCTGTCGCGCGCCGCGCGCACGCAGTTGTTGATGGCGGTCATCTGCGGCACGCCCGCGCCCGTCACGACGCGCGTCGTGCAGATTGAGCCGGGGCCGATGCCGCACTTGACGGCGTCAACGCCGGCTTGAATCAACTCGCGCGTGCCTTCGCCGGTGGCGACGTTGCCAGCGATGAGTTGCGTGTCGGGGTGGCGGCGCTTGATCTCGCGCACGGCCTCGACGACGCGCGAGGAGTGGCCGTGCGCGGTGTCAATGACGAGGCAGTCAACGCGGGCGCGCACGAGTTCGTCGGCGCGCTCTCGGAAGTCGCCGGTCGCGCCGATTGCCGCGGCGACGCGGAGGCGGCCCAAGTCGTCCTTCGCGGCGTTCGGGTAGCGGATCGCCTTCTGAATGTCTTTGACGGTGATGAGACCTTTCAGGTGCTTGTCGCCGTCAACGACGAGGAGCTTTTCGATGCGGTGCTTTTGGAGCACGACCTTCGCCTCGTCGAGCGTCGTGCCGACGGGGACGGTGACGAGCGGCTGCGGCGTCATCACTTCGGAGACGGGGATGTCGAAGCGCGTCTCGAAGCGTAGGTCGCGGTTGGTGATGATGCCGACGAGGTGGCCGTCTTCGTCAACGACGGGCACGCCGGAAATTTTGTAGCGCTCCATCACGCCGAGCGCCTCGCGCACGGGGCGGTCGTGGCGGATCGTGACGGGGTCAACGATCATGCCGGACTCGGAGCGCTTCACGCGGTCAACCTCTTCGGCCTGTCGCTCGACGGGGAGGTTTTTGTGGACGACGCCGATGCCGCCCTGCTGCGCGATGGCGATGGCGAGGCGGCTCTCTGTGACCGTGTCCATCGCGGCGGAGCAGAGCGGTATCCGCAAGCTGATGCCGCGCGTGAACCGCGTCGTCGTGTCGGTCTCGGTCGGCAGAACGTCCGAGCGCGCGGGCACGAGCAGAACGTCGTCGAACGTCAACCCTTCTTCCATGTCTGTCGTAATCATTGCCCGAATCTCCGTTTGAAATTTAAGGCGCTAAAAGGTTCGAGGCTCACACTCAGCGCTTCCCCGGGCGGGCGAATGCTGAAGTGTGAGCCTCGAACTTTGAACGCGCATCTACTGAATGAACTGCCTGTAATTGTCCTTCGTTATCTTCCACTGCCCCGACGAGGCCGCGTCGTCGGGCAGGCGCGCGGGCCGCCCGTTGATGCTCACCTGCATGAACTCGACCGAAGGCTTGTCGAACATCAGGTTCAGACTGTCCTGCGGCGTGAAGTCCTCCGGCTTGTCGGGGAAGAGCATCCGCCCCTTCTTCTTCTTGTCGTCGTCCTGAAGCGTCGTCAGCCAGAACGCCTTGCCCTTCGCGCTCACCTGAATCTGAAGCCCCTGCGCGTTCGTGGGTTGCTGCTGCGTCTGCGCTGTGTTCGCCGCGGGCGTCGTCGAGGCCGCGGGCGTCGGACTGGCCGCGGGCGTCTGCGCGACTTCGGTGCGGCGGTAGTAGTGAAGCCCGGCGTAGATGATGAGGACGAGGATGAGGACGATGACGGCGCTCAGCGCGAAGGTGACGAAGGGCGAGCGCGCCGGGTCGCCCATGTAAACACGCGAGCGGTGCGGCGTGGTCGGGACTTCGTCCGCCGACTCGCCGCGCTGGCGGGCGTAGAGTTCGAGCGCGCGGCGCTCGTCGAAACCGACGCTGCGCGCGAACGACTTGATGAACGACTTGTTGAAGATGCCGCCCGGAAGGTTCTCGTAGTCGTCGGCCTCGATGGCTTCGAGGTGGCGCATGGTGATGCGCGTCTGCTCGGAGATTTCGCGCAGGGTGACGCCGCGAGCCTCGCGCGCGCGGCGCAACTGCTGGCCCAGAGAGCCGTCCGCACTCCCTCCCCTCGCGCCGCCTTCGTGTGTCTGTTCGGAAGTCTTCGAGTCCACTTAGCGCTCGGCCTTCGGGATGGTCAAGAAGTCTCGCGGGCGGGAGGCAGTTCGCCGCAACGCTCAAACGCTCGCGGCCTGCGCTGCACAGTGTGGCGGGCCGCGCCGGAAGCCACAATATAATGTGCCCTTTAGAGGCGTGTCAAACTTCACGCGCGCGCGGACTTCGGCTCGTCTTGAACTTTGCGGCGCGCGGTGCTACGGTTGCGCTACACCCGGAAGAAAGAGCGAAACAAGTTTCTAATTAACTAAACCCGAAGAAGCGAGGACAGAAAAAGCGATGCCTCTCGAAGCACTCGGAATGGTCGAGACCAAGGGGTTCGTCGGCGCGGTCGAGGCCGCCGACGCGATGGTCAAGGCCGCCAACGTTCAACTCATCGGCAAGGAGTACATCGGCGCGGGCTACGTGACGATCTTCGTGCGCGGCGACGTGGGCGCGGTCAAGGCCGCGACCGACGCGGGCGCGGCAGCCGCGCGCCGCGTCGGCGAGTTGATCAGCGTCCACGTCATCCCCCGCCCGCACGCCGAAGTCGAGCGCGTGCTGCCGCGCAACGGTCGTACCGGCTACAGCCCCGACGAGCGAGCCATCGGCGGCGGCGCGGCGGGCCAGCTCGGCGAAGGCGACCAGGGCCGCTCGCTCCCCGCGGGCCAGCGCGAGAACAGCAAGGAGCGGAGCAAGTGACAAGTGACGAGTGACGAGTGACAAGCAGGACAGCCGCCGGCTCGTCACTCGTCACGCGTCACTCGTCGCTGCTTTTGGAGGTTCACAATGGCGGCGGATAAAGACCTCGTGTCGGTGCAGCAGGCGCGCGACCTCGTGGAAGCCGCGCACCGGGCGCAGGGCGCGCTGGCGCGTTTCGACCAGGCGAAGATTGACCGCATCTGCGAGGCGATGGCGCGCGCCGCGCTGCGCGAGGCCGTCCGGCTCGGCGCGTTGGCGGTCGAGGAGACGGGTTACGGCATCCCGGACGACAAGCGCGAGAAGAACAGGTTCGCCGCCGAAGACGTTTGGAACTTCTTTAAAGGTCTCCGCACGGTCGGCGTCATCAACGAGTCGCCCGACGTGTTGGAGATAGCCAGCCCGCGCGGAGTCGTCGCCGGAATCATCCCCTCGACCAACCCGACCTCGACCGCCATCTTCAAAATCCTCATCGCCATCAAGTCGCGAAACACCATCGTGCTTTCGCCGCACCCGTCCGCCGCCAAGTGCATCAACGAGACGGCGCGCGTCATGCGCGAGGCCGGAGTCAAAGAAGGCTTGCCCGCCGAAGCCGTCGCCTGCATGACGAGTACGAGCATCGAGGGCACTGAAGCCCTGATGAAGCACAAGCAGACCGCCGTCATCCTCGCGACGGGCGGCATCGGACTCGTGCGCGCGGCTTATTCGTCGGGCAAGCCCGCCTTCGGCGTCGGCCCCGGCAACGTCCCCGTCTTCGTCGAACGAAGCGCGGACGTGCCGCTCGCCGTGCAGAACATCCTCACGGGAAAAACTTTCGACAACGGGACCATCTGCGCCTCCGAACAGGCCGTCGTCGCCGACGCGCCCGTCGCCGCGCAGGTCAAACAGGAACTCGAAGCGCAGGGCGCGCACTTCCTCTCGGCGGCGGAGGCAGACCAACTCGCGAAGGTCGTCTCGACGCCGCAGCGCGCACTGAATCCGCAGATCGTCGGCAAGTCGGTCGAGGTCATCGCGAAGATGGCCGGCCTTTCAGTCCCGCCGGGCACGCGCTGTCTCGTCGCCGAAGTCGGCGGCGTGGGCCGCGAACATCCGCTCTCGATGGAGAAGCTCTCGCCGATCCTCGCCTTCTACGTCGAAGACGGCCTTGAGCGCGGCGCGGCTCGCTGCTTTGAAGTCTTATCTTACGGCGGCATGGGCCACACCGCGGGAATTCACACGCGCTCGCGCGAGGCCGCCAAAGCATTCGGCACGGAGATGCCCGCATCGCGCGTCGTCGTCAACACGCCGACCACGCACGGCGCTATCGGATTCTCGACGGCGCTGCCTCCGTCAATGACTCTGGGCTGCGGCTCGTGGGGCGGCAATGTCACTTCGGACAACATCTCGCCGTGGCATTTGATGGACATCAAGCGCGTCGCCTTCGAGACGCGCCCCGTGCCGTCGAAGCGGCCCGCGCGCGCGGCGCAGCAACAGCCCGCGCTGGCCGGAAGCCGGGAGGTGAAAGAAGCTCTCGACGTTAAAGACGTTCACCGCGGCCCCGTGAACCGCGAAGAGATTGCGAAGATCGTTGACCGCTTCCTGAGTCAGCGGCAGCCCGCGCAGTCGTCGTCGCAACCGAGCGCGCAGTCGCTCCCCGTCGCGAACCCGCACTCCGTTCTCGAAGCGGGCGTGGACATCGAGCCGCAGCGCGTCGCGCACTCCGGCGGCGCGGCCCCGCACCCCGAAGCCGCGCCGACCGCGCAGGGCAACGGCGGCGCGCAGCACAGCGCAACTCAGCAGGCGACGAACGGCGGCGCGGCGAGCGCGAAGCCGGCAGAGCAGCCGCGCCCCGCGCAAGCACCGCCGCAGTCGAACGGCCACAAGGCCGTTGACTTCGTCTGCGAGGACGACGTGCGCCGCGCCATCCAGAAGGGCGAGAAGATTTACACCAACGCGCGCACCATCATCACCCCCGCCGCGCGCGACATGGGCGAGGCCGCAGAGGTCTTCGCGAAAGCATGAAAGCAGAGGTCGGAGGTCAGAGGCCAGTGAAGGCCGACAACCGACAACCGACCTCTGACCTCTGACTTATGTTTCTCGGCAAAGTAGTCGGCACGGTCTGGTCAACGAAGAAGACGCCCGATCTGGAGGGCGTCCGTTTTTTGATCGTCCACCCGATTGACCTCGACAAGGAGCCGACGCGCAACATCGTCGTCGTCGCCGACCGCCTCGGCGCGGGCGTCGGCGAGGTCGTCATGTGCGCCTACGGCAAGGCCGCGCGCTCGGCTGTCGGCAACCAGGAGATGTCAATCGAGGCCGCGGTCGTCGGCATCGTTGACCGCGTTGACGTGCAGGAGACCGAAGCCCGCTCAGACGAACTCATCGAGACCTCGCGCGAGCTGCGCGGGCGGGATAACGGCGGCTACTGAGTTAAGGAGGACTGTGAGACGGGCGGCGCGACCACTGTTCTTGGCACTATTGTTCGTCTTGGGCGCACACGTGGCTCATGCGTGTTCTTGCGCCGACCGAAAGAGTCCACTTAAGGAACTCGGAAGAGCGCGAGCCGTTTTCGTCGGCGAGGTCATAGAGGTTAGTGTTAGTAAGGAAACGCCTAAGGACGACCCGGAGTTTGCCTTCGCGGTAAAGTTTCGCGTGGAGACATTCTGGAAGGGCATTAAAAGCTCTGAGATTGTTGTTTCGTCTAGTCAAGGAATAGTGCCTTGTGGCGGCAAATTCCGGGTTGGGGAAAAGTGGCTGGTTTACGCTTACGGTAAATATCTGCAAGCGGACATCTGCACGCGAACCGCGCTGCTTACCAATGCCAAAGAAGATTTGAAAGCTCTCGGTCAGGGCAAGCTGCCGAAGGGTTCAGCCGAGTTCCGTCTCGCGCCAGTCCCAAATTCACAGCAATCTGTCGCTTTAAATGAAAAGCATCTAGTGCTCCGTCAGTCTGAAGTTGAAGGATAGAGACGATGCAACTTGCGCCGTGCATCTTCAGTCGTAAAGCGCCACTCGATCTT
>DASRCS010000184.1:0-4847 GCA_035652995.1 Pyrinomonadaceae bacterium
GTCGCGGTCGGCGTCGCGGTTGTCGTGGCCGGCGAACGTCGCCTCTTTGGCGAGCGAGCCGGGAGGCGTCGCCGACGAGAACAGCGCCGCGCCAAGGAAGAACGAAAAGATCGAGAAGACAAAGACACGCAAAGTCATTGACGTAACCTCCTGAAATTTAATTGTGGACTCGGCAAGCTTCGGTTCTTTCACGCGCCGTGCGGCGCGCGAGAATGACGTGCGGGAACGTTAACGATTTTGCAGCGGGCGTGACAACGAACAATCAGCCGGCGGTAGGAAGGGAGCAGCGAGCGGTCAGTTCACGGGGCGGCGGAGGAGTTCGATCACGCGCGCACGGCGGCGTCGGCTCACGGGCACTCGCGTCCCGTCGCGCAGGACGAGCAGCGTCTCGCCCGCTTCGGCGCGCACTTCGCGCACGCGCTCGATGTTGACGATTGCCGAGCGGTGGACGCGCGCGAAGCGAGTGCCGTCGAGACGCTGCTCCAACGACGCGAGCGACTCGCGTATGAGATGGCGTCCGCGGCGCGCGTGAACCGCCGCGTAATAGTCGTCGGCCTCGACCCATTCGATCTCGTCCGCGTCGAGCACGAGTTCGCCCGCCGCGGTCGGCACGACGATCCGCTGGCGCGCGCGCTCCTCCTCGCGCGCCGACAGCAGCGCCGAGAGCCTGCGCGAAAGCTCGACCGCCCCGGCAGACCGCAGCCGCTCGCGCGCGCGTTCGAGCGCACGTGCGAAGCGCGCCTCCTCCAAAGGCTTCAAGAGATAGTCGAGCGCGTGTGCGTCGAAGGCGCGCACGGCAAACTCGTCGTAAGCAGTCACGAAGATGATCGCGGGCAGACGCTCCTCGCGCATCTCGCGGATCACGTCGAAGCCGTCCATGACAGGCATCTGCACGTCGAGGAAGAGAAGATCGGGCCGCAACTCGCGCAGGGCGCAGAGCGTCTCGCGCCCGTCTCGCGCCTCGGCGACAACTTCCACGTCGCCGTGCGGCGCGAGCAGTTGGCGTATGCCGCGGCGCGCGAGCGGCTCGTCGTCGGCGACGACGGCGCGAATTTTGTCGGCGGCCTTGTCTGCTTTATCCATCGCCGCGTCTCCTCAGCGGAAAGCGAACGGTCGCGTTTGTGCCGCCTCCTTCAGCGTTGACGACTTCGAGCCGACCAGCGTCGCCGAAGAGCGTTTCGAGACGGGCGCGCGTGTTGGCTAGTCCGACGCCGACGCCGGACGCGGGCGCGAACCCCGGCCCGTTGTCGCGCACGCTCAGCACAACGTCGCCGCCCGACTCCCGCGCCGCGACTTCGATCAAGCCCGCCTCGCTCAGCTTCGCGACGCCGTGGCGGACGGCGTTCTCCACGAGCGGCTGAAGGATGAAGCCGGGCACGAGCGCGTCGCGCAGCGCCGGCTCGATTGACCAGCGCACTTCGAGCCGGTCGGAGAAGCGCACCTGCTCAATCGCGAGATACTGCTCGACGAATCGGAGTTCCTCTTCGAGCGTCACCTCCTGCCGCCTGTCGCTTTGCAGCACCTGTCGCAGGACGCCGCCCAGGAGTTCGAGCATCCGCGAGGCGTCGCGCGTCCTGCCGTCGCGCACGAGGACGGTGATCGCGTTGAGGCTGTTGAAGAGAAAGTGCGGGTTGAGCTGCATGCGGAGCGCGCCCAGACGCGCCTCGGCGAGCTGCGCGGCGAGCCGCGCCTGCTGCGACTCGCGCTCGCGAGCCTCGCGGTAGAAGGCGAATGCCTGGGCGCAGCCGAGCACAAGTATGTACAGAAAGAAAGACCACGGCAGGCTGACCAGAACCCAACTGACGTAGCCCCGCAGCAGGTCGCCCTCCTGCGCCGGATAGCGGTGCAACAGAAGTCCCAACAGCACGCCCAGCGACGCCCAACCCACGCACAAGGCGACCGCGCCCGCGAGGTGCGCGGCGAACGTGCGCCCGACCGCCTCGCGCCTGAGCGGGAAGCGGCGGGCGAGCGCGAAAGTGATCGGCGTCAGCGCGCCGAAGAAGAGCCAGTCGCCGCCGGAGAAGATTACGTCGCCCCAGTTGGCGCTGCCTCCGCCGCGCAGCCGCGAGTTCATGTACGAGGTGAACGAGTTCAGCACCGCGGGCACGACGCACGCGGCGGCGACGAGCAGCCAGTACGGTCGAGTCTTGGGGACGCTTTCCATGGGCGGCGAGCCGCGAACAAGTTTACGCGCGAGCGGCCAAACACGAAGCGTTGTGCAGCGGGCGGTCGCCAGCGTGCAGCCGGCGGCAGCACCGGAGGTTGCGGGCTGTTAGGCGAAACTAAAGATGACGCCGCCCGCGGCCTCGTTCGGGCGAAGCGCGGGCGGCGCGGCTGTCAGGTATTTCGCTTCGGTCTTGTCTGCCGCGGGCGAGGGAAGGAGGGAGATGTTCAAAGCTTCTTCCCTCGCGCCGCCGCGTCGTCTTAACCGTTCAAACGATCCGCCGGAATCTGCTTGTCAATCGCCGGACGGTTCGGCGAGTTGGCAAGCTCGGAGGCGAGGATGAAGATCGTGCGGGCGACGTTCTGCATCTTCACGTAGTCAATCTTGTCGGGCGAGTCGGTCGGGCGGTGGTAGTCCTCGTGGACGCCGTCGAAGAAGAAGATGATGGGCACGCCGTGCTTTGCGTAGTTGAAGTGATCCGAGCGGTAGAAGAGTCGTTCGGGGTCGTTCGGCTCGTCGTAGTGGTAATTATACTTGATGTTGAGATACGCCTTGTTGACCGCCTCGTTCTCGTCGGCCAGTTGGTCGCTCATCATGCGCGAGCCGATGACGTAAATCTCGTCCGGGCCGGTGAGCATCTTGTTCGCGGGGTTCGTGTCGCCCGGCTTCTTGCTGCGACCGATCATGTCTATGTTGAGTTGGGCGACGACCTGCTTCAAGGGCACGGTCGGGAAGCGCGTGAAATAATCAGAACCCCACAGGCCCTTCTCCTCGCCCGCGTGCCAGACGAAAAGAATCGAGCGTCGGGGACGCGGCCCCTTCGCGAATGCCTCGGCCATCGTGATGAGCGAGGTCGTGCCCGAACCGTCGTCGTCCGCCCCGTTGCAGATGTTGTCGTCGCCGACTGGGCGGCAGCCGGGGTTGTTCGTCCCGACGTGGTCGTAGTGCGCGCCGAGGGCGACGTACTCGTTCTTGAGCACGGGGTCTTTGCCTTCGAGGACGGCGACGACGTTCTGCGTGCTCGCCTCCTGCACGTTGAGCTTGACGCTCACGCTCAGACGCTTCGACGGCGAGAGCGCGAAGCCTTTGAGGTCTTCGCCCGCGGTCGAGGCTTTCAGCACGGTCGCGCCGTCCGTCTGCTCGCCCGCGAACAGAGCGTCGAGCATCGCGCGCGACGGCACGATCTCGACGAGCGTGCTGGGCGTCGCGCTGCCGCCCATCGCCGCCTCTTGGAAACGCGTCACGGCGTAGCTGGGACGACCGAGAATGCGCGGGACGAACTGCCAGACGCGGTCGAAGTTGCGCGGCACGAGGACGAGCGCCTTCGCGCCGTGCTTCTGCGCGTAGCTGACGGGGCTTTCCCAGTCGCTCGCGGAAAGATTCTCGACCGAGACCCCTTGCGGCGGAGTGATGCCGTTGCCGGAGACGACGACGATCTTGTCCTTCACGTCGAGTCCGGCGTAGGGGTTGATGTTCTTCGAGTTGACGACCCAGCCCTGTCCGACATAAACGAGTTGGCCTTCCGCCTCGCCGCTCACGCGGCCCAGCGGCAGCATGTCTTCGCCGACCTTGAAGGTCTTGTCGCCGAGTTGTGCCTTCGTGTTCTCGCGGTCAACTTCGGTCTTCGAGAGCGCGATGTGCTGGAAGTAAGTTCCGTTGTCGCCCATCGGCTTATACTTGTACTTGGCGAGGCGGTCGGCGATGTACTTCGCCGTCGCGTCGAGTCCCGCCGAGGGCGTGTCGCGTCCGAGCATTTTGTCGGAGGCGATGTAGTAGAGAATCTCCTTCATCTCGTCGGCGGTGATGCGGTCAGCCGCCGTCCGCTCCGCGTCGAAGTAGCTGGAGGGCGCGGCTGCCGACGCCGCGGCCCTGACGCTCGACTGCTGCGCGAAGGGCGCGTGCAGGGGGAGCGTGAGTAAAAGTGCGACCAGCAAAAGGCCGGTCAAATTAAGTCTGCGCATGTCTCCTCCGTTTGAACTTGATTGCTGACAGAAGTGGGTGACGGCTGCGATGATAAACCGCCGCGACCTCGTTTGCCAGCCATGACAGCGGCGGGTTTGGCGAAATGATTTGAGCGAACGGCAGGACTGTTAACGCTGGAAAGGCCGCGCTCAGTCGTGCTATTTTATCGCCCGAAGAAACAAGCGCGCCCGTAGCTCAGTGGATAGAGCGCTTGCCTCCGGAGCAAGAGGCCGTAGGTTCGACTCCTACCGGGCGTATTTCAATTCCGACAGGCGCAGGTCTTACTGCCTGCCAATTTTTTACAGCGCACAAGCCGTCCTCGACCCCTGTCCGCTCCGTCTGAAGACGTGAGCGTATAAAGGGTCGCGTTCAGTGAACCCATCTCATGCCGAGGAGCAAGATGAACAGACACTTCCGCCTTCCGCGTCTCATCCTTTGTGCCTTACTTCTCGCCGCCGCGGCGTCGAGCGCCGCCGCGCAGATCAAGCCGGGGCGCGACCCGAACCAGCCCGTTGACGAAGACTACACGCGCAAGATTCGCGAGTACACGACCGAGCCGTACTTCATCTCGCCGCTCGTTGACTACCTGCCGGCCTCGACGACCGTGCCGACGCCGAAGGCCGTCATCGGCGACATCGCCGGAGCGCCGGGCAAGCTCCCTTACGCCGAGGACGTGTACAAGTACATGCGGATGCTTGAGAAGGCCAGCCCGCGCGTGCGC
>DASRCS010000185.1:0-7742 GCA_035652995.1 Pyrinomonadaceae bacterium
TTTCGCACGACCGCGAGCACGTCGTCGTCTTCGTAGATTTCGGGGTCGGCGAACGGCTCGACGAACGGCAGCGTCACGTAGTAGCGCGCCGGCCCGCGGTTCTGCAACTTCCCCTCGCGCTCGATGTGTCGCGCGAGCAGCGGCGCGAACGCCTCTCGCCACGCCTCCATCTTCTCCCGCGCGAAGTGACCGGGCAGAACGCAGAAGCCGTCTTCAATCACCTGCCGCGCGAACGACTCGATCTCCCTTTGACCGTAACGCATAGCCATGAGTGATGAATGCGGAATGATGAATGATGAATTGAAGGCGGCTCGCTCTTTATTCATCACCCGCCACTCATCATTTCCTTCTGCTCAAACGATTCTGCACGATGACGACTGCGAGAAGAATAACGCCGCGCAGAACCAACTGCCACCAGGGGCTGATCCAGCCTTCGAGGTTGAAGATGTTGAAGATGAGCGCGAGCAGGAGGATGCCGACGAGCGTCGAGCCGACGCCGCCCTGCCCGCCCGTCAGAAGCGTTCCGCCGACGACGACCGCGGCGATGGCGTCCAACTCCCACCCGACGCCCGCGACCGGCTGCCCCGTCCCCAGACGCGACGCGAGCATCACGCCCGCCAGCCCCGCGAGCGCGCCGCTCAGAGTATAGACGCCCATCGTCACGCGACCGACGTTGAGACCCATCAGACGCGCGGCCTCCTCGCTGTCGCCGAGCGCGTAAGTGTGCCGACCGAAGCGCGTGTAGTTGAGCACGAAGCCCGCGACGACGTAGGCGGCGACGAGAATCAGCACCGGGTACGGAATCGGCAGAGGCCCGAGGTCAATCACCCCGCGCCCCAACTCGCCGAACCCTCGCGCCGCGGCGGGCACGCTGACGGTCTTCTCCTGCGTGTAGATGAGCGCGAGTCCGCGCGCGGCGATCATCATCGCGAGCGTGACGATGAAGGGCTGGATGCGCGCCTTCGCGATGACCACGCCGTTCGCGAGTCCGAGCGCGGTCGCGCAGCCGACGCCCGCCGCGAGCGCGACCAGAACCCCGCGACCGGCGAGGCTCGCCGCGACCACGCCCGCGACCGCGACGAGCGAGCCGACCGAAAGATCAATCCCGCCCGTGAGAATCACGAACGTCATGCCGAGCGCGACGAGGCCGAGCATACTGTTCTGCCTCAGCACGTTCGTCAGGTTCTCCGGCGTCAGGAAACTCTCGTAGCGCGCCGTCGCGAAGACGACGACCGCGACCAGCGCGACCAACGCGCCCTGCCTTTGCAACACGGACGCCGCCCGCGCGCGCCACACACGCCCGCGCACCGAACCCGTCTCGACCGTCGCCCCGGCCTGACTCATGTGCTCACCCCGTTCGCGAGTGACGAGTGACAGGTGACGAGTGACGAGTTGAACGCCACGCTATTAATCGCCCGTCGCTCGTTAGTGTAGAAACTGCTTTGCTCGTCACTCGTCACTTGTCACTTCTCTTCCACTTTCACCCAGTCGAAGCGCGCCGCGCCGCCGCCCGCGGTGAGCGCGACGCGTGCGCCCTCGATGTAGCCGCCGCCGACCGCGCCGCCCAACCCAGTCCAGTCGCGCCCGTTCGCGCTGAAGGCGAAGCCGTAACGCTCGCCGCCCGCGGCAGTCATGCGAAGGTAAATCACTTCGGACTTCGGCGCGTCGGCGCTCGCGACCACGCGCTCGTCCTTGCCCTCGCGCCGCCAGACAGTGACCTTGCCGCCGCCCGCGGCGACGCCGATTGAAGCGTCGCGCCAGCCGTACACGGCGAGTCCCGCGCGCGCCGCTGCGCCCATGCCGCGCGCGTCAACGAGCGCGGTCGCGACGTAGTCGCCCGACGTTGTCCGCCGCGCGACGACCGCGCCGGTCAGCGCGTCGGCGGCGGGCGACGTGGGGCCGCCCGTCAACGCATTCGACGGTTCGAGAACGAGATGGCCGCCGCCCGCGACTTCGACGCGCGCAGTCTGCTCGATGCCCAGAGGCCACTGCCATTCGGGACTCAGGCGCGCGTCAACGAAGCCGTCGAAGAACTCAGAACGGGCAGCGCCGCCCGCGATGCCGAGCGGCGAAGGCGCGACGCTGCTCGGCCCGCGCCCTTCGTCAACGACCGGCCACCCGTCCGCCATCCACTTCACTTCGTCGAGCACCGCCTCGCGACCGACGCTGAACGTGTCGGGGCGCTGGCGGTACGAGTGATAAAGAAAGAAGTCGCGACCGTCCGGCGTCTCGACGACGCTGCCGTGCCCCGGACACTGCCAGTCGCGATTCGCGGCCACGATAGGATTCTTCGCGTACTTCTCCCACGGGCCGAGCAGGTGACGCGCGCGCGCGACGCCCTCGGCGTAGTCGCACGCGCGACCGCAGCAGGCGTTGCCGGCGTAGAAGTGATAGAACCAATCGCCGCGCCGCAGGATGAAAGAGCCTTCGGTCGCGATGCCCTCCCACGGCGCGTCGTTGCGCAAAATCTCTTTGCGCTTGCCGAGCAGTCGCGTGCCGTCTTCCGAGAGCGGCTGCGCGTAGATGGAGGTCGGCTGCATCGGTCGCGCGTCGTTGCCGTCGGCCTTCCAGACGAGGAAGGGCTGGCCTCGTTCGTCGCGCACGAACGTCGGGTCAATCGAGCCGACGCCGCCGCGTTCGGGAATCTGGCAGACGAGCGGGCCGCGATCCGTGTACGGCCCTTCGGGCGCTTGCGAGGTCGCGACCGCGACGCAAAGCGTCCCGCGCTTCTTCGGCCCTTCGTCGCGGCGCGCGACGTAGAAGACGAAGAAGCGCCCGCGGTCGTTCACAACCTCCGGCGCCCAGAAGTCGCCCTTCGCCCAGGCGGGTTTCGTCTGAAAGACGTAGCCGACCTTCTGCCAGTTCACCAGATCGCGCGACCGCAGCAGCGCGAAGTGCGGCGCCCAGTCGCCCGTCGTCGTCGCCGCCCAGTAACCATCTCCGACGCGCATCACCGAAGGGTCCGGGTAGTCGCCCGCGACGACCGGATTGTGATACGTCGCCTGCCGCGCAGGCGCAGGCAGACACGAACACGAAAGGAAGACTACGCAGGCGACGAACTTCAAAGCGCGGCGCTTCATGCGAGCTTCGGCCTCTGTATGTAAACGGCGACGACGATGATGGCCGCCTTGATGACGAGCGACCACGCATACGAGATGCCGTTCATGACGAAGCCCGTCGTGATCACCTGCATGATGAGCGCGCCGACGAGCGTGCCGAGCACCGTCGCCCGCCCGCCCGTCAGAGGCGTGCCGCCGACGACGGTCGCGGCGATGGCGTCGAGTTCGATGTCGAGTCCGACCTTCTGCGCGTCGCTCGCGCCGAGCCGCGCCGTCTCGATCAGTCCCGCGAGTCCCGCGAGCAGTCCGCTCAAAGCATAGACCGCAATCTTCGTCCGGTGAATCTTCACGCCCGCGAGCCGCGCCGCGGCCTCGTTGCCTCCGACCGCGACGACGTAGCGCCCGAACGCGGTCGCCCTCATCACGAAGACCGAGAGCGCGACGACCAGGGCCATCACGATCACCTGGAAGGGCACGCCCGCCGGTGTGCCCTTGCCGAGATACTCGAACGCCGGGTTGCTGAACGGGACGAGGTTGCCGCTGCTGAAGACCTGCGCGACGCCGCGGCCAGAGATCAGCAGCGCGAGCGTGACGATGATCGGCTGAATACCGAAGCCGGAGATGAGCGCGCCGTTGAAAGCACCCGCGAGCGTCGCGGCGGCGAGCGCGAGCAGCATCGCGAGGCCCGCGCCGCGGTCGAGCTGCGTCGCGGCGACGGCAGAAGCGATAGCCATCACCGAGCCGACCGACAGGTCAATGCCTCCCGTCGCGATGACGAACGTCATGCCGACGGCGACCAGCACGGTCGGCGCGACTTGAAGGAGAATGTTTCTGAAATTATTAAGGTCGAAGAAATTTGTCGTGAAGACCGAGTTGATGACGACGAGCAGCACGAGCGCGGCCAGAGCGCCGTACGTCGGCGCGTAGTCCGCGATGCGCCTCGAAGCATTCACACTGCCCGCCGTCGTCGCACTAGACATTTGCTCTTGAGTCCTCCAAGTAATTCAGTAGCCTTCGCGCCGGGAGCGCGGGCATCGCGGCCCGCATTGCCTGCTTCGGCAGGCACAATGCCTTTCGTTAGCCGCGGCAGTCGAGCTTGAGCGCGCCTTCTTTTCGCGCTCCGCGCTCAATGCGGGCAGGATGCCCGCGCTCCCGGCTAAGTTTCTGTACGCTCTTCGGCGCTGCCTTCGGCCATCGCGCGGATGATCTGCTCCTGCGAAATCTCCGCGCCGCGAAGCTCTGCGACCGAGCGACCGTCGCGCATGACGACGACGCGGGAGCTTCCCTCGACGAGTTCCTCAAGCTCGGATGAAATCATCAACACTCCGAGACCGGCCCCGGCGAGTTCGTTGATGAGCGCCTGAATCTCACCCTTCGCGCCGATGTCTATGCCGCGCGTCGGCTCGTCGAGCAGGAGGAATTTCGGGTTCTTGCAGAGCCAGCGCGCGAGCAGAACCTTCTGCTGGTTGCCGCCCGAAAGCTCGCGTACCTTCTGCTCGGCGCTCGAAGCCTTGATGCCGAGCCGCTTCATGAAGCGCGCGACCGCCTCGTCCTGTCTGGCGCGCGAGACGATGCCGAGCCTGCTCATTTCGGGGAGCGCGGCGAGCGTCAGATTCTCGCGCACCGAAAGCTCGGGGATGATGCCCTCGGCCTTTCGGTCTTCGGTCAGGAACGCGAGTCCCGCCTCTATCGCGTCGCGCGGCGCGCCGAGGTGAAGCTGTTTGCCTTCGAGAAAAATTTTTCCCTCGTCAACCGAGTCCGCGCCGAAGATGGCGCGCGCCGTCTCCGTCCGCCCCGAACCGAGCAAGCCGGCCATGCCGACGATCTCGCCGCGTCCGGCCTCGACCGTCACGTGGTCGAGCTTGCGCCCGCGCGTAAGGTTCTCGGCGCGCAGCAGCGGCGCGGTCTCCTTCTTCTCCGCGTGGTGCTCGCCGAACGCGGTCGCGCCCTGCCGCAACTCCTCGCGCCGCTTGCCGAGCATCAGGCAGACGAGGTCAATCTTCTCAAGCCCGGCGAGCGGGCGAGTGGCGACGAACTTGCCGTCGCGCAGGACGGTCACGCGGTCGCAGACCGTGTAGAGTTCGTCGAAGCGGTGGCTGATGTAAACGACGCCGACGCCCTCGGCTTTGAGGCGTCGAATCACGTCGTAGAGAATCGAGACTTCATGCTCCGTGAGCGAACTCGTCGGCTCGTCCAAGACGACGACCTTCGCGCCGAACGAGACGCCGCGGGCGATGGCGACCATCTGGCGGAGCGCGATGTTCAAACTTCCGAGCGTAGCGCGCGGGTCAATGTCTAATCCGAGCCGCTTCAAAATCGCGCCCGCGTCCGCGTTCATCCTCTTCCAGTCAATGAAGCCGAGGCGGTGCGGCTCGCGGCCCAAGAAGATGTTTTCCGCGACCGTGCGATAGGTCAGAAGGTTCACTTCCTGATAGACGGCGACGACGCCCTCTGCTTGCGCCTCTTCGGGCGAGCGGAAGTTGACCTCGCGCCCTTCGAGCAGGACGCGCCCGCCGTCGCGCCGGTACGCGCCCGTCATGATCTTGATGAGCGTTGACTTGCCCGCGCCGTTCTCGCCGACGAGCGCGTGCACCTCGCCGCGCCCGACGGTCACGTCAACGCCGTCGAGCGCCACGACGCCCGAAAAGACTTTGCGGATTCCCTCCATGCGGAGGAGCGGCTCGCTATTCATAGAGGTCAGAGGTCGGAGGTCAGAGGTCAGTCGTCGCGCCGTCGCGCAGGCCGTGGTCAAGCCGCAAAGCTTTTAACTGACCTCCGACCTCCGACCTCGGACCCCTGCTTTCAGAAGGCTGCGTTGACGAACTGCGCCGCGTTCGACTTATCGTAGAACTGATCCTGATTGATGATCTTCGGCGGCAGCTTCTCGCCGCGCTTGAATTTTTCGAGCGTGTCGAAGGCGATGGGGCCGAAGCGCGGGTTGCACTCGACCGTCGCGTTCATGTCGCCCGCGATGATCGCTTCGAGCGCGGCGCGTTCGCCGTCAACCGAGATGACGATCACGTCGCGGCCCGGATTCATCCCCGCCGCCTTCAAAGCCTGCACCGCGCCGAGCGCCATCTCGTCGTTGTGCGCGTAAACGGCTGTGATGTTCTTGCCGTGCGCCTGAATGAGCGTCTGCATCACGTTCTGGCCTTGCGCGCGTGTGAAGTTGCCGTCCTGCGCGGCGAGGATTTTCATGTCGGGGAAGGCTTTGATTGCGTCGGCGAATCCCTGGTGTCGGTCGTTGGCGACGGACGAGCCTGCCGTGCCGAGCAGTTCGATGATGCCCGCCTTGCCGTTCGACTGCTTCGCCAACCACTCGCCCGCGCGGCGGCCCTCCTCGATGAAGTTCGAGCCGATGAAGGTGACGTATTCGTCGCCCGCCTTCGGCCCTTCGAGTTCGCGGTCAATGAGGAAGACGGGGATGCCCGCCTGCTTCGCCGCCTGCAAAGGCCCCTCGTAGCCCTTGGCCTCGCGCGGCGCGAGGAAGATGGCGTCCACGCGCTGCGCGACGAGGTCTTCGAGGTTCGAGACCTGCGTCGCGGTGTCGCCGCGCGCGTTCGTGAAGACGAGTTCGTAGCCGCGCTTCGCCGCCTCGTCCTGCATACTCTTCGTCTCGGCGATGCGCCAAGGGCCGTCCGTCTCGGTCTGCGAGAACCCGACGCGCATCTTCCCTCCGCCCGCGCCGCCGCCCTCCTTCTTCCGGCAGCCGCCGAGCGCGAGAGCAAGAAGCGCGACCGCGAGCAGGAGCGTGAACGCGCCCCGCCGTCCTTTGTTGAGCGATTTCATCTTTGCGTCTCCGTTGTTTGAAATAACGCCTTCCCGACAATTATTCGGGACTCAATGCGAAGGATTGATGATCGCCTGCTCGACGCGCGTCGGGTCAATGCGCAGCGACTTGAAGCGCGCCGTCGCCCCGCGTAGGCCGCCCGCCACGAGCGCGACCCTCACTCCCCTGTCCCACGGCGGCAGATACGCACCATCAATCTCTTGGCCGAAGTCTTTCCACGTGCGACCGTCGGGACTCACCGAGAAGCGATAGAGGTGCCCGTCGCGAACCGACATACGCAGGTGAACGGTCGTAAGCAGCCCACGCTGCATATCCGCCGGCCCTGAGCCGCCGGTGTAGGTAAAAACGTTCTTCTCGCGCCGCCAGAGTATTGTTCCGCCGCCGCGCGCGACCGTGCGGTCTACCGAAATGCCGAGCGCGTTCTCGGCGTCGCCGTAGGCCGCGAGCCCCGCCCAAGTGCTGTCTTGCATCCCCCTCAAGTCCACGACGGCTGTAGCCACGTAGTCGCCGGAAGTGGTTGGGCGCGCCATAACCGCCGTTGCCGGGTCGCCACTGCCGGGTTGCGATATGACCGTTGACGAGAGCAATAGCTGCCCGCGCTCGATGCGGAAGTCGGGCACGTTCGACTGCGGCCACTGCCAGCCGGGGCGGAGCGCGGGCGAATTGAAATCGTCGAAGAAGTGATACTCAGTCTTCGACTGGCGCGCGAGGAAGGGCGAGGCCGCTTGCGCGCTGGGGCCGTGGCCGTTGTTGATTGAGGGCCAGCCGTCCGCGCCGAAGACGACTTCGTCGAGCAAAGCCTGCCGCCCGACGTAAACAAAATCCTTCGGCTGGTAGGCGTGATAGAGAAGGAAGAAGCGCCCGCGCGCGTCAGAGATGACCGTGCCGTGGCC
>DASRCS010000186.1:0-4663 GCA_035652995.1 Pyrinomonadaceae bacterium
TGAACGAGCTTCGGCGGCGGCGTCGCGAACTTCCACGTCACGGGCTTGCCCGTCGCTCCGCCGTTCGCCGAGCGCGTGCCCGCCGGAATCGTGACCGTGAACTCGGTCGCCATCGGCAGGCGTTGTTCGTCGGGGTCGAAGATGAGCGTCTTCGTGCCGAGCCAGCGCCAGCGGCCCGCGGGCCGCGGCGTGATTTGCACGGGCGTGGTCTGCGACGCCTCTTCCTGCGAAGTGACGGCGACCATCGGCTGCGAGAACGTCACGCTCAACTGCGGGGCGAGCGGCACCTCGCCCCGCGGCGAATAGCGAAGGACTTGAAGCTCGCCCGCGCCGCCCGCGTCCGGCGCTCCGCGTTCCTCGCCCGACGGGAACGGCTTCAGCACGGTCGCGCCCGCGCGCGGGGCCGGAAGCGACCCCTCGCGCAAAGCGAACTCCTGCTCGTCGCCCGCCTCTGCTTTGAGCGGCGGCAGTCGTTCGAGTACGCGCGCCGTCTCGCTGTCGGAGAGTTTCTCTGCGGGCGCGACCGTCGGCTGCGGAGCGGGCTTTGCGGACTGCTCGACGCCTTCGCTCAGACGAAAGCGCAAGCCCTTCTTCTCGTCCGGCTGGTCGTCCGCGGCGGACACTTCGGCGTCGTTACTATTTTTCATGTCCGAGCCTTCCGCGTGCGCCGCCGTTGTCAGCGGCGCGAGCGAGCCAAGTATGAACTGAAACGTGAGTAACAGGGCGGGAATTTTTCTCAGGCGCATCGTTCGGGCCTCACTAACTTATGATTGCGTTCTTTAGTCGTGCCGGGACTCACTCGTCCCCGTCAAAAGAACGTCATTGCGCGGTTAGACTTGCGTCGGCGGTTGGACGGGCGTGCACAACGAAACGGTTGTTTCGGTCGGGCGGGGAGTTTGAAAACCACACGACGTTTGACACGCGCGGCGGCAAAGCCGTTCCGCCTCTCTGAAAAAAGTAAGGCCCGGAGTCCCCTTGAAACTCCGGGCCTGTCTTAAAGTGTCGGGGCCTCGCGTTTGAACGAGCGACGCCTCAGCGCGGACGCCCGCCGCGCTTCTTCACTTGCACTTCGAGTACCCGCAGTCGCGGCAGAAGTCGCAGCCCGAAGCGTGCTCCAACTGCCCGTGGCATTCGGGGCACTCGCTGATGAGCGAGAAGTTGCGGCTCGCCTCGGCGCTGTCGGGCGCGCTCGCCGCCGCCGCCGGCTGCCGCGGTTGCTGCTGCTGGTAGGCGAGCGCGCGCGCCGAGTCGGGCTGCTGTTGCAGGCGGCGGGTCGTGAGCATGATGCACTCGGCGACCGCCTGTTCGGGCGAGGTCAGCAGACGCTCGTTGAACCAGACCGAGTGCGTGCCCGTCACCTTGTTCAGAGAGCGTGCGACCTCGCGCGCCTCGAATCCGCCGCGAAGCATCTTCGAGGCGAGGAGTCCCACGCCGCCGGAGATCGGCCCCGTGGCGAAGACTTCGAGGATTTGCAGGCCGTCGTGGTTGACCGTGACGTAGAGGTTCTGACCGTCGAAAGGAATCTGCCAAGTGAACCCGCTCAGCTCGCGCGGTCGCTCGATGCTGACCACGTCGCCCGACTCCGTTCGGCGCACACCCGTCGTCGCGGCGGGCGCGGCTGCGCGCATCGCCGCCGCAATCGTCTCGGCGCGTCCGGGCGTCGTCGCCGTTGTCGCGGTCGTGATCGCCGCCGCCGTGGCCCCGTCCGTCGTCTCGGTCGTCGCGGCCTCGGCGACGATGGCCGGGTCGCACGCGACCTCGCCCGCCGCCTCAGTCCCCTTCACCGCCGAGAGAACCTGCGAGTCTCGGCTCCCATCGCGGTAGTAGCTGACGGCCTTGCAACCCAACTCGCGCGCGAGACGGTAGAGACGGTCAACCGATTCGAGCGTGTCGTCGCGCGAGCCGTTGCAGGTCTTCGACACGCCGTTATCAACGTTGCGCTGCGCCGCGGCGAGAACATAGACGTGCTGCTCGGCGGTGATTGACATCGCCGAGATGAAGTAGTCTGGAAGCTCCGACTCGTGCGCGCAGACGTGCTCCGCCGCGCGATCAATTGACTCCTGGTCGGTCTGGTCAACCGTGATGCCGAGCGCCTCGGCGGCGAGCGTGTGAACATACGTGCGCTTGCCGAGCGTGTCCTGACGGACATAGGCCCAAGAGAAGTTCGGCTCGACGCCCGAAGATGTTTCCGCGACGAGCGAGATCGTGCCCGTCGGCGCGATGGTCGTCGTCTCGTAGTTGCGCGGCGTGACGGGCATCTCTTCGGGGATGCCGATCTGCTCGCGCAGGAACTTGTCGTAAGACTTCTTGTTCGGCTTGTATTCGGGGAAGACGCCCTTCTCCGCGCCGAGTCGGCACGACTCGATCCAGGCCTCGCGCCGGACGAAGCCCATCGCCTCGTCCATCAGGTCAATCGAGACGTTCGAGCCGTACTTAATCTTCAACTGCAAGCACAGGTCGGCGAAGCCCATGATTCCGAGTCCGACGGGCCGCGTCCTCTTCACAACGTCGTCAATCTCAGGCAGCGGCCACGCGCAAGTGTCAATCACGTTGTCGAGGAAGCGCACGCACCAGTGAACCGCGTCGGCCAGGCGCTCCCAGTCGAGCCGCGTCTCCGGGTCGTAGAACTTCGCGAGGTCAATCGAGCCGAGGTTGCAAGAGTTGTTGAAGTGCAGCGCCTGCTCCGCGCACGGATTCGTCGCGTAGATCGGCCCCATTGACTCCATCATGTGGTTGTTGCGGTTGACCTCGTCAATGAAGATGACGCCCGGCTCGGCGTAGCGGTGCGCGCTCGCGACGATGCGGTTCCAGATGTCGGGCGCGTAGATCATGCCGACGGCGGGCGGCTCCTCGCGCGTGCAGTTGTCGAGCAGCCCCGACTCCTTCGCTTCGAGGAAGGCCGCGCGGTCGCGGAACGTGACCGTCTCGCCGTCGGGCCGGCGGTAAACTGCGTAGCTGTCTTCCTGCACCGGGTCGAAGACAGGCTCGTCCCAAGGCTCGCCGTGGAAGGAGAGTTGGTACCATTCCTTCTTGTCAACCGCGTCGAAGAACTTGTCCGTCACCGTCACCGAGATGTTGAAGTTGGTCAGGGAGTGCTGGTCGTTCTTGGCGTGGATGAAGCGCAGAACGTCCGGGTGGTCAACGCGCATGATGCCCATGTTCGCGCCGCGGCGCACGCCGCCCTGCTTCACCGTGTCGGTCGTCGTGTTGAAAATGTTCATGAATGACACGGGGCCGCTGGCGACTCCGTGCGTCGAGCGAACCATCGCGCCCGCCGGACGCAGCTTCTCGAAGGTGAAGCCCGTGCCGCCGCCCGTCTGGTGGATGATGGCCGCGTCGGTCGCCGTCTTCATGATGCCGGCGATTGAGTCGGGAACGTCCAAGACGAAGCACGCGGCGAGCTGGCCCGAAGGCTTGCCCGCGTTGACGAGGCATGGCGTGTTCGGCACGAACTCGCGCCGCAGCATGATGCCCTCCAACGTCTGGTAGAACTCGTCGCGCTTGACGATGTCGGTCTCGGCCTGCGCGACGTGGCCGACGACGCGGCGGACGATGTCCGACCACTCTTCGATGGCGTTTCCTTGAGCGTCCTTCAGGCTGTAGCGCTTGGCGATGACGCGGCGCGCGTTCAGGCCCAACTCTTCGGCGGGCGCGGGAGTCGCTCCCGTGATCTCAAATGCGGAGGGGTTTCCCTGCGGTGCGTTCGGCTCGATAACGGTGCTCATCTCAAATGCCTTTCCCGCGCTCGTGGGGGGCGCGAGGCGACTTCAGAAACTGTCCTCAGAAAGAGGGCGGCGCTCTACTAGCGCCGTCGTGTTTTGTCTCGAATGCTGCGGCTGGCCGGAGGGCGAGAAATCCCTAGCGGCGGCGGCTCCTGTGGCGTGACCCGCCGCGCGTCCCCGATCTCGTCTCAAGCGGCGCGCAGAATAACCCAAGCCTGTCGGCTTGTCAAGAGTATAACACAATATATTGGGTATGTCCTTTCGTTCGCTCCAATAGAGCGTATTCTCTGAGGTTTTACGTGAAGAGCCGGTTTGCCCGCTTTTGAGCCGAAAAAGAGTCAAATTTTGACCCCGAAAACGGCGGCACGAGCGTCGTTTTCGGCTTCGTGAAAAATCTATTCTGTCGTCCCGTGCGTCCGGTTTCAGGCAGTAGCCGGCGACTGAAATTCATCTAATGCTTCCGACGTTTTTAACTACAGGCGAACGAGGGGCAAGGTTTTGAAGAAGACGATAAACGGGAGCGCGGACATGCTCGTGCGCGCGACGGCTGCCGACGGACTCATCCGGTGCATGGCCGCGGTGACGACGAACACAGTGGCGGAGGCCGCGCGTCGCCACCAGACTTCGCACACGGTCTCGGCGGCGTTGGGGCGGACGCTGACGGGCGCGCTGCTGCTCGGCGCGGGGCAGAAGGAGTTCGACCGCCTGACGGTGCAGGTCGAGTGCGACGGCCCCGTCGGCGGAATCACCGCCGAGGCGAACGCGCGCGGCGGCGTGCGCGGTTACGTCCGCAACCCCGAAGCTGATGTTCCGCTCAACGCGAACGGCAAGTTCGACGTGGGCGCGGTCGTCGGCGGCGGGATGTTCAACGTCACGTATGAGTCGGGCTTCCGTATCGGGCTGTACCGCGAGCCGTACCGCGGCGCGGTGCCGATTGTTTC
>DASRCS010000187.1:0-8473 GCA_035652995.1 Pyrinomonadaceae bacterium
CGGATGTAGTCCGAGCGGAGGACTTCGAGCATCCCGGCGCGCGTCAGGCGCGCGATGTAGGCCATGTAGATGGCCGAGAGCGTCAGAACGGGCAGCACCAGATTCCAACTCGGAAATCCGTTCCAGCGCGCGGGCGGGAGCCAGTAGAGCGAGAGCGAAAACAGGAGGACGAGAATCGGGCCGAGCACGAAGTTCGGCAGCGATATGCCGAGCATCGCGAGCGCCATCGAGACGTAGTCGAGCTTCGAGTTCGGTTTGAGCGCGGCGAGCGTGCCGAAGAAGACGCCGACGACGAGCGCGAGCAGATACGCGAGGATGCCGAGCGTCGCCGAGACGGGCAGCGTGCGCCTGAGTATGTCGTTGACGGTCTCGTTCTCGTACTTGAGCGAGTTGCCGAAGTCGAGCCGAACCGTGTTCCACATCATCTTGCCGTACTGCACGTACCAGGGCTGGTCGAGTCCGTACTTGGCGCGGATGTTCTTCTCGATGGCGGGCGGCAGCTTCTTGTCGGTCGAGTAGAAGTTGCCGGGCGCGAGCCGGATGAGTCCCCACGTCAGCGAAATGACGATGAGAACCAACGGCACCGTGACGATCAGGCGGCGGACGATGAATCGGAACATCTCTCGGCTACTCCTTCGCCGCGGCTTCGGCCAACTGGTCGGTCGTCATGTCGGGCATCTGCCTGTCCCACTTCGCCTCGTCGTGCTCGATATAGACGTACTTCCAGGCGTGCAGCGTCCCGGGGTTCGGGTACATCCCCTTCACGTAGGGCTTCTTCATCCAGCTCGTCGCGGGCTTCAGCAGCGGGATGATCGGCGCGGCGTCGAGCATGTACTCCTCGCACTTCGCCATCAACTCGTAGCGCTTCTGCTTGTCGGGCTGGCGGTTCGCCTCGTTGAGCATGGCGGTGTACTTCGGGTCAGTCCAACCCGTGCCGTTGTCGCCGCCGTCGGTGATGAACAGGCTGAGGTAGGTGTTCGGGTCCATGTAGTCGCCCGACCAGCCGGCCCCGCCCGCGATGCCCTTGTACTGGAGCTTCGAGCGCATGTCGAGGAAGGTCTTGAACTCGACGTTGCGGAGCGAGACCGTGATGCCGAGGTTCTGCTTCCACTGCGCCTGGACGAACTCGGCGATCTGCCGGTTCGACTCGTTGGTGTTGTACGTGACCTCGATCTGATTGACGGGGAACTTACTCGGGTCGTATTTGCCCGCCGCGTCCTTGTAACCCGCCTCGACGAGCAGACGCTTGGCCCCTTCCACGTCGAGGTCGTAGCCCTTCACGCGCGGGTAGCCGTGAAGTATCCCCTGCGGGACTAAAGTGTTGTTGGGCTTCGAGACCACGCGGTAGTCGGCGAGCGCGTCCCGGTCAATCGCCATGTTGAGCGCCTTACGCACGCGCACGTCATTCAGCGGCGGCTGCTTGGTGTTGATCTGCCAGTAGGCCGAGCCGTTCTCCGGCGCGTCCATGTAGTCCTTCATGTACCGCACGCCGCTCTTGAGCCAGGCCGCGGGCACCGTGTGGTTGAAGGACGCGTCGAGGTCGCCCGCCTTGTAGAGATTCATGATCGTCGTGTTCTCTTCGAGCGGGTAGAAGACGATCTTGTCAAGGTGTACGTTCGCGGCGTCCCAGAAGTATGGGTTGCGGACTACGACGAGCTGGTTGTAGGGCTTGTGTTCTTCGAGCTTGAAGGGGCCGCTGCCAACGAAGTTCTCCGGCTTCGTCCAGTTGATGCCGTACTTCTCGATAACCTTCCGCGGGATGACGCGGAAGAACTGGTGCGGGACGAGTCCGAGGAAGTAGGGCGCGGGCTGGCGCATCGTAATTCGCAAGGTGTAGTCGTCAACGGCCTCGACTCCGATGTCTTCCGCCTTGACGGGCACGAACTCCTTGCCGGCGACCAGTGTCTGAAGCTTCGGGTCGGCCTTCAAAGCTTTCTGGCGCTCCTTCTCGTCCGAAGGGACGACGAGCCGGTCGGGCGAGTGAATGAACTTGTGAAAGTCGGTGTCGGGCGCGGCGTCCTCGCCCTTCATCGCAAGCCGCTGGCGGTATGCCGCATCCTGCTCGGCCTGCGTCGGAGAGGCGGCGGGTTGTGCGGTCGTCGCCGCGTTGGCATCACCCTTCGCCTCACCGCCCGCCGGCTTGTCCTCGGACGCGAGCAGGAAGCGGCCCGTGGCCGGGTCGCGGACGAACGAGTCCGCGCTGTTGTACGCCTCTGAGTATTTGATGTCGTAGCCGAGGTAGGCGAGGCGCGAGGCGAGTTCGGGGTTGAAGCCGCGGCGGATCGTGTAAACGAAGTCGTTGGCCGTGATCGGCGAGCCGTCGGAGAACTTCGCGTCGTGGCGCAGGAAGAAGACGAACTCGGACGCGTCCTCGTTCGTCACCCAGCGCTCGGCGATTGAGGGGATCGGCTCCATCGTCTTCGGGTGATACTCGGCGAGGCCGTCGTAGAGGGCCATGTCGATGCGCGCCTCCGGCTGGCCGGAACTCATCTGCGGGTCGAGCGACTCAGGCTCCGAACCCGTGACGTAGCGCAAGACCTGACCTTCGGGCGGGCTGATCTTCCCGAAGTATTCCGACTTGCTCGCGTGCGTCGTGCAGCTCGCGGCGAGCAGCGCGGCGGCGATGACGAGGGCGACAGAGCGCAATGCCTTTACGTCTTGCATGGCTTTAAAACTCCTGCGCTGGCCGAACCGATTGAGGCTCGGCCCTCGTGAAGAATCTGGGAATGTTGGCGACCTGTTTGAGACTTCACAACCCTTGAGCCAGGCGCGGGGGCAAACGTCCGACGGAAACGACTATCCGTCACGGAGGAGTCCGGCTATCAAAAAATAGACGCGAGCATAACGCTCGCCCGAAAGTATCACGCCCGCGCTTCGCCAATCAAGACCGAACTTCCCCGTGCTTAAACGATGCGGAGCGCCGAGGCGACAGTTGCTCGCGCGCGCCCGATTTTTCAACTACCGCGGCGGGCCGCCCGACTGCCCCCGCGCCGGAGGCCGCCAGCCCGTGTTGACACGCACATTCTTCAGCGACGGCGCGTCCAAAAGATTGGACTCGAACCCCTCGACGTATGGCTTGACGAGCGCGTATGACGAGGCGAAGTGGAGCGGGATCGCCGGCAACTCCTGAAGCGCCTCCGCCTCCGTGAGAATGGTTGCCGCGCGTTCCGGTACGATGGCATGCGACCGCGTCGCGACGGAGTTCGGAGGGGTTGCGCCCGGAGACTGCTGCGGCGTCGCGCCCGTCTCGGCGACTTCGACCGGCGGCTCGTCGCCGAAGAGTTCGATCATGTTCGACTCCTCGTCGGTCGTCTGCATCACGAGGCTCCGGCGCGCAACGTCGAAGTCGCCCGCGCGCAGCATCGCCTCGTACTCTTCCCAGGGGCGCACGACGACATCCGTCTCGACGCCGAGCGCGTCGCGCCACATTCGCGCGACCGCCTGCGCCAGCGCGCGCTGCTGCTCGTTGCGATTGACGAGCAGTTGGATGCGCGGGAAGTTTTGCCCGCCCGGATAGCCCGCGTCGGCGAGCAAAGCGCGCGCGCGCAAAACGTCGTGCTTCAACGGCCTCACATCGCCGTCGCCTTCGTCCGCTTCTTTTTCGGAGACGGACTTCAAGCCCGCGTCCGAATCGTCGCCGCCCTTCGCGCCGTCCGCCGTGGCCGGAAGAAATCTGTCCGCCGGCTCGGTCGAGCCGCCGAGCGTGTCGGCGCTCAGGCGAACGGTGTCGAGGGCGAGGGCGAGGGACTCGCGCACGCGCCGGTCGTCGAAGGGCGGGCGCGCGGTGTTGAAGTCGTAGTAGTTCAGCGCGGCGAACGTGCCACGGCGGAAATCTTTGTACGGCGTAAGCAGCTTGACGGCGAGCGGCTCGATGGCCGCGTTCGTCACCGCGTCAACCTCGCCGGCGCGGTACGCGGAGAGCGCGGAGTCTGCGTCGCTCTTGTCCACGAAAAGGACTCGTTCGAGCTTCACCGAAGGGGCGTCCCAGTAGCTCTCGGCCCGGCGCAGCTCGACGCTGTCGCCCGCGAGGCGCGAGAGGCCGAACGCGCCGTTGGTGACGATTGCCGTCTCGTCGCCCGCGCCCGCGCCGTATGCCTGTTCCTCGCGAAGCTCCGACAGGTCAACGCCCGGACTCAGCTCGTGCACGGGGCGGAAGACTGGGTGCGCGACGAGCGCGGGGAAATTTTTGTCGGGGCGCTGGAGAGTCACGCGCAGCGTCCGCGCGTCGAGCGCGACGACGCCGAAGGCTTGCGGCGTGGGCGACGCGGCGGGTTTCGCCCCCGCGCGTTCGCCTCGTTCGGCTTCCTCGCCCGCGCCCTTCTGCGCGGGCGGTTGGAGCGACGCCGTGAGCGCCTGCGCCCCTTCGATGTTCGCCAGCAGCTTCGCGTGCGGCGCACGCTCGCCGAGCCTGAGCGTCCGCTGCCACGAGCGGACGAAGTCCTGCGCCGTCACCTCGTCTCCGTTCGACCAGCGCGCTTCGGGCCGCAGGTTAAAAGTCCAGACTCTGCCGCCCTCGGAAGGCACCCAGCTTTTCGCGACCGCGGGCACGGGCCGGAGCGTGCCCGGCTCGTAATCCGTCAGCCCTTCAAAGAGCGCCCGCACGGCGTCCGTGTCCGGCGGGGCCGCCGCGCGCGCCGGGTCGAAGACCTTCGGCAGCCCGCCATCGCTCCAACGAAACTCCTGCGACGAAGGCACGACGACCTTCCCGTAAAACTGCTCGCCCTCTTCCCTTCTGAAACATCCGCCGAAGACGAGCGAGGCGACCAGCGTGAGCGAGAAGACAAGCCTCACGAAGAGGCGGCGTCGGGCGGGAGCGATGAAACCTCTCCTCGTCCTTCGACGCCCGCGCGCGTTCGCTTGTTGACTCACGCCGCCCCGCTTTCGCCCGACCTTTTGCCGTTCAACCCTGGACACGTCTGCTCTCATCTTCCGCGAGCGCGCGCAGCGCTTCGTAAACTTCTTCCACCTGTCTCTTCGTCTCGTCGAACGTCCCCGACGTGTCAACCGAGAAGTCTGCGTAGCGAAGCTTCTCCGCCTGCGGCATCTGCGCCGCGATCCGTCGCTCGGCCTCCTCGCGCGAAAGATTGTTCCGGCGCATCAGCCGCTCGAGCTGCACTCCCGCGCGGCAGTGTGCGACGACCAACTTGTCGAAGCGCTTGTAGCCGCCCGACTCGATCATCAGTGCCGCGTCAACGACCGCGATGCCGCGCGGGTCTTCCGCCTCCCAAGTCTTCAACACTTCGTCCTGCTCTTCGATGATGAGCGGGTGCAGGATCGAGTTCAGAAGTTTGCGCTTCGCCTCGTCGCCGAAAACTATCGAGCCGAGCTTCGCCCTGTCGAGCGTCCCGTCCGCGCCCAACACTTCCCGCCCGAATGCCTCGGCCACGGCTCCGAGTCCGCGCGTCCCCGGCTCGACGACACGACGCGCCGCGTCGTCCGCGTCGAGCACGCGGCAGCCGAGTCCCGCCAGCACGCCCGCGACGAAACTCTTGCCGACCGCAATCGAACCTGTCAGCCCGACACACAACATTTATTGACGAATGAATCGGAAACTGTGAACGGTCAGCAGCCGTCGAGATGCCCGCCTCGCTGTTGAATTTGAACAAAGGCCCGGAAAGCTCAACCTCGATTCACTTTTGACCACTTGCTATTCAACGAGTCTCCGCCTGCGCGCAGCCGTCAAAGTGTTCTTCATCAGCATCGCGACGGTGAGCAGGCCCACTCCGCCGGGCACGGGCGTGAGCCGTCCCGCGACGCGCTCGACCTCTGCGGGGTGAACGTCGCCGACGAGCGTGTAGCCGCGCTCCTTCAAAGTCTTCAGACGCCGCTCCGCGCCCGCGCCGAAAAGCTCTCGCACTTCTTCCTCGTCAGTCACGCGGTTCATCCCGACATCAACGACCGTCGCGCCGGGCTTCACGTGCTCGCCGCGGATGAATCCGGCGCGACCGATGGCGACGACGAGGATGTCGGCCTGCCTCGTCACCGAAGGAAGGTCGCGCGTGCGCGAGTGGCAGACGGTGACGGTCGCGTCGTGCTGCAACAGAAGCTCCGCGACGGGGCGACCGACGATTTGGCTGCGGCCCACGACACAGGCTCGCGCGCCAGAAATCTCAACGCCCTCGCGTTCGAGCAGCTCGATGATGCCCGCGGGCGTGCAGGGCAAAAGCGCCGGCCTTCGTTGTATCATCCGACCGATGTTGACGGGATGAAAGCCGTCAACGTCCTTCTCAGGACTAATCGCCTCGATGACGCGCGACTCTTCTACGCCCGCGGGCAGCGGGAGTTGGACGAGCACGCCGTCAACATCCTCGCGCCCGTTGAACGACGAGATCATTTCGAGCAGCGACGCCGTCGTGGTCTTGCCGGCGTCGAGGTGATGATGCTCCGACGCGATGCCAAGCTCCTCGCACGTGCGAATCTTGTTTCGCACGTAAACCGTGGAGGCCGGGTCTTCGCCGACCAGCACCGTGACGAGCCGCGGCGTGATGCCATGCTCTCGCCTCAACCCCTCGATTTCTTCAGCGACCTCGCGCTTTATCGCCGCCGCGACGCGCGCGCCGTCGAGCTTCTGCGCCCTCGCCGACTCTTCGCCTTGTGTTGCTGTTTCCATCAGGGTTTGAAATATCGTAGCACAGTTTCCGCCGCGCGCGCGCTCGCGCGCTTCCGCCCGTGCGGTTGCAAGTCGCTCGGCGCTTGCCACACAATCGAGCCATGCTTCTTTCAAACGCATCTTCCCCCCGGCGCGCTCGTCGCGCGCGGGTCGCAATCGTTCTTTCACTCGCCGCATTCGCTTCCCTCGCCGCCTGCTCTTCGGAGAAAAAGGATGGTCGTCACTACGATCTGAAAGGCAAGGTCGTCTCGGTTGACCGCGCGAAGGGGTTGGTGACTATCAGTCACGAAGAGATCAAGGGCTACATGCCCGCGATGACGATGGAGTACCCGCTCCGCGACGAGGACGCTCTCAAAGTTGTTGACGCCGGCGACGAGATTCAGGCCACGCTCGTCGTCGCGGACGACGGCACCTACTGGCTCGAAGACCCCGTCATCACGAAGGGCCTGCCCGGCGCGAACAACTCATCGCAGACCGCGGGCGGCGCGGAGCCGCAAACGGGCGCGGAAGTCCCCGACGTGAAGCTCGTCAATCAGGACGGCAAGCAGATAAGCACGCGGCAGTTCAGAGGCCGCGCGCTGCTCGTCACGTTCGTTTACACCCGCTGCCCCTCGCCCGACCAGTGCCCTCTGATGAGCGCGAACTTCGCGCAGGTCAACGCCGCGCTGCAAAGCGACCCCGAACTGAAGAAGAAGGCGCACCTCTTGAGCGTCACGCTCGACCCGGAATACGACAAGCCGGAGGTCTTACGCAGCTACGGCGCGGCCTACGCGGGCGGGAAGTTTGACGACTGGGATTTCGCGACCGGCGACCCGGCGGACGTGCGCCGCTTCGCCGAGTTCTTCGGCCTGACGTACATGCGCGACAACGGCCAACTCATCCACTCGCTCCGCACGGCAGTCGTCACGCCCGGCGGGAAGCTCTACAAGATTTATCGCGGCAACGAGTGGAAGCCCGAAGATGTTTTGCAGGATTTGAAAGACGCGGCCAAGTAGCCCAAAAGCAACACGCCTCCAAGCCGGTAAGCCGACGTAGTCGGCGAAAGAATGTAGCCCACGGCGCGAGCCGCGGGGACAAGCAATAAACATCAAAGCCCCGGAGGGGCGAAAGAGATTCGGGCCTGAGCGTCAACGAGGCTCGAAATTCTTTCGCCCCTCCGGGGCTTCGATTATTTTTGTCGTCTCTTGTCTCAAGGCTAACGCCCAAGGCTACATTCTTGCGCCCCTGACGGGGCTGTTGCCGTGCTGACTCGTCAGCCCTTCAGCTTCTTGATCTCTTCGGTCAACACCGGCACGACCTCGAACAAGTCGCCGACGATGCCGTAGTCGGCGATGTCGAAGATGGGCGCTTCGGGGTCTTTGTTGACGGCGACGATGGTCGAGGCGTTCTTCATGCCGACGAGGTGCTGGATCGCGCCGGAGATGCCGAGCGCGACGTAGAGCTTCGGCGCGACGGTCTGCCCCGACGAGCCGATCTGTCGGTCAATCGGCAGCCAGCCCGCGTCGCAGATGGGTCGCGAGGCGGCGATGTCTCCGCCGAGTGCTTCGGCAAGTTTCTCGGCGAGCGCGATATTCTCCTGACTCTTGATGCCGCGACCGATGGCGACGATCACGTCGGCCTTCGACAAGTCAACGGCCTGCTTGACCTCCTGGAACGGAGCCTCCGGCTGCATCCGAACCTCGCCGACCTCGACGAGCATCGTCTCGACCGTCGCGCTGCCCTCGCCGCGCTCGGCCTGGTCGCCGCGGTACGCGCCCGACTGGAAGGTTGCGAAGACGGGCGGCTCGCCCTTCGCGATCACGTCGGCGTCCATCTTGCCGAGGAAGATTCGGCGCGTGAAAGTCACCTGCCCGCCCTCGGCCT
>DASRCS010000188.1:0-3228 GCA_035652995.1 Pyrinomonadaceae bacterium
AAGCTCTGGATAACGAACGGCAAAGAGGCCGGCCTGTTCGTCGTCTTCGCCAACGCGAACCCCGAAGCCGGCTACAGAGGCATCACGGCATTCATCGTAGAAAAAAGCTTCGAGGGCTTCTCGGTCGGCAAGAAGGAGAACAAGCTCGGCATCCGCGCCTCCTCGACGACCGAGATAATTCTGGACGGCTGCAAGGTTCCGAAGGAAAACGTGCTCGGCGAAGTCGGCAAGGGCTACAAGGTTTCAATCGAGACTCTGAACGAGGGGCGCATCGGCATCGGCGCGCAGATGATCGGCCTTGCCCGCGGCGCGCTCGAACACGCCCTGCGCTACACGGCGGAGCGCACGCAGTTCAAGCAGCCGATCAACCAGTTTCAGGCCGTCCAGTTCCAGCTCGCCGAGATGGCGACCGAACTCGAAGCCGCGCGCCTGATGGTCTATAACGCCGCGCGCATGAAGGACGCGCGCCTCCCCTTCGTCAAGGAGGCGGCGATGGCGAAGCTCTACTCGTCACGCGTCGCCGAGCGCGTCGCGTCGAAGGCGATTGAACTCTACGGCGGCTACGGCTTCGTCAAGGACTACCCCGTCGAAAAGCTCTGGCGCGACTCGAAGATCGGCGCGATCTACGAGGGCACTTCAAACATGCAGTTGCAGACCATCGCCAAGCTCATCATAGGAAAGTGAGCGGTAAGCAGTGAGCAGTGAGCAGCGTTTTAACTGCTCACTGCTCACTGCTCACGCACAAGTCATGGCGTCTTCGAGACTCGACATCCTGCGGATGATGCACGAGAGCGACCCCGACAACACGGCGGTCATGTTCGGGCTGGCGAAGGAGTACGAGAAGGCCGGGCGCTTCGACGACGTGATCGAGACGCTCGCGAGCTACCTCGAACGCGCCGACGACGAGGGCAACGCCTACGGGATGCTCGCCTCCGCTTATCTTAAGACCGGCAGGCGCGAGGCCGCGCGCAAAGCTTACGAGCGCGGCGCGGAGGTCGCGCTCGCGCACGGCCACCCCTCGATGGCCGAGGACTACAGGTTCGCAATCGAGTCGGAGTTTGAAGACTAGCACTAATTATTCATCGCAGAGGTAATAAACATGGCGACCGAGATAAAGGCGCGCGAATACCGGGGCTTGAGTCGCGACGAGTTGGCGGGCATCTACCGGACGATGTACCTGTCGCGGCGGATTGACGACAAGGAGATTCAGCTCAAGGGGCAGAACAAAATCTTCTTCCAGATTTCGGGCGCGGGTCACGAGGCCGTGCTCGTCGCCGCGGGGTTGGCGACGCGCGCCGGTTACGACTGGTTCTACCCTTACTACCGCGACCGCGCTCTCTGTCTGCAACTCGGCATGACCGCGACCGAGATGCTGCTCTCGGCTGTCGCCGCCGAGGCGGACCCGAACTCGCACGGTCGCCAGATGCCTTCGCACTGGGGACACAAGCGGCTGAATATCGTCTCGCAGTCGTCGCCGACGGGGACGCAGTTCCTCCAGGCCGTCGGCTGCGCCGAGGCGAGCTACCGCGCCTCTCTCGTCGAAGAGCTGAAGGAGCGCGTCGCCGGGTTCAAGGGCGACGAGATAGTTTACTGCTCGGCGGGCGACGGCACGACGAGCGAGGGCGAGTTCTGGGAGGCTCTGAACACTTCGAGCAACCTGCGGCTCCCCGTCGTCTTCCTCATCGAAGACAACGGCTACGCCATCAGCGTCCCCGTCGAGGTGCAGACCGCGGGCGGCGACGTGTCTGATCTCGTCAAAGGATTCCCCGACCTCTTCGTGCAGAAGTGCGACGGCACAGACCCAATCGAATCACTTGAGGCGATGCGGCGCGCGGTCGAATACTGTCGGCAGAGGAAAGGCCCCGCGCTCGTCCACGCGAAGGTGATTCGGCCCTACTCGCACTCGCTCTCGGACGACGAGAAGCTCTACCGGCCCGACGAGGAGCGGACGAGCGAGTCCGAGCGCGACCCCGTCAAGCGCTTCGGCGCGCTGCTCGTGGACGAAGGCGTAGTCACGCAAGAGGAGTTGCAGCAGATCAAGGGCGAAGTTGACCGCGAGGTGAACGGCGCGGCGGACGCTGCGCTCGCCAGCCCGCAGCCCGCGCCGGAGACCGCGACCGAGTTCGTCTTCTCGCCCGACGTTGACCCCGCGTCGAAAGAGTTCGACACCGAAGAGGGGGCCGAACTCTCCGGCAATCCGGGCACGATGGTTGACCTCATCAACCGCTGCCTGCACGAAGAGATGGCGCGCGACCCTTCAATCGTCGTCTTCGGCGAGGACGTGGCCGACGTTTCGCGCGAGCAGTACATCGAAAAGGTGAAGGGCAAGGGCGGCGTCTTCAAAGTCACCGCCAACCTGCAACGCAAGTTCGGCGCGGCGCGCGCCTTCAACTCGCCGCTCGCCGAGGCCAACATCGTCGGTCGCGCCATCGGCATGGCGACCCGCGGACTAAAACCCGTCGTCGAGATTCAGTTCTTCGACTACATCTGGCCCGCCTACCACCAGATCAGAAACGAACTCGCGCTCATGCGCTGGCGTTCCGGCAACGAGTGGAAGTGCCCCGTCGTCATCCGCTGTCCCGTCGGCGGATATTTGAAGGGCGGCGCGGTCTATCACTCGCAGTCGGGCGACACCTTGTTCACGCACATCCCCGGCCTGCGCGTCGTCTATCCGTCGAACGCGCTCGACGCGAACGGCCTGCTGCGAACCGCGATCCGCTGCGACGACCCCGTGCTCTTCCTCGAACACAAGCACCTCTACCGCCAGACCTACAACAAGTCGGCCTATCCGGGCGACGATTTTCTGATCCCGTTCGCGAAGGCCAGGACAGTGCGCGAGGGGACGGACTTAACAATCGTCACCTACGGCGCGCTCGTCCAGCGCTCGCTCGTCGCGGCGAAGAACGCCGAGCAGCAGCAGGGCATCAACGCCGAGGTGATTGACCTGCGCACGCTCGCGCCCTACGACTGGGAGGCAATCGCGCGAAGCGTCCGCAAGACCAACAAGCTCATCGTCGCGCACGAGGACACGCGCACGCACGGCTTCGGCGCGGAGATCGCCGCGCGCGTCGGCGAAGAGTTGTTCGAGTGGCTCGACGCGCCGGTGCGACGCGTCGCCGCGCTCGACACCTTCGTCGCCTACGCGCCTCAACTCGAAGACGAGATACTGCCGCAGGCCGAGGACGTGTACCGGGCCATCACGGAGCTTTACGCGTACTGAAGGCGAGT
>DASRCS010000189.1:0-17313 GCA_035652995.1 Pyrinomonadaceae bacterium
TGTAGCGCTTCTCGGTCGTGTCGCCGCCGAGGCCTCCGCCCCCGCCGCCGCCGAAGATGTCGCCGCCGCCGCGACCTCCGCGCCCGCCGCCACGACCGCCGCCGCCGCCCGCACCTCCGCCGCCCGCGTTCGCCACCTCGCCGAAGCCGATGGTCTTGCTCAGGCGCATGTTGACGCTGAAGAAGGCGGGGCCTGTGCCGTAGTTGCGCGGGATGATTGTCTGGCCCGGCTGCGGGTCAAGGTCGAAAGTGCCGTAGGGCGTGACGCGCACGCTCGGTCGCGAAAGGTCGGTCGCGAAGGCGGGGCGGTCTGTGAAGAGCGAGTCGCCGTTCAGGTCGCGACCGACGAAGATGTTGAAGGGCAGGCCGGAGCGGAACGTGACGAACGGGTTGGCGCGCAATCCCCACGGCAGCCCGCTGATCGAGCCGAAGAGCGCGAAGCGGTGGCGTATGTCGAGCGAGGAGCGCCCGTACTCGCCCGCGAGGTCGTACTGGTTCATCGGAAAACTGCCCGCGCCGTCGCTGTCGCTCTTCGCGTAGTTGAGCGTGTAGTTCGCGGTGATCGAGAAGCGCTGGCTGAAGCGCGTGCTGAAGACCGCGACGATCTGATTCTGGTTGAAGCGCCCGCTCGACTCGTACTGATAGACGTTGCCGAGCGCCGGGTTCGGTCGGACGAAGTCGCCCGACGCGTCGCGTATGGGCCGCCCCGCCGCGTCCGTCAAGGGCGCGTTGATGTTGCGCGAGCGGAGGACGTGGAGCGTGCGCGCGCCGATGTAGCTCAACGAGAGCGTCGCGTTGTGCGGGAGCTTCTGCTCGACGCTGAAGGCGGTCTGCATCGTGTACGGCGTCCTGAGATCGGGCGCGACCGTGCGCGTCGTCTGGCCGAGCTGGAACGCGGCGAGCTGCGCCGTCGTCGGAACCGTGGGGAAGAGATCGAGCACCGACTGCCCTTCCGGCGTCGAGTTCGTGACGAGGAACTGCTGCTCGTTCGTCCCGTTGAAGCGCGCGGCCTGCAAGGTAAGGTTCTGGCCGAAGCGCGAGTAGAAGATTCCGAAGCCGCCGCGGATGACCGTCTTCTGGCTGCGCGGGTCTGCCGAAGGCGACCACGCGAAGGCGAGGCGAGGCGCGAAGTTGAGGTCGCTGTGAATGTTGTTCTGGACTTCGTAGCGCAGGCCGAACGAGAGCGTCAGGTTTGGCCGGTAGCGCCAGTCGTCCTGCACGAACGGCTCGAAGTCGGCGTAGCTCACGTCGGCCTGCGGGTTGCCGCCGGAGATGGAGAACTGCGTCGCGCCGCCGCCGAGCGCGCGAACCTGCGCCGGCGTAAGGCCCTGCCGCTGAAAAAAGAGCGTGCGGCGGTAGCGCTCAAGGCTCGTGATCTCGACGAGGACGGGGTTGCCGTTTGAATCGGTGACGATCTGGTTGTTCGCGTCGAGCTGCGGCGCGAGGCCGCCCGCGAAAGTGAACGTGCCGGCGAAGTTCTGCTGCGACACGTCGCGCAGGCGGTCGTAGCGCAGGCGCGCGCCGGCCTTGAGCGAGTGCGTGCCCATCGTCCACGAAGTGTAGTTCTGAAGCTCAAGATTGTCCTGGTTGTTGAACGAGAGTCCGACCTGCGCGCCGCCGCCGACGAAAGCCTCGGAGACGTTGATGACGGGCGCGAATGTCCCACCCTGCTGGTTCGTCCGGTCGCGCTCGTACTGGAAGCGCGTCTCGTTGATGATCTTCTTGTTGATGACGGCGGTCTCGGTGGCCTGAACCGTCTGCTGCGTGTTCGTCGAGTTGAAGGCGCGCGCCGGCAGGCTGAACCCGCCGACGCCCTGATTCACGTTCGACCCGTGCTCGTATGTGTAGCGCGCGACGAGCGTGTTCGTCGCGTTGATCTGGTAGTCGAGGCGCGGGCTGAAGGTCGTGCGGCGGCTCGGCGTCAGGATCGTCTGGTTGAAGCCGACGGGGTTGAGCGAGGGGTCGAGGATGACGGCCTGCACGACGGCGTTGTCGTCAATGTCGCGCTTCTCGAAGTCGAGGAAGAAGGAAGCCTTCTGCTTCGAGATGGGGCCGGAGAGGTTGCCGCCGAAGCGCCGCGACTGGAACGGCGCGCGCGTCGCCGCGAACGGCAGGCGCGAATTGAGCGACTCGTCGTTGAAGTTGAAGAACGCCTGGCCGCGGAACTTGTCCGTGCCCGGCTTCGTGAAAATCTCGACGCGACCGTAGCCGAGCCGGTCGTACTCGGCGGAGAACGGGTTGCGGTTGATGCGGATTTCGCGGATGGATTCCTTCGGCGGCAGCCGCCCGCCCGTGAAGCCGTCAACGTAGATTTGCGCGCCCTCGTCCGCGCCCGACGAAGGCCCGGCGAGAGCCTGCAACGCATCCGACAGGTCGTCCGGGTCGTCGGGCAGGGCGTCCAAGTCTGCGCCGCGCAGCACGAGCGCGCCCGCGTTCGACTCAGGCTCGGTGCTGACGGGCGCTTCCGCCATGACCGTCACCTGCTCCTGCTCAATCGTGACGTTGAGCGTGATGTCGAGCGGCGCGGTGCGGCCCGCCTGCACGTCAACGGCTGCGTTCTCGTAGGGCGCGAAGCCCTGCTGCGCGGCGCTGATCGTGTAGCGACCGGGCGCGAGCGACGAGAAGACGTAGTTGCCCTGCTCGTCGGTCGTCACAGTCTTCGCGACACCCGCCGAGTCCGTCGCCGTCACGGTCGCGCCGATGATGATGCCGCCGAGTTCGTCAACGACCCTCCCGCGCAGCGTGCCCGAAGACTGCTGCGCCGACGCCGGAATCAGAAAGAACAGAAACGCCAACGCCGGAACCAACGACCGAACCAAACCACTCCGAAGCTCTCGCATCTTCCCCTTGCCCCTGCCTGTTTGGAATCTTAACTACCGCCTCGGCGGGACGCGCTCGCCGCCGCCCGTGCCGCCGCCGACGACATCGCCGGGCAGCCCCGGACTCATGCCGCGCCCGCCCTGTCCGCGCTGGCCGGGCTGCATCCGGCGCATGGTCTCGGCGTCGCCCGTGATGAGCATGATCGCCGTGACGTGCGCGGCGTCCGCGCCCGGAGTGCCGGTGACGTTGACCACGTCGCCCTTCTTCAAGTCGGCGACCGTGACGGCGGGCAGGCTGTCGAGCATCTGCTGGAAGCCGCCGCCGCCGCGGAACTGTCCGCCGCCGCCGCCGCGCTGGCCGTCGCGCCGCTGACGCCCTCCGCCGTCGCCGCCCGCGGACTGTGTGCCGCCCGCGTTCGCCTGCGCCGACGCCTCGCGCTCCTGCCGGCGCTGCCGCGCCTGCTCTTCGCGGGCCGCGGCGATCTCCGGCGTGATGCGCCGCAGGGTCGAGTGCGGGCCGAGCGCGACCGTCACGGTCTGCCCCGTCTGTTCGTTCTTCACGGTCAGTTCGCCCCGTGCCGCGTCAACGGAAGTGACCTGGCCGGAGAGGCGAGTGAAGGAGCCTGCGATGATCTCGTCGGCGCGGAAGCTATGGCCGTCGGCGCTGCGCTCGCCGGTCGCGCGCACCTGATCGCCGACCTTCAAATCGGCGAACGAACTCGGCTGCGCGTCGCTCGCGCGCGTCGAGTCGGGCGCGTTGCGAAGGAAGCGCACGCTGCCCGAAGCGTCGAGCGTCACGGTCTCGGAGTTATCGCGACCGCGCGACTGTACGACGACCTGCTTCTTCGCCGCGTCAACCGACGCGACGCGACCGAAGAGGTTATGCGCGGGGTCGAAGGCGCGCGCGGGCGCGCGGCCCATCAGGATGAGTTGGCGCGCGGGCGTCGGGCCGCCGGTCGCGGAGACGCCGACGGCGAGCACGCGGTCGCCGACGTGAACGTCCGAGGCGGTGACGTGCGCCGCCTTGTCGAGCGTCGTCTCGCCCGGAGGCAGACGCAGGTAAGCGGTCTTCTCGTCGGTCGCGACGGTGACGGTCTCGCCCGCGTCGGTGTGAACCGTGACCGTGTTCGACGCGGCGTCAACCGCGGTCACGTCGCCGACGACGCGCTGCCGCGAGGGCCGCTGCGCGCCCGAATCCTGCGGGGTCGTCTGCGCGGGCGCGCTCGCCGCCGCCGCGAGCAGAAGCGTTGACACCGCACACGTGAGAAAAATCTTTTTCATTTATTTCACCACCACCTTCCTTTTTGGAGGGGAGTTTGAGTCCGCTTTGACAACACTCTTGACACCCCGCGCCGCGCCGCGGTTACAGACAGCGCCGCTTCGAGCGCCGCGACCCGCGCCCACAGAGCGGCGGCAGAGACCGCGCCGGTCGGTCGTCCGGGGAAAGTTTTTCAGGGGATGGGCAGAATATAGCGCAACTCGGCGGCAAAGTCAGTCACGGAAAAACTATTTCCCCGCGCGGGCGCTGAAGGGCGCGGGCGCGTCAGGCGGTCGAATTTCATTCTTCCTTGCCCGCCTCGCCCGCAACCTGCGCGTGCCCGAGCGCGGCGACGAGCGTCGTCCCGCCGATGATGTTGCCGGCGAGCGTCGGCGCGAACCACGCGGCGAACTCGCCCCACGACGCGCCGCCCGAAAGCACGACGTACAAGACCTCGACCGAGCCGGCGATGATGTGCGAGAAGCCGCCGAGCGCGACCAGGTAAGTCATCACGATGACGACGAAGAAGCGCGCCGACTCCGAGGCCGGCAGCATCCAGACCATCAGCGCGATGAGCCACCCGGCGAAGACTCCGCGCAAGAGCGTGAGCGCCCACCAACTCCGCATCGTCTCGCGCCCGATCTCGCCGAACGTGGCGCGCACCTGCGGCTCGAAGAGTTCCGTGTGGCTGACGACGAAGGCGAAGGCGAGCGCGCCGAGGACGTTCGCCGCGAGGACGACTCCCCACAGCCTCAGCACCGAGCGCAAGGTCTTCGCGTCGTGGCGTTGCAGGAACGGGAGGATGACGGTCAGCGTGTTCTCTGTGAAGAGTTGCTGGCGACCGAGGACGATGAGGAGGAAGCCCACGGAGTAGCCCAACTTCGCGACGAGCGGACGCCACGGCGCGTCCGGCAGGCGCGAGCGCAGCAATCCCTCGGAGACGAGCGAGAAGCCCATCGAGAGTCCGGCGGCGAGTCCGTCCCACGCGAGCGTCGAAGAAGAGCGCGAGAGTTCGTTCTCGCCCTCGGAGCGGATCGCCTCGTAAACGACCTCGGTGCGCGGCGCGCTCTTGCGCTCCACGTCCCTGCGCTCGCGCTCCGAAAGTTTCGGCGCGACCGGACTCTGCCCCGCCTTCTCTTTCGCCCCCTCCTTCATCACGAATACACCTCGACCTTCGGGACGGCCAACCGCGCCGTCAAAGATTAAAGAAGAACGAAAAGGGAATCGTCTCGGGGGATTTTACGAGAGACGTTCGGGGGCGCGCAGTCCGGTATCGCAAGCAGAAGCGGGGGCGCAAAAAATAAAGCGGGCGCGACGAATTTTGGGATCCATCGCGCCCACTCATGGCAACGGTCACTGTCCTCACCCCAGCAACCGTCTAGGCATTTGGATTCACCGCATGCCCGGGTTAGTCAGAATATAAAACTTCCGCGCGCCGGATGCAACTACTAACTTAAAAAAATTTTAGCTCGCAAAAAAATTTACATTCGCGCGCGAATTTCCCCGTCCCGGACAAGCCCACGCGGGAAGCAATCGCACGCGAGTTTTCAATTCTCTCGGAGAACTCCGCGACGATAAAAACGCCCGAAAATTCAACGTTTTCGGCCTCCGACGACGAACGCCGAAGCCGCTTCGTGCGGCAGCGGCGAAGAGAATTCGAGCAGTTCGTTCGTCGCCGGATGGCGGAAGGCGAGGCGCGAAGCGTGCAGGCAAAGGCGCGCGTGCGAGGCGCCGCCGTAGAGGCGGTCGCCGACGATAGCGTGCCCGACGTGCGCGCAGTGAATCCGCAACTGGTTCGTCCGTCCCGTCACAGGCTCAAGCTCGACGAGAGTTCGTTCGCCGTTCGTTTCCAAAACGCGCAGCCGAGTCTCCGACGGCCTGCCGCCTTCGAGCACGCGCCAGTGTGGCCGCGCCCCCTCGTCGCGCCCGATTGGAGACATGATCGTCGTCACTTCGCGCCCGACGCGACCGCGCACGATCGCGGTGTAACGCTTCTCGACGAGCCGGCGCTGGAAGTGCTGCGTCAGGCGGCTGAGCGCGGCCTGCGTCTTCGCGACGGCCAGCAGGCCCGAAGTGTCGCGGTCGAGCCGGTGGACGATGCCGGGGCGGACGAATTCCGCATTCCGCGTTCGGTTGAGGTGATGCGCGAGTGCGTTGGCGAGCGTGCCACGCTTGACGCCGCGCGTGGGGTGGACGAGGACGCCCGCGGGTTTGACGACGACGATCAAGTGCTCGTCCTCGTGGACGACTTCAAGCTCAATCGCGTCGGGCGTCATCGAGTTCGGCGTCTCGTCGAACGCCTCGACCTCGACCGCGTCGCCCGCGCGGAGGCGTCGCCCCGCGCGAACCGTCTCGCCGTTGACCGAGCACGCGCCGCGCCCGATCAGGTTGGCGATTCCCATCCTGCTCAGGCTTCGTATGTGCGAGGCCAGAAACACGTCGAGCCTGAGTCCGGCGGAACTCTCTTCGACGACGAACCTCGACGGCCCGCCCGCGACTGACGCTTCGACGCTTCGAGCCACTGAACCTTTCAACGCCCGCGCACGAGCGCGCGGTGCTCGACCATCAGGCAGCGATCCTGCACGACCTTGATGCCGGCGCGCGCGAGCCGCTCAGCCGCCGCGTCGTTGCGAATCCCCGACTGGAACCAGACCGAGCGCGGTCGCTTCGCGAGGATGTCGTCGAGGTGCGGCGCGATGTCCTGCGGGCGGCGGAAGACGTTGACCATGTCCACGTCGCCGGGGATGTCCGCGAGCCTCCGATAAACTTCGAGTCCGAGTATCCGCGTCACCTCCGGGTAGTAAACCGGCACGGGCACGACTTCGAGTCCGGCGGCGACGAGGTACCGCGGGACGTAGAACGCGGGTTGATAACTTTGCGCCTCGGTCTTCATGCCCAGCACCGCGACGCGTCTCGTCGCCGCGAGCAGATCTGTCAACCCCTCGTCCGTCTCGATCAGATTCTCGCGCCAGTCGTTTCGGTCTTCGCCTTCGCTCTTCATCTCGTCTCCTGCTGCGACCACTCGCGCCGTCGCGGTCGAACCTCAAACGGGCGGACGCGCGACGCCGAAACGTTACGTCGAGAAGCGACGCGCGTGCGTCCACCGCCCCGGACATTTTATTTGCGCGGGGCCGCACATGACAACGTCCGAGAGTTGCTCGGCGCAACGTCTGCAAGCATGGTACCAAGTGCGCGCTTTCGGTCTCGCGCGAGGCGGGCAGGCGTGTCTTCTCGAAAGTCCAAAATCATGCATTTTCCGCGGAGTTTTGCAGGGAACGTGAACTAAGTGGTCAAAAAATTTCCTCCTCTCGCGCGTGATGCTGTGCTATGATTGTCTTACCTTTTCCCGGCGGACTTTATTTGGAAAACGTGGTTGCTTAAGGCCCCTCGACCACGAAGTTTCTTCTGAGGAGGCAACTATGGTGCAAGCAGTCGCGGCGCAAAAGCCGTCGGTCATCCCCAAACCGAGGCTGAGGGAGTTGGGCGTTTACTCTCTGCCGGACGGGAGAGAGTTCATCGTCAGCACGATCTATCACGACGGGTGCAGTCTCTACACGCCGCACGCGTGGGAGACGTTCGGCACGGCGGAATACTGGGTTGACAAGGACGGGCGCTTGTTACATCGAGGGGTGTCGAGCATCTGGGCCATCCAAGACCTGAGGGACACGGGCAAGAGCGCGAGCTACCCGAAGCCCGTCCTGCGTTAGACTCATCCACATCATTGGCTCCAGCCATTCATGACGGGGGCGTGGCCTTAAACGGCGACGCCCTCAAAAACTCTGCGCGCCTCGAAAGAGGCTTCCCGGAATCTCCGCGCCTCAAAGTCTAAGCCTGAAGTCTAAGCTTGTGTTTCAAGCCCGCCGCTCTTTGGCCTCTGCGTGAACTTAAAATCATTCGCAGGCGAAGGAGAGATTTTTCCCGACGAGCTTTTCATCCTCCCTCGTTCACGCCGGAGGGCGCGGCACGCGACGTGTCTTTAACCTCCGCGCATGACCGTTCGCGCGCCGCGCAGGTCGAAACTCCCGACCGACTCGCCCGACGCCTGTTGCGTTCCGCCCGCTTCGGCGGGGCGGGCGACGGCTTTCGAGGAATCTCAGCCCGATTTGACTTTTATATCCGCCATGCCCCGGTTCAGTATTCTTTCGCTGACCCTCTTCTGCCTCTTTGTCTTCGGCGGTCGGGCGACGCTCGCCGCGAACGGCGACCGTGAAGCGCGCAGGGCCGAGTCGGTCGTCCTGAAACTCAGGCTGCTCGACGACGCTGCCGCGTCCGGCGACGCCGACGCGTACCGCAAGCTCGCGGGCAAACTCTTCCCCGGCCTCTTCGTCTCGGCCTCCGAGCTTCACGACGGCGACCTGAAGACAGACCTCTCGACCGCCGCCGTGTTCTACGAGTCGGCGCCGCGCGCGCGCGGGCGCGCGACCGACTGCGAGCGCGAGTTGCGCGAGACCTACTTCCGCCTCTGCCGCGAGAACGCGGGCGACCGCGCCGCGCTGCTCGTGGCGAAGGCACGCCTGCACGAGCGCTGGGCCGAGGCCGAGTTGAACTATCTTCGCGGCGCGCGCGACGATTCGACGCTCGATGCGCTCGCGCAGGTTCGCGCCGAGCGCAGCACAGACCTCTCACTCGCCGCCGAGGCGCTTCGCGCGCTCGAAGAGCTTGCGGAAAAAACCGACGCCGCACAATTCGGCGGGCGGCTCGATTCCTCAACCGAACGCGAACTCTCGCCGGACGAGTCAGCGAAGCGGCTCGCCGAAAAATTCTCCGACCCGCTCGAAGAGGTTGACCGCATACTCGCGTCGCTCCCGCGCGGCGCGGCCTACCTCGTCCTCAGCAACGCGCGCGACGCTTTCCGCGACGGACTCTACTGGCAAGTCAAGACGCTTCCCGCAAGCGCGCTCGTCGTCAACGCCAACTCGCTCGCCGACCCAAGCCCGCTCCGACAAATCGACCTCGGCCCGGACGCAGCCGCACGCGCCGCCGCCGATAACCTCCGCGCCGCGCGAAAGTTCATCAGAAGAGCCGAAGAAGAACTGAAGTAGAAACGCGGAAGCAGCAAGGCTGAACGGAAGAACAATTCTGGGTGTTGGATGTTAGGTGCTGGTGAAAGACAAAACCGGAACGCAGCACCCGACCCCCTTCCGCTCAAGAGAGGTGTGCGAGACGGTTGCGCGCCTTCGTGATCTTGCGCGCGACGGAGGCGGCCATCTGCGCGAGCGCGTCGCGGCCTTCGCGCGCCTCCGCGTCCGTGCCGAGCATGAGGCGGTAGAGCCTGTCCTGCCTGACGCGGTTGATGCCGAACTCGACGGTGACGAGTTCTTCCTTGAGATTAATGATGCGCGCGCCGACCTCCTCCGGCTCGCCTTCGCGCGAGGCCGAGGCGCAGTAGGATTGCAACTGCTCGTCGGTGAGCAGGGTCGAGAGGCTTTCGGCGTCGCCGTCGCGGTAGGCGCGCGAGGCCTCGGCCATGATCGAGTGGCGGCGGCGCGCCTCCTCTTCGTCCGACGCGTGGTCCGGGTGAAACATCCGCGCGACAGACCAGAAGAGTTTACGGAGCATCGTCCCGCCCGAAGCCGCGCGCGGCGACGCCTCGTAGAAGTCCGACGCGCCCGCCTCCCCGTCGCCTTCGTCTTCCTCAAGTCCGGCGAGCCGCGACTCGGCCCGGCGAATCTCGCCCTCGACCTCCGCCAACTCGGCGAGCAACCCTCCGACGTGGCGCGCGTAGCGCTCCTTAAACTCGCGCAGCGATTCCTGAAGCGACGCGAGTTCTGCGCGCCGCTCTTCGAGGAGCGCGGTCAGCCGCTCGGCTTCGAGCGCCGGGTCTTGCGGCCCGCCCGCAGGCCCGGTCGTTTGGAGTTGAAGGCTCGACATCAGGGCGTAAACGAAATCCGCAACGCAAGTTTAGCAGACGACCGGGCACACGTCGCCGCAGCGGGCAGACGTGTGCCTGCGGAGTGAGAAGCTCAACGCAGCCGTTTGTCCGTGACTCTCAGGAGGGGCGAGGCCGGCGTACCCCTTCCGCACGCCGACACTTCCGAACTTCTACGGCGTGACGAGTCCCTTCTTGATGTTGCGCTGCCACGCTTCGTAGTTCTTGACCCGGCGCTTGGCCTGCTTGCGCGTCAGGTGCATCTTCTCGGCGACGAAGTTGATTCGCTCCGTGCGGTCGAGCTTCTTGTTGTGTGGAACGCCGGGCGCTTGAAGATATATGTCGTAGGCCCGCTGCCACTCTTCTTTAACATCCGGCGTCGCTTGCTTGCCGCGTAGCTCTGGCATATCTCTCTGCTGTTCCTCTTTCGCAAGGGGGTTTATCTGATCAACGAAACGGATTATACGTCAGTGTGTGCGAATACTTCCACACCCTGCTCGCAGTTTACGAAAACTTAATGAGCTGCGGATGCGCTCCGGCAGCAACTAAAGTTGCATCGGGTCTTCAGGCCAGGCGTGCCGCGGGTAGCGACGGCTCAACTCGCGGCGCACTGTCGGGTAGTGTCGCGACCAGAATCCGGCGAGGTCTGTCGTCACCTGCACGGGCCTCCGGTTCGGCGCGAGCAGCCGCAGCACGAGCGGCGCGCGACCGCCCGCGACGCGCGGCCCCTCGCTCATCCCGAAGAAGTCCTGAAGCCTCGACGCGACGTAAGGCGCTTGCCCCGACTCGTAACGCACGCGCGCCTGCCGCCCGCGCGCGAGCGTCACGCGCTCCGGTGCCATGCGCGCGAGCAGGCGCGTTTGCTCCGGCGACAGCTTCCGCCGCAACAACTCGACAAGCTCGCCCGCGCGCGCGGCCTCTCGAAGCTCCGCGAAGCTGCGCCGGCCTTCGCACATCTCGGCGAGCGCTTCGCCGACTTCCCTCTCGCCGAGCGCGGGCAGATTCTCTTCTGGAAAAGTGCGGGCGACGAACTCGACGCGCGCGAGGAAGTGTTCAAGCTCGTCCGCTTCGACGAAGGCGCGCGCGCCGGCTTCGAGCGCGGCGGCGGCGAGCGCGCGAGTCACCTCCTCGCCTTCCGCGTTCGGCGAGCGCCACTCCTCGACGACGAGGTTGTCATAGACGAGACAGCGCACGACCTCGACGCGCTCTCCCTGCGCGTTCCAGCGCGCCTCTACTTTTTCGGCGAGCGAATCGGCGAAGAGGTCGAGCAGCCAGTCCGGCTCAATCGCGCTCGCGAGCCGCACGACCGTCTTCGCGGCTCGCGCCTGCATCCGATTCACGCCGGCGCGCTCGCGCTCTTCGGCGTCAACCGCGACCATGAACTCCGCGCCGCGCACGACGCTCTCCGGCGCAAGCTCCGCAGTCCCGCCGCCCGCGAGCAACAACTCGACGCCCTCTCGCAGCTTCGCCGACTCGCGGCGGCGCGCGACGCGGTCGGGGTATCCCGCGAGAATCGAAATCAAAAGCGCCTTCTCCTGCTCGTCCGACAGTTCGCGCGCGGCGGACTCTTTCGAGACCGCGAGTTGCCGCCGGAGTTGTCTGCCCACGCGCTCGACGGCGCGCACGGCGTTCGCGTCAAGCGCGAGCGCGCGAAGACTCGCCGCGCCGAAGCCGCGCGCTTCGGCTTCGGCGAAGAGGTCGTAGAGTTCGAGCAAGTCCGAAGAGCCGTGCTTCGTCGCGGCGCGGCTCGCTCGCGCGCGTTCGTTCGCGCGTCCTCCGCCGACGAGATTGACGCGCTCGTTGCCGGGAAGGTCGCGACTGCCGACGAGGTTGACTCGACCGCCGCGTATGTCGCGCTCGGAGATGAGCGCGGCGACCGTGCAGGCTTCGCGCGCGACGCCGCGCGGCCCGGCCTCGACGACGATGCGCGCGAGCCGCGGGTGAAGCGGGAGGCGAATCATCCGTCGCCCGACTTCGCTCACGCGCCCCGCGCCGTCGGTCGCGCCGAGCCGTCGCAGCAGAGCGTCCGCCGCTTCGAGCGCGTCTGGCGAAGGCGCTTCAAACCATTCGAAGCCTTGAAGGTTTGCGACGCCCGCGGCTCGAAGCTCCAACGCGGTCTCGGCGAGGTCGAGCCTTCTGACTTCCGGCGTCTCGTGCTCGGCGCGCGCGTTGAAATCCTGCGCCGTGTAGAGCCGGAGGCAGCGGCCCTCGCGCGTGCGGCCCGCGCGGCCCGCGCGCTGAATCGCGCTCGCCTTGCTCACGCGCGCGACGCGCAGCACGGGCAGGCCCGACCAAGGCGAATGGCTCGCGACGCGCGCCAGTCCTGAGTCAACGACCGCCGCGACGCCCTCAATCGTCACCGAAGTCTCGGCGACGTTCGTCGAGAGAATCACCTTGCGCTTCGCGGCTGGCCGCACCGCCGCGTCCTGCTCCGACGCGGGCAGCTCGCCGTGCAGCGGAAGCACGAGCAGGTCGGCCTCAGACGCAACGCCCGCGCACGCGTCCTGCGCGCGGCGAATCGCCGCCGCGCCCGGCAGGAAGACGAGCACGTCACCTTCGGGACCTTCCGCGACGAGCCGACGCGCCGCCGCTTCGACTTGAATTTCGAGCGGTCGCTCGTCGTGGCGCGCGAGGTGTTCGACACGCACGTCGAAGCGGCGGCCTTCGGAGCGCAGCACGTCGCAGCCGAGATATGCGGCGACGGGCGCGGCGTCGAGCGTCGCCGACATCGCGACGATCTTCAGTCCGGGCCGCCCGTTTCTTTGAAGTCTTCTGAGCAGCGCGAGCGCGATGTCGGCTTGCAGGTGTCGCTCGTGGAACTCGTCGAGCACGACCGCGGCGACGCCTTCGAGTCGTGGGTCTGCGAGCAGTCGTCGCGTCAACATGCCCTCGGTCAGAAAGCGTATGCGCGTTCGCGCACTGGCGACCTCTTCAAAACGGATTTGGTAGCCGACCGTCTCGCCGACGCGTTCGCCGCGCTCCTCCGCGACGCGGCGCGCGGCCATGCGTGCGGCGAGTCTTCGCGGCTCAAGCACGAGCACGTCGCCGCCGTCGCCGACAACCAAATCAAGCAGAGCAGGAGGCACGCGCGTCGTCTTGCCCGCGCCGGGCGGCGCTTCGATGACGAGATTCTGCGCCCGCCGCAGCCGCCCGACGGCTTCGGGCAGTATCTCGTCAATCGGAAGCTTCTGCATGAGGATTTCGTAACCGAACCGCGCGCGCTTGGCAAGCGAGCGGGACAGCGCCGCCCGCGGCTCGCGAGTTGTTAACAAAGCCGCGGGTGGTTGGCGAACCGGCGCGTGAGACCGAAGACGGAATTTCAGAGAATCGTGATTTTTACGCGAGCAGCGCGGGCGATGATTGGCCTTTTCCGTCGCGGCGCGTTTAAGATTGCGCCAGCGAAAAATTTATAAGGACGGTTCGTGAATGGCTGCGAGTCTGGGAAGGGGTCTGTCGAGGAGACTGCCCGTCGGCGCGGAAGTCCTGCCGCAGGGCGGCACGCACTTTCGCGTGTGGGCGCCGAAGCGCAAACGTGTCGCGGTCGTCTTCGAGGGCGGCGACGAACAAAAAACTTTTGAGCTTGAGCGCGAGGAGGATGGTTACTTCTCCGGCCTGGCCGAGAGCGCGGGCGACGGCGCGCTCTACCGTTTCAAGCTCGACGATGACGATTACCTCTACCCCGACCCGGTCTCGCGCTTTCAGCCCCGCGGGCCGCACGGGCCTTCGCGCGTCGTTGACCCAACGAAGTTCCGCTGGACGGACGAGGCGTGGCGCGGCGCTTCGCTCAAGGGGCAGGTCATCTACGAGCTTCACGTCGGCACGTTCACGCGCGAGGGCACGCTCGACGCGGCGCGGCGCGAACTCGAAGAACTCAAGCGGCTCGGCGTCACGTGCGTCGAGCTGATGCCGGTCGCCGACTTCCCCGGCAAGTTCGGCTGGGGTTACGACGGCGTCAACATGTTCGCGCCGACGCGTCTGTACGGCGAACCCGACGACCTGCGCCGCTTCGTCAATGAGGCGCACGGCCTCGGCGTCGCCGTCATCCTCGACGTGGTTTACAACCACCTCGGCCCCGACGGGAACTACCTGCGGCAGTTCGCGGAAGACTACTTCTCCGAAAAGCACAAGACCGAGTGGGGCGACGCGCTGAACTTCGACGGCGAGAACGCGGGGCCGGTGCGCGAGTTCTTCCTCTCGAACGGTCGCTACTGGGTCGAAGAGTTCCACCTCGACGGCCTGCGCCTCGACGCGACGCAGAGCATCTTCGACGACTCGGACGAGCACCTGCTCAAGGCGCTCGGTCGCGAGGTGCGCGACGCGGCCAAAGGGCGCGAGACGATCATCGTCGCCGAGAACGAGAGTCAGGAGTCGTGGATCGTGCGACCCGTCGAGCGCGGCGGCTACGGGCTGGACGGACTCTGGAACGACGACTTCCACCACAGCGCCGTCGTCGCGATGACCGGGAGGAACGAAGCCTACTACACAGACTACAAGGGCAAGCCGCAGGAGTTCGTCTCGTCGGTGAAGTACGGCTACCTTTATCAAGGCCAGCGCTACAAGTGGCAGCGCGCGAGGCGCGGCGCGCCCTCGCTCGACCTGAGTCCGCAGGCGTTCGTCACCTTCATAGAGAACCACGACCAGGTCTCGAACTCGGCGCGCGGCGAGCGCGTGCACGAGTTGACGAGTCCGGGACGCTTCCGCGCGATGACTGCCTTGATGCTGCTCGCGCCCGGCACGCCGATGCTCTTCATGGGTCAGGAGTTCGCCTCGTCCGCGCCGTTCCAGTATTTCGCCGACCACGAGCCAGAGCTTGCCGCGAAGGTTCGCGCGGGCCGAGCCGAGTTCCTCGCGCAGTTCCGAAGCGTCGCCACCAAACAGGTGCGCGACCAACTCGCAGACCCCGGCGACGTTGAGACGTTCGAGCGCTGCAAGCTCGACTTTTCGGAGCGAGAAAAGCATCGAGACATTTACGAGATGCATCGCGACCTCTTGCGACTGCGCCGCGAGGACGCGGTCTTCAGCGCGCAACGACTGCGCGGCGTGGACGGCGCGGTCATCGGCGACGAGGCGTTCGTGCTTCGATACTTCGGCGAGGGCGGCGACGACCGCTTGCTGATCGTCAACATGGGACGCGACCTCAACCTCGACCCCGCGCCGGAGCCTCTGCTCGCGCCGCCTGAGGGCGCGATCTGGACAACGCTCTGGTCGAGCGAGGATTTCACTTACGGCGGCGGCGGGACTCCGCGGCTTGAGACGAAGAATAACTGGTGCATCCCCGGCCACGCGGCGTTCGCGTTGCGCCCGGCGCGCGCCGGCAGCGTGCGCGACCTCGCGGGCGGGCGCGAAGGGCCGAGCGAGGAGGAGGAGGTGCGCCGCGAGGCTTTGAAGGAATTGGAGGAGGGATGAGCGACACGGTTCGCAAGCTGGAATTCAAGAAACAGGACGCGCGCGACGACGTGGACTCGCTGCTCGGTCGCGAGTGGCTCGTGACGAACGGACTCGGCGGCTTCGCTTCGGGCACTGTCGCGTGCGTGCCGACGCGTCGTTACCACGGCCTGCTGATCTCGGCCCTGCCGACGCCGCTCGGTCGCACCGTCATGTTCAATCACATCTCCGAGTGGGTGCGCCTGCCTTCGGGCGCGCGCTTCCAGATCGGGGGGCAGGAGCGCGCGGGCGGCGTGCTTGAGATGCCCGGCGCGCACTACCTCGCAGAGTTCCGGCTGGAGAACGGCCTGCCCGTCTGGCGCTACGAGACGGACGGCGCGGTCTTCGAGAAGCGGATTCTGATGCTTCACATGCAGAACACGGTGCACGTCAACTACCGGCTCGTCGAGGGCGACGGCCCCGTGCGCTTGAAGCTGCGGCCCGCGCTGCAATTCCGCCCGCTCGAAGAGGCCGTGCAGGACTCAATTAAAGAACCTTACACGGTCACTTCGGTTGAAGACCGTCTTGAGCTTTGCACGGGCCACACCTACCCGCCGCTGCGCCTGAAGATTTACGGCAAGCGCGCGACGTTCGCGCTCGACGGCGGGATGATTCAGAACGTTTACTACCGCGCGGAAGACCAGCGCGGCTACCAGCACGTCGGCGAGCTTTGGAGTCCGGGCTACTTCAGCGTTGATGTTTCAAAGGATGTGAGCGCGACACTCGTCGGCTCGACCGAGACTTGGGAGACTGTGCGCGCGCTCTCGCCCGAAGAGGCGCAGTCGTCGGAGCACGAGCGGCGCGAGCGGCTGCTCACGTCGGCGGCGAGTCCGGCGCGCGAAGGCGTCGGCGCGGAACTCACGCTCGCCGCCGACCAGTTCGTCATCACGCCTTCGGGCCGGCAGGAGGACGCCGCGCGCGCGCACGCCGCGGGCGAGGAGATCAGAAGCGTCATCGCCGGCTACCACTGGTTCACCGACTGGGGCCGCGACACGATGATCAGCCTCGAAGGTCTGACGCTGACCGCGGGCAGGTTCCGCGAGGCGGGCTGGATTCTCCGAACCTTCGCGCAGTACATCCGCGACGGACTCATCCCCAACATGTTCCCCGACGGCGCGCGCGAAGGTCTCTACAACACGGCGGACGCGACGCTCTGGTTCTTCCACGCGCTCGACAAATACCTGAAGGCGACCGACGATCAGGTCACGCTCCAACTGCTCCTGCCGAAGATGCAGGACATCGTCGAGTGCCACCTCGAAGGCACGAGCTTCAACATCCACGTTGACCAGAAGGACGGCCTTCTCGTCGAGGGCGCGGAGGGCTACCAGTTGACCTGGATGGACGCGAAGTGCGGCGACTGGGTCGTCACGCCGCGGCGCGGCAAGGCCGTCGAGATCAACGCGCTCTGGTACAACGCGCTCAAGCTTCTCGAACACTGGACGCGCGACGCGGGCGACGGCAAGAAGGCGGACGAGCTGCGCGGGCACGCCGAAGCTTGCCGCCGCTCTTTCAACGAGCGCTTCTGGTATGAGCAGGGCGGCTACCTCTTCGACGTGGTCGAGAGCTGGGAGAAGAAGGGCGAGAACGACCCCTCGTGCCGGCCCAACCAACTCCTAGCCATCTCGCTCGAACACCCCGTTCTGGACGAGTCGAAGTGGGAGCCGGTCTTGAACGTCGCGCGCGAAAAACTTTTGACGCCGGTCGGACTGCGCTCGCTCGCGCCCGACGACCCGGAGTTCAAGCCGAACTACCACGGCGACCTGAAGACCCGCGACGCGGCGTACCATCAGGGCACGGTCTGGGCGTGGCTCATCGGCCCGTTCATTGACGCGTGGCTCAAGGTTCACCCGGAAGACCGCGCAGGCGCGCGAAAATTTTTGGAGGGCTTTGTGCCGCACCTTGACCAAGCTTGCGTCGGCTCGATCAGCGAAGTCTTCGACGCCG
>DASRCS010000190.1:0-7088 GCA_035652995.1 Pyrinomonadaceae bacterium
CTTCAACCTCAAGGCCGTCTGCAAGGCGCTCGACGGGTCGCGCACGCACAACGCCGCTCGCGATTCGGACAAGAGTGAAAGAGACGACGCGCAGTTGACCTTCGCCGAGATGCTTTGAGTCGGAGCGGCGAGGAAGATTTCAAGCAACAAAGAAAAGCCGACGTAGTCGGCGGAAGCGTGTAGCCCACGGCGTCCGTCCGTTGGGCAAAGCAGGCATAAAAATAATAGAAGCCCCGGAGGGGCGAAAGAATTTCGAGGCTCGTTGACGCAAAAGCCGAAATTCTTTCGCCCCTCCGGGGCTTCTACATTTCCCCGTCTCACATTCCCACGGACGGACGCCGTGGGCTACATTCTGTCGCCGCCTCCGGCGGCTATGAATCCGCTCGCTTGAATCTGAGGGATCGAATCTGCCCGCGACGCGGCTAACGCGGCCCCCAGTTCCGCGGCCCGCTTTTTCGGAGATTGTGCTCGCGCTTGAGACGGTCGCGGACGTTGAGGAACCAAGCGCAGACGCCGAGCGTCGCCGTGACGAACGCCGCGTCGGTATGCGCGAGATAGAGCAGCACAGCCGCCGCGATCAGGAGCGCCGCGGCGGCGACGAGCCACAGTCGTTCGACGATAGACGGCCCGGCGGAAACTTTCTCGCTTATGCCTTCAGCTTCGTCTTCGCGCGCGTTCCCTTCGGCGGCTGCGCGAGTCGGCTCGTCTTCCGGCGCGAAGCTCTGCTCGTCATCTTCGGCGGCGGTTGTCCGCTCGTCCGTGTCCCGCTCGGTCTTCACGAAGTTCGTCTCGCGGCCCGATCAGTTGATCGTGACGGGGATTGCTGCATCAATGTTGCGCGGTTGCAGGCATGCCTGGTCGTTGCAGGGCTGCACGCGAATCGTCGCGTGGAAGGTGTGGCTGCCTTTGGTCGCGGTCTTGTCGGCGCGGAGCGGGAGCTTGATGACGGCGTGGCCTTCGTAAACCGAGAGCGGCTTGTCGCTGAAAGAGAGCTTGCGCGGGACGCCGTTCGGATAGACGGGCTTGCCCGGCGTGATGCCCTCCTGCGGCGCGGCCTGAACCTCGGTCGCGACGTAGAACTTGTCGGACGCGGGGTTGGCGTTGACGTGATAGCCGTCGGCGATGTCGAGCGTGACGTTGGCCTCGCCCGCGCCGCCCGCGTCGAGCTTCGCCTCCTCGACCGTCGCGGTGACGACCTGCTGTTGTCGCGCGGCGGTCGGCTGAACTTGAGCGGCGGCAGGCGACGAGGCGGGCGTTGCCGCGGCATTGTCGGAAGCGCCTGTTTGATTGTCGCCGCACGCAGCGAAGGCGAGCGGCGCGGAGAGCGCGATTGAGAGAAGAATCTTTCGTCGCATGAGTCGAAGCCTGAGTTTAGGTTCAGAGTCCGTTCGCACGGACGTTCCGTCGTTTCAGTCGCCACCAGCTTTAGCTAGTGGACAAGGTCTCAAAAAAATCTTCGGCTTTAGCCAAACAGTTATGGCTTTGGCTAAAGCCATAGCCATTGCCTTTTCAGTGCCTCTTTGCCCCACTAGCTTTAAGCTAGTGGCAATTTATTAACTGCTTACTGGGTAACCGGCGCTCGCGCTTCCGGCTGCGCGCCCGCTTCGGCTGCGCGAGCCTGCGCCGACTCGAAGAGGACGCGTGCGGCCTCCTGCCGGCGGCGCGCGCGCCGCGTCAGGTAACGCCAGAGCAGGTAGAGCGGGACGCCGAAGAAGATCGCGAGCGGGAGCAGCGCGAGCACGACGCGAATCAGGACGAGCGTGATGGCGGCTGCGATGTCAACGCCTTCGCCGAACGCGCCCGCGACGCTGTGGAAGAAGCCCGTGGTGCTTACCAGTGGCGACGGCGGCTGAATCGTGACGCTGATGGTCGAAAGGCTCGTCTGATTTTCGAGGAAGCGCTTGCGCCCTTCGATCTTCTCGATCTCCGTCCGCACGTTCGCCAGCTCGCGCTGGACGGACATCGCGTCGGAGACTTCGCGCGCGCCCTTCATGATGTCGAGCAGTTGGGATTCGAGAGCCTTCTGCGTCCGCAGGCGCGCGTCGAGGTCAATGTACTCTTCGGTCACGTCCTGCCCCGTGATCTTCTCGGAGACGACGCGGCTCGCCGCCCCGCGGATGTCGTTCATCGCGGCGTCGAACTGCGCGGCGGGCACGCGCACGTCCATCGTGATGATCTCCTGCGCCCTGCCGCCGTTAACGCCCGCCTCCTGCCGCGTCTCGGAGGTGACGACGAAACCGCCGCGCGACTCCGCGACCGACGCGACGCGCTGCATCGCCTTCTTCGGGTCTTCGACTTCGATTGAGACGTTCGCGTTGCGAATGATCTTGCGCTCGACGGGGACGGGCGCGGCCTGCGACTGGTCGGCCTGTTGGAGCGAGACGTTTTGAATGACGGCTTGCCCGCCGCCCGCCTGCGCTGGTGCAGTCGAGGCCGCCGCGTTCGTTTCAGGTGCCGCCGCGTGGTCGCCGGCAGCCGCCCTCTGTGCGGGGGCGACTGTGGGAGATGACGAATTCGATGACATCTGGCCGGCAGCACAGCCGACGAATGCCGCGAGCGCGAGAGTGAAAATTAGTGTTGCCGTCGTTCTCATAATTCGCCTCCGGGGTTCGAGTCGTTGTCGGAACAACAGTTGAACGTGTCGGGCCGTCTCCGCTTGCGCGGCGGGACTGGACGGCACTGCGCGCCGTACTTTACTCCTCGCCGCCCTCTTCCTCTTCCTTCGAGCCGTGGCGGTCGGGGCGCTTGATGCCGAACTTTTCGAGGCGGTACTGGAGCGTGCGGAAGGTGAGGCCGAGGAGTTTCGCGGCCTTCGTGATGTTGTAGTCGGTGCGCTCCATCGCCTGAAGGATGAGGTTGCGCTCCACGTTCTCGAAGTTGACGCCCTCGGCGGGCAGGCGGAAGCCGGTCTCGGCGGCGGGGCGCGACTCCTGCCGGACTTCGAGCGGCAGGTCTTCGACCGTGATGTAGTCGGCCTCGGCGAGAAGAATCGCGCGCTCGATTGCCGACTCAAGCTGACGGACGTTGCCGGGCCACGCGTAGTCGAGCATGACCTTGCGGGCGTCGGGCGTCAGTCCGCGGATGAGGCGCGAGGTGTTTCGCGTGTGCTTCTTGAGGAAGAAGTCTATGAGGACGGCGATGTCTTCGCGGCGCTCGCGGAGCGGCGGCACGTCAATCGAGAGGACGTTGATGCGATAGTAAAGGTCGTCGCGGAAGCGCCCGTCAGAGACCATCGCGCGCAGGTCGCGGTTCGTCGCCGCGACGACGCGCACGTCAATCTTGATGGCGCGCGTGCCGCCGACGCGCCGAATCTCGCGCTCCTGCAAGGCGCGCAAAAGTTTCGCCTGCATCGTCACGTCCAGCTCGCCTATTTCGTCGAGGAAGAGCGTGCCCTTGTCGGCGATCTCGAAGAGGCCCTTCTTCTCGGCGTGCGCGCCGGTGAACGCGCCCTTCTCGTGGCCGAAGAGTTCGGATTCGAGGAGGTTCTCGTTGATGGCGGCGCAGTTGACGGCCTGAAACATCTGGTCGGCGCGCGGGCTTTGCGTGTGGATGGCGCGCGCGGTGAGTTCCTTGCCCGTGCCCGACTCGCCGCGGATGAGAACCGTGGAGTTCGAGCGCGCGACCTTCAAAATCATCTTCTTGACGGCTTCCATCTCCGTCGAGGCCGAGATGATCTCCTGGTCGAGCGCGTCGAGTTTGCTCAGGGCGCGGCGGATTGTTTCCAGCAACTGCTCGCGCTCGAAAGGCTTTTCCAGATAATCGAACGCGCCGCGCCGCAGGGCTTCCTTCGCCGACTCGATGGAGCCGTGCGCGGTCAGGAGGATGACGATGATCGAGGAGTCGAAGGCGAGGAGCTTCGAGAGAAGCTCGATGCCGTCCATGCCCGTCATCTTCAAATCCGTGAGCGCGAGGTCGAAGCGGCGCTCGCGCGCGATCCGCAGCGCGGCCTCGCCCGACGCGGCGGGCGTCACGTCGTAGCCCTCGCCCGACAGGATCATCTCCAGAATCTCTCGCTGCGACTTCTCGTCGTCAACGACGAGGATGCTTTTGCGTGCCATTCGTCAATGAGTGAAGAGTGATGAGTGAAGAGTGATGAGTTGAAAGCAAACCGCTTTTATTACTCATCACTCGTCACTCATCACTCACCACTTCCTCCTGCTGTTGGAAGTTCGACAGTGAACGTCGTGCCCTCGCCGGGCCTGCTCGCGACGCGGATCGAGCCGTCGTGCGCCTCGACGACCTTCTTGGCGATGGCGAGGCCGAGGCCCGTGCCCGTCTCCTTCGTCGAGAAGTACGGCTCGAAAATTTTGTCCATGTGCTCCGGCTTGATCCCGCGGCCCGTGTCGGAGACGGAGACGAGCGCGTGCCCGTCTTCGGTCGCGAGTCCCACGGTCAGCCGCCCGCCGGGCGCGTCCATCGCCTGCATCCCGTTGATGATAAGGTTTGTGAAGAGCGAACGTAAAGACTCGCGGTCTCCGACGACGCGCGGGCGTGCGCCGTTCGCGTCGTAGCGGACTTCGACGCCGGCGTCCGCCGCCTGCTGCTCGACGATGCGGAGCGCGTCGCGCAAAGTCTCGCCGAGGTCGAGCGGTTCGAGGTTGAGGTTGGCGGGGCGCGAGTATTTCAGAAACTCCGTGATGCGCGTGTTGATGCGCGCGACCTCGGCCTTGAGTTGGAGCGTCAACTGCTCGACGAGCGCGCGCTTCTTCGGGTCGGAGGGCGCGAGCGAGGTGCGGAGGTGGTCGAGCGTGAGGTTGATGTAGTTGAGCGGGTTGCGAATCTCGTGCGCGATTGCGGAGGCGAGCCGCCCGACGACCGCGGATTGTTCGGCCAGCTTGACCTGCGATTCGAGCGCGCGCATGCGGCCCAACTGCGCGACCATCTCGTTGAAGGTCTCGGCGAGCTGCCCGATCTCGTCGCGGCGGTCTGCCGCCGTGACGCGGAACGAGAAGTCGCCCGCGGCCACGCGGCGGGTCGCGCGCGAAAGCTCGCTGATGGGCCGCGTGAAGCTCCAGACGAGGATGCCGGCGATGATCGTCGCGATGAGCAGCACGGCGAGCGTCGGCAGCAGAGGCTTCGCCGTCCGCCAGAACGACTCGTCGGTGATGGAGCTTGAGCCGAGGATGACGACGATGTAGTTCATGCCGCGGCTCGTCTGCAAAGGGATGGCGAAGGTGCGCGGCTCGCCCGCGACCGGCTGCGCCGTCGTCTGAAGAGAGGGGGTCAGACGCCGGAAGCCTTCGGTCACTTCGCCCGCGTCAACGAGCTTCGGCAGGTGCACGTCCGGGTCGGAGACGTAGAAGTAATGATAGTCGCCGTTCTTCAGGGTCTCCGGCCTGTAGTCCGGGTCGAGGCTGTCGTCAATGCGCCCGTCCTGGCGGACGACGAGGACGTTGACGACGCGCCGCGCCTGCTCGACGAGCAGGGAAGAGTTGTTCGCGGCCTCGATCTGGTACATGTACTGGCCGGAGGTGATGCTCTCGTTGGCGAGCGCGATGCTCGCGGTGAGCGCCTGCTCCTGCTCGGCGATGACGATGACGTGGCGGTGCTGTTCGCGGCGGCTGAGGTAGTACTGCACGCCGAGCGTCGCGACGAGGAGCAGCGCAAGCACGGCGAGCAGCCGCGCGCGGAAGCTGTAGAAGAGTCCCGGAAGCCGCATCCTCATCTGAAGCCCTCCCTCAACACTTTTAGATTTCGCGGGGAGCGCTTTCGTTCACAGGTCACACTGGGTTAAAGGCAAAGGGGTTGCCGCGCGTTCGCGACAGATGTTATAGTCGCTTCGGTCTCCGGCGCAAACCCCTCAGGAGGCCGCGAGTCAAGTCTCTCCGAATTTTTAACTGGCACGAATTGATTTTGAAGATGACGACAGAGCTTCGACGGAAAAGCCTGGGCTACGCATTTCAACCGCCCGGCGCGCCCGCGCCCGCGCCCGTGCGGCGCAACTGTCACCTCGCAAACAAAGCCTTGTCGGTCGCATCTTAAACATTCGGCACGGCGGCCCGCGCTCCCCAAACCTGGCGCGCCGCCTCTTCTGCTTGACCTTTAAGCGAGGAAGAGTTCAATGACCCTGAAGTTTCGTTCCCTCGGTCTGATCGCATTCGCAGTCTCGGCAATCATCCTTTTCAACTCGCCCGCGGCAAACGCCTCCCGCAGGGCTTCAAAGAAAGCGCCCGCCAAAGCCACTTCCTCGAAGGGCCGGCGCGGTCGCGAGGAGACTTCTTCGCGTCGCGACTCGCGCAAGTCGAAGCGCGAGCGCGCCGCGGACGAAAGACGCGGGAGGGATGACCGCCGCTCGTCACGCCGCGACCGCAGGGACGAGCGCGCCGAGCGAGTTTCGCACAAAGACTGGCGTCACATGACGCGCCGCGAGCGCATGATCGCCGCGCGCGCCGAGGCCGAGCGCCGCCGCCGCGAGGCCGAGGAGCGCGCCCGCCAGATCGCGCTCGCCATCGCGCGCCAACGCGCCGCCGACCAGGCGCTCCGCGACGAGACCGCCGCCAACATCGCCAAAGACGAGACGCAGGGCGAAGACCCGGAAGTCCGCCGCGTCGCGATGAACGCGCTCGCGGGCCACGCCGGCACGGTCGTCGTCATGAACCCGAAGACGGGGCAGGTCTATTCGGTCGTCAATCAGGAGTGGGCCTTGCGCCGCGGGTTCAAGCCCTGCTCGACGACGAAGCTCGTCACCGGAATCGCGGGCCTTTCCGAGCACGTCATCGACCCCGTGCAGACAGTCAACATCGGGACGGCGAGCTACCGCCTCGACCTGACGGACGCGCTCGCCTTCTCCGACAACGGCTACTTCCAGCGCGTCGGCGGGCAGGTCGGCTTCGACAAGATGATGTTCTACGCGCGCAAGCTCGGACTCGGCCAGCCGACCGGCATCAACTTCCCCGCCGAGTCGCCGGGCAAGCTCCCGACTTTTAAAGAGGGCTACGCCGTCAACCACATGTCCTCGCACGGCGACGACATCGAGGTCACGGCCATCCAGCTCGCGAACGTCGCGGCGGCCTACGCCAACGGCGGGCACCTGCTCGTCCCGCACCTGCCGCGCACGCCGGAAGAGGGCGTCCACTTCCAGCCCGTCG
>DASRCS010000191.1:0-2556 GCA_035652995.1 Pyrinomonadaceae bacterium
GAACTCGTCGAGGGCGTGCTCGCGGTCGTGCGCGAGTACCGCCCGCTGCACGTCTCCATCGTCGGCGGCGAGCCGCTCGTGCGCTTCCGCGAGTTGAACAGACTGCTCCCGCTTCTGAGCGCGATGGGCGTCCGCGTGCAACTCGTGACGAGCGCGGTCAGACCGATACCGCGCGAGTGGGCGGAGATCGAAGAGCTACTCCTCGTCGTCTCGGTTGACGGACTTCAGCCCGACCACGACGAGCGGCGCAAGCCCGCCACGTACGAGCGCATCCTGAAGAACATCGAAGGGCACAGGGTCACGATTCACTGCACGATCACGCGCCAGCAGACCGAGCGCGCGGGCTACTTCGAGGAGTTCCTGGAGTTCTGGTCGGCGAGGCCCGAAGTCAAGAAGGTCTGGTTCAGCCTGTTCACGCCGCAGGTCGGTGCGTGCGACGACGAGATCATCCCGAAGGGCGAGCGGGCGTCGCTGCTCGCGCACCTGCACGGCCTGTGCGGGCGCTTCCCGAAGCTCGCGATGCCGAGACGAGTCGCCGAAGGATTCGTCAACCCGCCGCAGTCGCCCGCCGAGTGCATCTTCGCGCGGACGACCCTTTCGCTCACGGCAGACCTGAAGAACCGCATCACGCCGTGCCAGTTCGGCGGGAATCCCGACTGCACGCAGTGCGGCTGCATCGCGTCCGCGGGGATGAAGGCCGTGGGCGATTACCGCCTTCTGGGATTCGTGCCGCTCAGGTCGCTCTACGAGGCTTCGGACGCGGTCGGCAGGGCGGCGAACAGATTTTTCAAGGGCGCGGCGTGACGACGGGCGAAGCTTCCTCGCCGCCTCAAAGCCGAGGCGGGCCGCGCCGTCATTGACTACCCGACTTCACCTTGTCGTTCACATCCTTTCAGCATATTCGCGGCAACTGTTCGCCGCTGAACATGTCGAGGATGCGGCTCGTCCCGATTCTGCTCCTGAGCGTGACGAGCGGGTTGCCGGACTCGGCGACGCGGCCCGCGAGACTGGCTCCTTCGCCCGTCGGGTGCGAGCGCATGATTTCGAGCGCGCGCTCGGCGTCGCGCGGCGCGACGAAGGCGACGAAGCGCCCTTCGTTCGCGAGGTAGAACGGGTCGAAGCCGAGAATCTCGCACGCGCCGCGCACGTCCTCGCGCACCGAGACCGCCTGCTCGTCGAGTTGAACGCGCACGCACGCCGCCTCCGCGATCTCGACGAGCGCGCTCGTCAAGCCGCCGCGCGTCAGGTCGCGCAGGCAGTGAACCTCAATCCCTTCGTCGAGCATCCGCATGACCAAATCCGCGACGGGCGCGCAGTCGCTCTCGACGGCGCACTCGAACTCAAGCCCTTCGCGCGCGGCCATGATGGCGATGCCGTGTCGCCCGATGTCGCCGCTCAAGAGAATCACGTCGCCGCCGCGCACGCTCGCCGGAGAGATGTCGAGTCCGTGCTCGACGATGCCGACGCCAGCCGTGTTGATAAAAATTCCGTCGCCCTTGCCGCGGTCAACGACCTTCGTGTCGCCGGTGACGAGCGAGACGCCCGCCTCCGCAGCCGCGCGCTTCATCGACTGGACGACGCGCCAGAGCGTCTCGACGGGCATGCCCTCTTCGAGGATAAATGCGGACGAGAGGTAGAGCGGTTGCGCGCCGCACATGGCGAGGTCGTTGACCGTGCCGTTGACGGCGAGCGTGCCGATGTCGCCGCCCGGAAAGAAGAGCGGGCGGACGACGTACGAGTCGGTCGTGAAGGCGACGCGCGCGCCGCCCAGACGGAATGTCGCGCCGTCGTGTCGCGCGTTGAGCAGCGGGTTGCCGAACGCGCCGACGAAGACCTGCTCGATGAGCTGGTGCATGAGCCTGCCGCCGCCGCCGTGCGCGAGAAGCACCTGCGGGTACTGCTCAATCGGCAGCGGGCACGCGGGCGAAAATTCTTTTACGTCCTGCATCTCGATTCCTCTCAAACACAAATCTGAAATCTAATCAATCTCAAATTTGAGATTTGAGATTTCAAATTCTTCCCGTCGCGCCCTTACAACGTCGCCGCCGATTCCGCCTGTTCCAACGGTTGCGCGCGGCGGTAGCGGTAGTACGCGGCGCACGCGCCCTCGCTCGAAACCATCGGCGCTCCCAAGGGGCGCTCCGGCGTGCAGCGCGCGCCGAACGCGGGGCACTCGAAAGGTTTTTTCACGCCCTGCATGATGAGGCCGCTGATGCACTCGGCTGGTTCCTCCGCCGTCACGCCTTCTAGACGGAAGCGCGCCTCCGCGTCGAACTCGGCGTACTCTTCCGCGAGCGCCAGCCCGCTCTGCGGAATCTCGCCGACGCCGCGCCACTTCCGCGGCACGGTGCGGAAGACTTCCGAGATGAGTTGCTGCGCCGGCATGTTCCCTTCCCTCCGCACCGAGCGCGCGTACTGGTTCTCAACTTCCGCGCGGCCCTCTTCGAGTTGCCGGACGCACATCAAGACGCCTTGCAGAATGTCCACCGGCTCGAACCCCGTGACGACGATGGGCACGCGGTACTTCTCCGCAATCGGAAAATACTCCTCGTAGCC
>DASRCS010000192.1:0-2323 GCA_035652995.1 Pyrinomonadaceae bacterium
GAATCAACGCGACGACCGAGAGCGAGCTGCACCCCGGCCCTGCGGTTCCCGTCGTCGAGGTGAAGAACGAGTACGAGGAGAACGCATACGCCGTCTCCCAGGGCAAGCAACTCTTCGACCAGTACAATTGCACCGGCTGCCACTCGCACGGCGGCGGCGGGATGGGGCCGCCGCTGATGGACGAGAAGTGGATTTACGGCTCAAGGCCCGAGCAAATCTTCTCGACTATCGTCGAAGGGCGACCGAACGGGATGCCCTCGTTCCGCGGCAAGATTCCCGACTATCAGGTCTGGCAACTGGCCGCCTACGTCCGAAGCATGGCGGGACTCGTCTCGAAGGACGTTGCGCCCGCGCGCGACGACGACATGAGCGGCAAGCAGCCCGAATCCTCGACCGAGAAGATGCAGCCGAAGCCTTCGGGCGGCATACCGAAGTCGGCGGAGATGCCGCAGTGAAGAGTGAGCAGCGAGCGGTAAGCAGTGAGCAGCCGGCGACCGATGAGCGGTGAGCGATGACCGTTGGACGGTGACGAGCGAGCCGTGGGGAAACAGACGTTGATGAGTTCGTCGAAGACAGGTTTCCGTAAGGCGTGCGCGCGGGCGTTCGGCTGCTCGCTGCTCGCTGCTTACTGCTCACTGCTTCTGACAGGCTGTTCGGGCGCGCAGTCGGCGCTCGACGCGGCGGGGCCGCAGGCCGCGAACATCGGCCTTCATCTGAAGGAGATGGTTTACGTGCTGACGGCGGTCTTCGTGATCGTCATGTGCGTGCTGGCCGTCGCGGCGCTGCGCGGGCGCGTCGCGCGCGGAGGCCCGGCTTCAATCGCGCCCGACATTGAAGACGATCCCGACAGGAGTCGCGGCATGACGCGGAACGTCTCGGTCGCCGTCGGCTTGACCATCCTCATACTCTTCGCGTTGCTCGTTTCGAGCTTCATCACGGGGCGCTCGCTCTACACGACCGTCGCGGCGAAACCCGACACGCTGACAATCGAAATCACGGGCCATCAGTGGTGGTGGGAGGTTCGCTACGACGACCCGACGCCGAGCCGCATGGTCACGACCGCGAACGAGATTCACATCCCGGTCGGGCGCCCCGTGCTTTTCAAGCTCACTTCCACGGACGTGATTCACAGCTTCTGGGTTCCGAACCTGCACGGCAAGACCGACCTGATACCGGGACACATCACGACGACTTTGATTCGCGCCGACCGCGCGGGCACCTACCGCGGCCAGTGCGCCGAATACTGCGGACACCAGCACGCGCACATGGCCTTCACGGTCGTCGTCGAGCCGCCGGGCAAATTTCAACAATGGTACGAGGCGCAGTTGCAGCCCGCCGCGCAGCCCTCGACTCCGAGTCAGACGCGCGGGCAGCAGGTCTTTCTCACCTCGCCGTGCGTTCTGTGCCACAAGATTCAGGGGACGGACGCGGGCGGCATCGTCGGCCCCGACCTGACGCACATCGCGAGCCGACCGACGATTGCCGCCGGGACTCTTGAGAACACGCGCGGCCACCTTGCCGGCTGGGTCGTCAACTCGCAGGAGATCAAGCCCGGAAACCGGATGCCGCCGAACAATATTCAGCCCGACGACTTGCAGGCTTTGCTCGACTACCTTCAGAGCTTGAAGTAGAGCGCGGAGTAAAACACTTGGCCGAGAGGAAACGAGACTTGAACGAAGCGGCGGGTGACGAGGCGCGCGCCGAGGGCGCGGCGGAGCGGGAGCGCGCTTACGAGACCGCGCGCGAGGAGGAGCGCGCGCACGAGGCGCTCGACCGAACCTGGCGCAACCGGCCCGGACTCTGGGGCCAACTGACGAGCGTCAACCACAAGACCGTCGGCCTTCGCTTCATCGTCACCGCCTTCTGCTTCTTCGTCGCGGGCGGCATCCTCGCCGTGCTGATGCGGATTCAACTCTCCCGCCCCGAAAACAACTTCCTCGGCCCGGACCTCTACAACCAGGTCTTCACGATGCACGGCACGACGATGATGTTTCTTTTCGCCGTGCCCGTGATGGAGGCGATGGCGGTCTATCTCGTGCCGCTGATGGTCGGCACGCGCAGCATCGCCTTCCCGCGTCTGAACGCCTTCGGCTACTGGATATACCTGTTCGGCGGGCTGATGGTTTACGTGGCCTTCTTTCTGAACATCGGGCCGGACACGGGCTGGTTCTCTTACGTCCCGCTCGCCGGGCCTGAGTATTCGCCGGGCAAGCGCGTTGACTTCTGGGCGCAGCTCATCACCTTCACAGAGGTCTCGGCGCTCGTCGTCTCGACCGAACTCATCACGACGGTCTTCAAGCTGCGCGCGCCGGGGATGAGCCTG
>DASRCS010000193.1:0-33045 GCA_035652995.1 Pyrinomonadaceae bacterium
AAGGAAGTAGCGCACCGCGTCGGTCTTGAAGTGACGAATCAGGACGGGAAGTTCGAGCGCGTTGCCGAGCGTCTTCGACCCCTTGCGTCCCGTCTGGTCGAGCCAGAGTCCGTGCGCGACGACCGCGCGCGGCAACTCCACGTCCGCGGCCAACAGCATCGCGGGCCACAGAACCGCGTGCTGCCGCAGGATGTCTTTGCCGATGAGGTGGACGCCCGGCCAGAACTTCGCGAACAGGTCTTCGCCGAGTTCGGCCCTTCGCGCTTCACTTCCCCAGCCGAGCGCGGTGATGTAGTTGATGAGCGCGTCGAACCAGATGTAAACGGTGTGGTTCGGGTCGCCGGGGACGGGTATCGCCCAACTGACCGAACTCTTCTGACGGCTGATCGAAACGTCTTCGAGTCCGCCACGCACGAGGCTGATGACCTCGTTGCGACGCGCGTCGGGGAAGACGAAATCCGGGTGCGACTCGTAATATTCGAGCAGCGCTTCGTCGTAGTCGGAGAGCCGGAAGAAGTAGCTCTCCTCCGACACGAGGTCAACCGGCCTCTCGTGAATCAGGCAGAGCGGCTGGCCTCCCTCCTCCGCCGCGGGCTGCAACTCGCTCTCGGTTTTGAAAGTCCCGCACGGCGCGCAGAACCAGCCCTCGTAAAAACCCTTGTAGATGTTCTCGCGCCCCTTCGGCGTCTGGCGCGCGGCGGCGCGACGCCAGAACTCCTGCGCGCCCTCGTAGTGGAAGGCTTCCGTCGTCCGCATGAACACGTCGTAGCCGCCGTGCTCGGTGTCGAGTCCGAATGCGGCAAACATCTTCTTCAACTCGCCGACGATGTAATCAACGTGCTCCTTCGGCGTGCGGCCCGCGCGGGCCGACGCGCGCTCGATGTTCGTGCCGTGCTCGTCCGTGCCCGTCAGAAAGTAGGTCTCGAAGCCGCGCTGCCGCTTGTACCGCCTGAGGAAGTCGCCGACGACGGTCGTGTACAGGTGTCCCATGTGCGGCAGGCTGTTCGCGTAGTAGATCGGGGTTGTGACGTAAAAGGTTTTCATAAGGGAGTGATGAGTGATGAGTGATGAGTGATGAGTTAAGATCGCTTGCCTTTAACTCATCACTCATCACTCATCACTCATCACTTATTTTCACTCCTTATCACGAATCAGCGCCATCGCCTCGGCGCGGGTGCGCGGGTCTTTGCGGAAGCCGCCGCGGATGGCCGAGGTGATGGTTTTTGCGCCGGGCTTCTTCACGCCGCGGATGGTCATGCAGGTGTGCTCGGCCTCCATGACGACCATCACGCCGAGCGGGTTCAGTCCTTCGTAAAGCGTGTCGGCAATCTCCGAAGTCAGGCGCTCCTGCACCTGAAGCCGGCGCGCGAATGTTTCGACCAAACGCGCGAGCTTCGATAGCCCGACGATGCGCCCCTCCTTCGGGATGTAGGCGATGTGGCACTTGCCGACGAACGGCGCGAGGTGGTGCTCGCAGACCGAAGCGAAGTTTATGTCTTTGACGACGACCATCTCGTCGTGGCGGTCGCCGGGGAGCGCCGTCACGTGTTCGCCCGCGTCCTCGCGCATCCCCGCCGTAAGCTCGGCATACATCTCCGCGACGCGGCGCGGCGTGCGTTGCAGTCCGGGCCGCTCCAAATCCTCGCCGACGCCTTCGAGTATGAGACGCACGCCGCGCTCGATCTTTTCGAGATCAACGTCGCGGCGAGGCAGTTCGTCCGGGCCTTCGTCCGGCTCGGTCGCCGAGTAACTCGTAGCCATGCTCGCAAAACCTCTAACGCCTAAGCTCGCTCTTCCCCGCCCCGAGCGCGAACGCGGCGCGCGCCGCGTCCTGCACTTCGCGCAGCGGCACCGACGCCTTCAGCGCCGCCGCGCGGCACTCATCGAATTCCGGCGTGACGCTGACGACGCGACCGCGCGAGCGCCCGACCTTGACCGCAATCCTACCGAACTCGGTCTCGACAGTCACGGACTCCCTCTCAAGCGCGCGCCGCTTCACTTCGTGGCTCCGCACGCCGAACGTCGGCGTCTCGGCGAACAGGAGTTCGATCATCTCCTCGCGCTGTTCCGGCCTGCAAAGGATCGAGACGAGCACGCCGGGCCGGTTCTTCTTCATCTGCGCGTGCGTAAAAAAGCAGTCGAGCGCGCCGCGCGCGAGCGCCAGTTCGAGGACGTGGCCGAGCACCTGCGGCGAAACGTCGTCGAGGTTCGTCTCGACCATCGTCAATACTTCGTCTTCAACATCGCCGCCTCCGTCAACTTCCGAAGTCTCCGGCTCCGACTCCCCGACGAAGACGCGCAGAACGTTCGGGAATTTTTTGTACTCGCGCCCGCCCGCGCCGTAGCCCGTGGCCGAAATCTTCATGCGCGGCACGGGGCCGAAGCTCTCGCAGAGCGTAGAGACAATCGCCGCGCCGGTCGGCGTGACGAGTTCGCCTGTGATGTCGGTCGAGTAAATCGGCGCGGCGCGAAGAAGCTCGGCGACCGCGGGCGGCGGGACGGGAAAGCGCCCGTGCGCCATCTCGACCGTGCCGCTCCCGACGTGCAGGGCCGACGCCGCGAAGCGCTCGACGCCGAGCAGCTCGAAGCCGATGCACGCGCCTACCACGTCAACGATGGCGTCAACCGCGCCGACCTCGTGAAAGTGTATCCGCTCGACTGCGACGTTGTGCACGCGCGCTTCGGCCTCGGCCAGACGAGTGAAGATTTTTGACGCGCGCTCTTTTATCGCTTCCGACAGGCGCGAGCGTCGGATGATTGCGTGAATGTCCGACAGGTGGCGGTGATGCTTCTCGTCCTGAGTCAAGCGCACCACGGCGCGCGTCGCGCTGATGCCTGAGCGGTCAACCGTCTCGAAGCCGATCTCGTAGCCTTCAACGTCGAGCAGAGCGAGTTGTTCTTTCAAAGAGCGCGAGTCAACTCCGGCGGCGACGAGCGCGCCGAGCGTCATGTCGCCGCTGATGCCGGCGAAGCAATCAAAATAGAGAGTCCGCATCGAAACATCCGCGCGCGGCGCGCACTTCGGCGCGTCCGACGCTTTTCTCTGCCGAAATTGTCTGGCATCGAATCTTTGCGATGGTAGCAGAGCGCGGCGTGCAAGTGTCAAGCAGTTGGGCAGACCCGGTTGGCGTCGCGCGAGCGGGCTGCGCTATACTTTCGATTTTTCCGGCGCGGGCGAACGCTCACACTTTGAACCCGAAGGACGCGAGCGCCGCACGGTCGAGCAAAGAGGACGTAGAGCTTGAATCTCATCGAACTGCAAACCAGCCTGCGCGAGCGCGTGCGCGCCGTCGCCGCGGAGAAATTCGGCGTCGAGATTGAGCAGGTCGCCGCGGAAGTCCCGCCGCGCACCGAACTCGGCGACCTCGCTTTTCCAGTCGCCTTCGAGCTTGCGAAGCGAATCAAGCATGCCACGGGCGAGAAGCGCAACCCGCGCTCAATCGCCGAAGAGTTGAAGCAGGAACTCGAATCCGTCGAGCCGGTCGCGCGCGTCGAAGTCGCGGGCGCGGGCTACCTCAACCTCTTCTTCGACCGCGCGCGGATGCTTTCGATGCTGGCGAAGCCGGAAGCGAGTACAGTCGAAGCCGGACAAAATCCTGAACTCGACAATCGCCCGAAGCGGATGGTCGAGCACACGAGTGTCAACCCGAACAAGGCCGCGCACATCGGGCACCTCCGTAACTCGGTCATCGGCGACACGTTCGTCCGAATACTTCGCGCGAACGGCGAACTTACGGAAGTCCACAACTACATTGACAACACGGGCGTACAGGTCGCGGACGTGGTCGTCGGCTTCCAGCACCTCGAACACATGACGCTCGAAGACGTGCGCGCGCTCGACGCCTCGCTCGGCGAGGATTACCCGTTCGACTATTACTGCTGGGACTTGTACGCGCGCGTCGGACTCTTCTACCGCGGCGGCGACGCGGACGCGAAGGAAGACCCGGAGCGCCTGAAGCTGCGCGTCGAAACTCTGCACGCGCTCGAAGAGGGTAACAACCCGACCGCCGAGCTTGCCGACTACGTCGCGACGCGAATCGTCAACTGCCACCTCGACACGATGCTGCGGCTCGGCATCACGTATGACCTCCTGCCGCGCGAGTCCGAGGTGCTTCACTTCCTCTGGTCGCACGCCTTCGAGCGGATGAAGGAGTCCGGCGCGATTCATTTTGCCAATGAGGGTCGCAACGCCGGCTGCTGGGTCATGCCGATGGAGACGCACGCCGGGAGCGAGGAGTTCGAGGCCGACAAGATCATCGTCCGCTCGAACGGCACAGTCACGTACACAGGCAAGGACATCGCCTATCAGCTCTGGAAGCTCGGACAGGTTGACCTCAATTTTTACTTCAAGCCGTTCCGCACCTACGCGGACGGCCACGCAGTCTGGATGACGACGAGCGACGAATCACAGGCCGACGCCAGCGCGCCGCACTTCGGCGACGGCGCGACCGTCTATAACGTGATTGACGCGCGGCAGTCGTACCCGCAGGAGGTCGTCAAGCGCGGCGTCGCGGCAATCGCGCCGCAGGTCGGCGAAGCGGCGAGCGTGCATCTTTCTTACGAGATGGTCGCGCTCTCGCCCGCCGCGGCGGAGGAACTCGGCCTTGAGTTGACCGCCGAAGAGCGCACGCGAACCTTCGTCGAGATGAGCGGTCGTCGCGGCCTTGGCGTGAAGGCCGACGATTTGATTGACCGGCTCGAAGAGAACGCTTTTAAAAAAGTCGAAGAGAAGAACGCAGACCTCACGCACGAAGAGAAACACCGCGCGGCGCACGCGCTCGCGGTCGGCGCGCTGCGTTATTTTCTTTTAAAGTGGACGCGGAATTCGGTCATCGTCTTCGACTTCAAAGACGCGCTCACGACCGAGGGCGAGTCCGGCCCGTACTGCCAGTACGCAGCCGTGCGCGCGAACTCGATCTTTCGCAAGTTGCCAAACGACGCGGCGGGGTCGGCGCGAAGCCTCCTCAGTCCCGCGACTGTGGCGGGCGGCGAAGATTCTGCGCGCGTCGCAAACGTTTTCGAGGGCGCGACGGGCGGCGAGATTTGGTCGCTCGTGATGTTGGCCGCGCGCCTTCCTGAAGTCTTGGCGCAGGCCGCGTCGGCGGCTGAGCCTTCGCATCTTGCGAAGTATGCGTTCCAACTGGCACAGGCTTTTAACTTCTTCTACAATCGCCGCGAGAACCGCATCCTCGAAGAGTCGGACGACACGAGGCGCGCGGTTCTCGTCTTCGTCGCCGATTTCGTGAGAAGGCAGCTCACCGCCGCGCTCGACACGCTCGGCATCGAGGTTCCCGAAAGAATGTGAGCGCCGCCAGCCGTCGAGCGGGCACGCGGCTTGCAGTTTTTTTGATTGACGGCTGACGTTTGCCGTCAGCCGTGTCTGAAGAGTTCGACTTAATAGAGGTTCAAGATGTTAATCGTCATGAAGGCCGACGCGACCGAACGCGACATCGCCGAGGTCGAGCGCCGCATCACCGAGTTGGGCTTCCGCCCGCACTCCGTCCCCGGCCCGTCGCGCACGGCCATCTGCATCACCGGCAATCAAGGCCCGGTTGACCCGACGCCTTTTGAAAACATGTCCGGCGTCGCCGAGGCCATCCGCGTCACGAAACCTTACAAGCTCATCTCGCTCGACTTTAGGCCGGAGAAGTCAGTCGTCAAAGTCGGCGGCGACGCCGAGATCGGCGGCGACGAGATGGCGATCATCGCCGGCCCCTGCGCCATCGAGAGCCGCGAACAAGCCTTCGAGATCGCCGAGTCGGTCAAGCGCAGCGGCGCGCGCTTCTTCCGCGGCGGCGCGTTCAAGCCGCGCACCTCGCCTTACGCCTTTCAGGGACTCGGCGAAGAGGGCTTAAAAATTCTCGCCGACGTGCGCGAGGCTTTCGGTCTGAAGATCGTGACCGAGGCTCTGGACGAGAGCGGTGTTGATTTAGTCGAGCGCTACGGCGACGTGATTCAGATCGGCGCGCGCAACATGCAGAACTTTTCACTGCTGCGCCGCGCCGGGCGCTCGCACCTGCCGGTGCTCCTGAAGCGGGGGCTTTCGGCGATGCTCGACGAGTGGCTGCTCGCCGCCGAGTACGTCATGTCCGAGGGCAACTACAACGTCATCCTCTGCGAGCGCGGCGTCCGCACCTTCGCGCAGCACACGCGCAACACGCTCGACCTCGCGGCCATCCCCGCCGTGCGCCGCATCTCGCACCTGCCCGTCCTCGTTGACCCTTCGCACGGCACGGGGCACAACTACATGGTCATGCCGCTCGCCCGCGCAGGCGTCGCCGCGGGCGCGGACGGACTCATCATCGAAATCCACAACCACCCCGAACGCGCGCTCTCCGACGGCGCGCAGGCGCTGACGCTCGAACAGTACGATAATCTGGTCAGCGAAGTGAAGGCGATTCACGAAGTGATCGCGCCCGCGCCCGTCGGTTGATAACGGACAGAACCGCGAGCGCCAGCGTGAGGGACAGCGAAACAGAAAGAACAATTAACAGGGATGGACAGGACTTACAGGATTTGATTTCTTATCCTGCAAATCCTGTCCATCCCTGTTAACTTCTTCCGGCGTCACTGGCACGCGTGCGCTGACGCTCACGGTTTTTATCGTCTTCAAAATTCGCCGCGCAGAATGTCCGGCAATCGTTTCGTGAACAGCGAGCGCGGAAGGACGTGGTCAACTCCGGCTTCGACGGCCCGCCTCTGAAGCTCCGTCTCGACGTGCGAGAAGAAGCCGACGATGGGGACTGTGCGAAGTTGTTCGTCCGCTTTGAGCCGGGCGGCGAGGGCGAACGGGTCGGGGCGCGTGGCGTGAAGGTCGAGGATGACGAGCGAAGGCACTTCGGTCTTCGCCGCGTCGAAGAGCGCGTCCTCGGCGCGGGCGAACTCGACCGTGACGTTTAAGTGCTCCGCCGTCCCGCGAATCTTCGACGCGAAGATCATGTCGCTCACGGCGGCGATGACTTTCCGATTCATCTATAATTTTCCCTCGCAGGTCTGAACACGCTCGACGATTTTGCAACAGCCGGGAGGGGCGCGTAAAGTCGGAGCTTCCCGATGAACGCGGTCGCACAGCACACGTCTCGGAATGCCGAAGCTCTCGACGAAGAGATCGAGTCGGGCGGCTTCGCGCGCACAGCGGCGGGCGAACAATCGTCCCGACTCGTCGTCGTCTCTTACAACGTTCGCTACTGCGTCGGCTCGCACCTCATCGGCGGGAGCCTCCTGCGCCGCGCCGGCCTCGGCAGGCCGAGTTTCAGGCCGCGCCTCGTCGAGAAGAACATCGAACGCGCGCGACGAGTCCTCACCAAAAGCTCACTCATGCCTCGCGCCGACCTTGTGGCGATTCAGGAGGCCGACCGCGGGACGCGCCGCGCTGGCGGCAGGCACGTCGCGCTCGAACTCGCGCGCGCCCTCGAAATGAACTTCGCGCGGGCGCACGTCGCCACGCCGCGCGATGTCGGGCCGAAGAAGAAAAAGTGGTGGCTCGACTTCGAGCAGCAGATCGAAGTCGGCGAAGAGGGCGACACGGGCGTCGCGATTCTCAGCCGTCTGCCGATCTCGGACGCGGAACGAATCGAACTGCCCTGGCACGAGTGCGCCTGGCGTCCGCGGCTCGCGCTCGCGGCGGTCGTCCCGCTCGGCGCGCGCGGGCTGCACGTCTTCAACGCGCACATTGACACGCACGCGAGCGTCGAGGGCCAACTCGAACAGCACCGCGAAGTCCTCGCGCGCGCCGAAAGTTTAAAGGACGAAGCGCCGTGCGTCATCGTCGGCGACTTCAACACGATGACGCGCGACTCTTGCGAGGCCGTGCGCGAGCTTTACGAATCGCGCGGCTTCACTTCCCCGCTCGCCGACGACACGGCGACGTGGCGCTCCGGGCCGATACGCCATCACTTCGACTGGATTTTCACGCGCGGCCTGAACGTCCTGCGCTGGGGCGTCGCGCGCGCGCGCGGCGTCTCGGATCACTGGCCCGTGTGGGCCGAAGTCGAGGCCGCGCAGACCACGACTTGAGCTGACTACGGAATTCTTCATCGCCGAATGGCCGAAGGGATAATCACGAGCCGGAAGAATCCGCACGCGCGGCTCGCGCGCGACGTTCGCGACGGGCGCGAGAAGGGACTCGTCTTCGTCGAGGGCGTCAGGCTTTGCGAAGAAGCTCTGCGCGCGGGCGTCGGATTCGAGTCGGCGCTGTTCACGCCTTCGCTCGCCGAAGATGAAAGAGGCGCGCGGCTCGTCGCCGCTCTGCGCGAGGCTTGCGCGCGCGTCCTGACAGTCGAGGAGGGCGTCCTCGAATCCGTCTCCGACACGAAGAGTTCGCAGGGCGTCGTCGCCGTCGCGAAGCGGCCTCGCACCGGGGCCGAGGTGATCGAACGGGCCGGCGGGACTCCGCTCGTCGTCGTCATGCACAGGGTCAACAACCCATCGAACGCGGGCGCGATGCTCCGCGTGGCGGAGGCGGCGGGCGCGGGCGCAGTCATCACGACGCGCGGCTCGACCGATCTGTTGTCGCCGAAGTCCCTGCGCGGCTCGATGGGTTCGGCCTTCAGGCTGCCGCTCTGGACGGGCGCGACGTTCGAGGAGGCCCTCGGCTGGTGTCGCGCCCGCGGAATCAAGTCCGTCACCGCGGACGCCGAAGCCGCGGCGGCGCACACCGAGATTGACTGGAAGCTGCCGCGCGCCGTCATCGTCGGCCCCGAAGCGGGCGGGCTGGCAGAGGCGGAGGTGCGCGCGGCGGACGAGTGCGTCCGCATCCCCATGCGCGCGCCGGTCGAGAGCCTGAACGTCGCGGTCGCGCTCGGCGTCATTCTCTACGAGGCGGCGCGGCAGCGCGCGTTCGGCGCAGGCCGCAGCGAAAGCCGGAATCAACCGAAACGGCAGTCGGGTTGAAGCCGGCGCGCCGGGCGGACGGCAAACGCCCGTCGCGGCTCTCTTCGTTTTCCCGCGCTTATCTGAATTTTCCCTTTAGCCTTCCGCATTCCGCCGAATTTCGGCTAGAATGCTGCCAGCGTAATTCTTATTTTCGGTCTCCCATTCCCCTGTTCAGATTTGCAGCCGCCGGCGCGGGCCGGCGAGTTTTCGGCATACGCAAACGACGCGCGGCGCATGAGCGAAGAGAAAGAGAAAAAACGTGACGAGGCTCTGGTCGAGCGCCTGATGCGGCGGGTGCTCGACAGCATGGGTTCGGTCGTTGACCGCTCGCTCGGTCGCGAGGCCGACGCGCAGTCCGGCTTCACGACGACGAAGCTGATCGAGCGCATGAAGCGACTCATCGAAGAGCGCGCCCGCACCGACGGGGAGGGGCGACGCATCGCGCCGCACCTCTTCAAGCTCAAGGTCGAGTGGGGCACACACTCCGAGGCCCCGCCCGAATACATCAAGGAGCTTGAGCACGAGGTCTATGCGGCGGCGATTGACTACGTCAACGACAACCGCCTGCGGACGCTCGCGCCCATCAAGGTCGAGACGAGCGCAGACATCTTCACCTCCGGCATCGCCGTTGACCCGACCTTCGGCGAGTTCGAGGAGGAGCTTCGCCAGAAGGACGAGGCCGAGCGCCTCGCCCTCGATTTGAAGGACGCGATACCGAAGGCGACGCAGCCGTCGCCCGACGTTCACGTCAACGCGCGCGTCACGATGCCGGATCGCTCGTTCGACAAGCCGCTGACTTTCAAACCCGGCGGTCGCCGCATCAACGTCGGTCGCGTCAACGGCAACGAGCTACAGCTCGAACACGCGAGCGTCTCGAAGGTTCACGCCGCGCTCGTCATGAACCGCGAGGGGACGCTCCTGGTCGCCGACACCGGCTCGACCAACGGAACGTTCATCAACGGTCGGCGTATTTCTTACGGCGAGGCGCGGCACGTCGAGGACGGCGATGTCGTGAGCTTCGGCGACGTTGAGGTCAGGTTCAAGAGGCAGTGAGTCCTGAATGGGAAATCGTGAACGGTTAACTGTTTTACCCGTTCGACCGTCCGCGGTTTACCGTTCGGGTTGAGAAACGAACAGGCAGGTTTCAAGGTTTACGTTTGACCACACCAATGATTTTTCTCGCGGACATACCCGAAAAGCAGCCGGCGCTGCTCAGTCTCGTTTACGTCGGCGGATTCGCGCTGCTGGCGCTGATTCTCTTCGTCTCGCTGCTGTTTGCGCGCAGGCGTAGGCGCTCGGCTCTCGAAGCGGTCGCGCCCGCAGACCTTCCGCCCGAAGTCCGGCAGAGGCTCGGCGCGACCTCGACGAATCGGGGCTTGCGCGCGCTCCGCTGGCTCTTCGTCCTGCTGGCGCTCACGGTCTTCGGCTTTCACGTCTATTGGGCCGAGTACGCCGCCGACACGAACGACCGCTTTCAGGAGTTGAGCTACAAAGACCTGCGGAACCGCCGACTCGCGGAGTCAACGCTGCGCGGCTGGATTCTCGACCGTTCGGGGCAGCTCGACCGCGCGCTCGCGCTCTACCGCCGCGCGCCCGACGGCCAGATCGTGCGCGACTACCCGCTCGACACCGAGATGTCGCACCTGCTCGGCTCCGACCGCGGCGACCCCGGTTTGGAGCGCGCGCTCTTCGGCATTCAAAGCGAGGCCGCGCCCGAATCTCTCGACGTAGTCGAGGGCAAGGACATCAAGCAGCCTGCGAACCTCGACGTGCGCCTGACGATTGACAGCGAGCTTCAGAAGGAGGCGGTCGCGCAGTTGCATGACCGTCACGGCGCGGTCGTCGTCCTCAACCCGCAGACGGGCGAAGTGCTGGCGATGTACAGCAACCCTTCGTACAGCCTGAAGGCCGCGCAGGACGAGGAGACCTGGATCAAGCTGAACACGGACAAGCGCGACAACCCGCTCGTCAACCGCGCGCTCAGCGCCTACTACGTGCCCGGCTCGACGTTCAAGACCGTCGTGATGACCGCTGCGTTTTTGAACGGGATGCAGGACTCGACCTTTTCGGGCTACCCCGGCGGCTACATCGCCGAGCCGGGCGCGAAGCCCATCACGGACGACAACGGCTCATGCGAAGTCTGCGGCCCGATGCACATTGATCAGGCGTTGATGATTTCGAGCAACCAGTACTTCGCGCAGATGGCCGTCAAGCTCGGCCCAGAAAGGCTCGCCGCCGCGGCCAAGCTCTTCGGCATCGGAACCTACGACAACGCCAACGACCTGCTGCGCGGGCACAAGCGCCCCGACATCTGGAACGCAAGCTCCGACGCGGTTCGTAAAGCGCTCGCGCCGCGCGAGTCAACCATCCTCACGAGTCCGAAGATGCGAACATACGACCTCGCGCTCGAAGGCTTCGGGCAGGGCTACGCGGGCCAGCAGACGCCGCTTCAGATGGCGATGGTCGTCTCGGCCATCGGCAACCTTCAGGGCCAGTTGATGAAGCCGAAGATCGAGTACGACCTCGCGCCCGCGGTCTTCAGTCAGGTGATGCCGCCGCAGACCGCGGCAGAGGAGCGGCGCATCATGGGACTCGTGACGATGGGGCCTTCGGGCACGGCGACGAGCGTCTTCGGCCCCGTCACCGCGCAGGGCATCACTTCGGGCGGCAAGACCGGCACGGCGCAGAAGGAAGTGCCGGAGTACGACCCGAAGACCGGCGAGATGAAGATGGAGAAGAAAGTCGAGAAGGATCGGAGGGGCAATCCCATACGCGAGTACGAAGTGCCGATCATCTCGCCGGAGAAGCGGATTGACAGCTGGTTCCTCTGCATCGCGCCGCTCGACCGACCGCAGCTCGCCATCGCGGTCATCGTCGAGGGCGGAGGCTACGGCGCACGCGCCGCCGCGCCGATTGCCGCCGCGCTCGTCCTGAAGGCGCGCGACCTCGGACTGCTGACCGTCGCGGGCCAGCAGCCGCAGCAGCCGAGCCAGCAACAGCAGCAGAGAGGACAGCAGCCGCGCCAGCGTCCTTCACCGCAGGCGACTCCGGCGGCGCAGGCGAGAAGCGGCGCGGCGAACGCGAACAGGTAACGGGCAAGGGGCGGGCTTCGCAAAGATGAGAAACAGGGCTTCGACACATCTCCTGATACTGCTTTTGATCGTCGGCTTCGAGATCGTCGGCTACAGGGCCGTGTACGACTCGGCGCTGCTGCGCGGCTACGAGCCTTCGATGGTCGGCGCGGTGCGCGACCTTTTGCTCTACGTGCCGCTCGTCGCGATCCTCTTCTGGCTCTCGCGCGCGATGCGCTTCAAGGGCAACTGGACGCTCTTCACCGCGGCGGTGCTCCTCTTCTCAATCGGCCTGCTCGTCCAGTACCGCCTGTACAGCGACCCCGAATACGGCTCCGGCAACAAGGCCGAGGCGCGCGCCGAGAAGACGCAGGTTCAGCGCCTGCGCTTCATCAACGAGTATTATGGCCCCGACAAGAAGGCCATGCTCGGACTCGACCCGACCGCGCCGCAGCCTTCCGCGACGCCCGAAGTCGTCCGCCGCTCGGAGGTCTCGGTCGGTCGCGCCCTCTTCTCTTCGTTCACGTGGATTCCGCTCCTCTCTTTCCTGGCGATGGCCGTCGCGTACTGGTTCTGCGTGCAGGACAAGTACCTCGACTGGTTGCAGCGCCACAGCTTCCTGATCGTCCTCGTCACGCTCGTGCCGCTCTTCGGCGCTGTGGTCTGGTCGCGGGCGGGCAAGTTCGGCGGGAACATGACGCCTTGGGAGCCTTCAAAGATTCCCTTCCTCGTCGGCTTCGCCGGCATCCTGACGGCGCACTACCGCGAGCTTGCGCGAACCTACTGGGGGATGCCGCGCGCGCGCAACGTCGTCCCGCTCGTCGTCATGGGGCTGATTCCGTTCATCCCCTTCTTCGCGCTCAAGGACTTCGGGCAGATGCTCGTCTTCAGCGGCGCTTACGCGACCCTGTATCTCGTCGCCGTCCGCCGCTGGCCGCAGCTCCTCGTCTTCGTCGGCTCGTTCGTCCTCGTCGCGGTCATCCTCGTCGTCGGCGCGCTGCCGCCCGACGTGCAGGAGAAGGTGCCGACGCTGACGACTCTGGCCGTGCCCGTGCGCGCCGTTCTGCCCGACCGCATCAAGCAGCGCTTCCACCTCTGGCTCGACGGCTTCGACCCGCCCGACCCGGACGTTGCGTGGTGGAAGAAGGACTACGACGACGAGCTTTCCAAAAACCCGCGCATGAGGGAGCTTGCGAACGAGAGTCCGGCCATGCAAAAGTCGGTCAACGTTGACGCGTGGTTCGACCGCATCGCGTTCCAGCCCTCGCAGGCCACGTTCGGACTCGCCGCGGGCCGCGCGACGGGCCGCGGACTCGGACTCGGATTTTCCGAAGTCATCCCCATCGCCGACTCCGACTACATCTACGCCGCGGTCGCCGAAGAACTCGGACTCGTCGGCGGGGCCGTGCTCATCCTCGCCCTGATCGTTTTGGTCAACGCGGGCGTCCGCACTTCGATTGAGGCGCGCGACATGTTCACGAAGCTCTGCTCGGCGGGGCTGACCGCGTTCATCGGTTTTCAGGCCATCGTCAACATGGGCGGCACGACGCGCGCGCTGCCGATGACCGGCATCACACTTCCTTTCGTGAGCCACGGGGGTTTTAGTTTAATCACGAGCTTCACCATGCTCGGAATGCTTTTGGCCTTCTCCCACCGCAACGCGAGCGACGCCGAGGCCCTGCCGCGCCCCGCGGCCACAGCCGTCAACGCATCGCGCGAGGAGGAGGAAGAGATCAGAGTACCGGAGGCGGTTCAATGACAGAAAACCCCGCTGCCGTTCCCGTCGAGGCGGCTTCGGTTACGGATCGCGGCCTGAGCGAGAAGCGACCGCAAAACGAAGACTCGATGTTGAGCGACCCGGAGCGGCGCATCTTCGCCGTGGCCGACGGCGTCGGCGGCGCGCAGGCCGGCGAGGTCGCGTCGCAGACGGCAATCGAAGTCCTCGGCGAAGCCTTCCGCCACCGCGACCCCGGCGAGGACATCGAAGACCTGATGGAGATCGCCATCCAGCGCGCCAACGATTCGATCTACCGCCTGTCGCGCGAGCAGGCGCAGTTCGCGATGATGGCGACGACGATTGTCGCGCTCCACCTCGACGGATTGCGCGCGACCATCGGCCACGTCGGCGACTCGCGCCTCTACCGCCTGACGCCCGACGGCCACCTGCGCCGCGAGACCGAAGACCACTCGCTCGTCGAGGAGGAAGTCCGCGCCGGGCGCATGACGCCGGAGCAGGCCGCGAACCATCCGGGCCGCAACGTCATCAGCCGCGCGCTCGGCGCGGAAGAGTCGGTCGAGGTTGACATGAAGACAGTCGAGGTCGAGAACGGCTCGGTCTTCCTCCTCTGCTCCGACGGCATCACGCGCCACATCCCCGACCCGGAGCTTTCGACGATCATCCGCCACGCGACTTCGCTCGAAGCCGCCTGCGAGCAGATGAAGCGCACCTGCTACGAGCGCGGGGCGGAAGACAACCTGACGGCGGTGCTGGTGCGCGTCGGCGGCGCGGTCAACTTCCCCGACGACGACGACGAGGTGGTCACGCTCGTCCGCGAGCGCGAAGCCCTACAGAGCGCGCCGACGCTGCCCGAACACCCTTCTCCGACTTTGCACAGACCTTTCGACAAGGCCGGCGCTGCCGCGGGAAGCGTCGCCGCGGCGGCGCGCGCCGAAGGGAACGCGCACGCGGGCAAGTCGTCGGGCGCGCAGAAACGCGCGTCGAACTCCGGCGGCGTCCTGCGCGGCATCGGCGTCCTCATCCTCGTCCTCGGCGCGGTCGCGCTCGCCTTCTACGTCGGGATGATGTTCGACCGCAAAGGCATGACGAAGCGACTCGCGAGCGCCGCCGCGACTCCCTCGCCAGCGGCGACTCCGACGGCCACGGCGACGGAAGACCCCGCGCAGCGCTTCGACAGGTTGAAGAGCGCGGTTGACCGCTCGCCTACGTCAGAGGCGATACGCATGACGGCTGAGTCGAACAACCAGCCGCTCAACTCCGACGACCCGGAGTTTCTTTACCTCTACGGTCGCGCGATGCTTCTGACCGACCGGCAGCAGGAGGCCGCGAGCGCCTTCGACCGCGCGATTCAGAAGATCAACGAGAACATGACGCCGCGCAACGGCGAGTTGAAGATTGACGCCGGGGTGGCGCGGGTCGCGGCGCAACTCCGCGGCGGCGACGTGGCCGCGGCGCGCGCGGCGGCGAACGAACTCGGCGAGGTCATCCGCTCGCAGCAGGGCGAGGCAAACTCCAACGCGGATTCCGCCTCTAACTCCAACGCGAACGCGCAGCCGTCGCCGGGCGTTTCGCCTTGAGCGTGCGTGGCGATGTCTGAAGCCCTCGGCTTTGTCAGGAGCTTGAAGACGGCTTAGCCGACACGGATTTTCGTTTGCGAAGAGATGAGCGAGCTTAAGCTTCAACAGTGCAGGCTCGACGGGCGCTACGACGTGCTCGACTGCCTCGGACGCGGCAGCTACTCCGAGGTCTATGTCGCGCGCGACGTGGCGGCGTCGAACGGCTCGCCGCGCACGGTCGTCATCAAGGCTTTGAACACGCACCTTCAGGGCGTGCCCGACCCTGAGCTTGAGCGCACGCTCGTCGAGAACTTCCGCAACGAGGCCGTCGCGCTCGACCGCGTCCGCCACCCGAACATCATCAGCCGCCTCGGCCACGGAACCGCGATTGACCTTCAAGGCCGGACGTTCCACTACCTCGTTCTCGAATACCTGCCGGGCGGCGACCTTCAGGCGCTCGTGCGCTCGCACCCGCTGCCGATTGAAGGCGCGCTTTTCTACCTCGAACAGATTTGCGCGGGGCTGGCGCACGCGCACAAGAACGGCGTCATCCACCGCGACATCAAGCCGCAGAACATCTTGCTCACGGCAGACCAGCGCACGGCGAAGATCGCCGACTTCGGCGTCGCCAAGATCGAGGCCGCCGAGGGCGCGATCACGCGCGTCGGCACGGACGTTTACGCCGCGCCGGAACATCACCCGCTCGCGACCACCGGCCCGCTCGACACCGCTTCGCTCTCGCGCCGCGTCATGGTCTTGACGCCCGCGGCGGACATCTACTCGCTCGCGAAGACGACCTACATGCTCCTGACGGGCGAGGCCCCGCGCCGCTTCTCGCAGAAGCCGATCACGTCTTTGCCCGCAGAGTTCTCCGGCTATGAGTGGTCTGCATACGTGCTGCGGGTGCTGGAACGCGCGACGCAGAAAAATCCCGAAAGCCGGCAGCAGACGGTCGAAGAGTTCTGGCGCGAGATCAAGGACGCGACGATGGAGAAGACGCGCCCGCTCAGGCCGGGCGACGCGGGCGAGGGCGCGAACAACACTTCTTCAGCCGGAGGATTCACGACGACGCCTCCGCCCGCCCCGACCTTCGACCGCGAGTCGCGCGCCGCGAAAGACACGGCGCATCACCGTATCGTCGTCCCCATCAAACGCGCGCCGCACGCCGAAATGATCGGCGAGATGGACGAGGGCCGAGAGTTCCCCGCCGCGAACGCGCGCGCGGCTTACCCGGCGCAGGACTACGCGGGCGCGGAAGAGTACCGGGCTTCGGACGCCTACCCGTACGAGCGCGAGCCTCGCCTTTCGTCGCGCGGGCGGAGGTGGCTCGTGGCGCTCGCGCTGCTGCTCACATTTTCGGGGATGCTGTTTGCAACCTACCGCTACGTCAACAATCTCAAACAGGCTGGCGGCGCGCACCAGCAGCAGGGACAGCAGGCGAATGGCGCGGGTGGCAACGCCTCGCCGGTCGGGCACGAGCTTGTGGCGACGACCGACGTGAACCTGCGCGAAGGCCCGAACACTTCGTACTCCGTGGCCGGACTCGCGGAGAGCGGGTCGCGCGTCAAGGTCTTGCAGGTCAACGGCAGGTGGTATCAGGTGCAGGTTCTTCAGCACACGCGCGCGAAGACAGACCCGGACTCGAAGGATCAGGGGTGGGTTAACAGCACGCTTTTCAAGACTCCGTAAATCAGAATCACATACCGAAGAGGTGAAGGCTTAACGTGGGCATACTCGAATCAATGCGGCGTTGGATTGACGGCGACGTGTCGGACGACCCTTTGGCGGTCGTCGGCGAGCAGTCGCGGCCCCGACGCGTCTGGGAAGAATTCCTGGTGAAGGTCGCGCGCGAGGTCGAGACGGTGATGCAGCGCGAGATGTTCACGCCGCCGGGCGGGCCGACCTACATCCCGCCGGAGTACGTCGTCTATCTCTCGAACGAGGACGACAAGGAGTGGCAGGGCGAGAAGCGGCGCGGACTCGAACAGGGACTCTTCTACGTGCTTTCGGAGCGCGCGCGCGAGCTGAGCGGGCAGACGCAGCTCGCGACCAAATCGTTCGCCGTCGAGCTGCGCGTTGACGGCACTCTGGAGAAGGGCCAGTTCCGCGTGCAGCCCGTCTGGGAGTCGAGCGAGGCGGGCGGTCAGACGATGGTCACGGCCCGGCCCGCAGAACTCGGCGGCGACAAGCCCGCGCCCGCCGCGGACAACACCGAGCAGCCCGAAAGCGAAGTGACGAAGGTCTCAGTCCGCCCGCAGGAGCTTTACAACGTCGAGGTCTGGAAGGGCGGCGTGCGCCAGGCGGTCGTGCCCGTCCTGAAGAACGAGATCAGCATCGGTCGCGGCTCGAAGTCGGTCTCGGTTGACCTGCCGATCAAAGGCGACCCGGAAGTGAGCCGCAACCACGCCACGCTCGAACTCGACAACACGGGCCGCTACTGGTTCACCCCGCGCGGGCGCAACGCGACCTTCGTCTCGGGACGCGAGATACCGCGCGAGGAGCGCGTCGAAGTCCGCCCCGACGAGAAGATCGAGATCGCCAGCTACACGCTCCGCATCCAGCCGAAGTGAAATAGCGTGGTCTTAGTTGACGTTTGAAACGGCATCTTGCGGGGTGCCGTTTTTGATTTATAATACGCCGCACCTTGCCGCCATCCCTGGGGAAACTCGGCGTCAACATCACCGGGCTGTCGCAGCTCCATCGAGGCCCCGCACCAGGTTCGACGCCTTCACAGGAATTCCACGCGAAAGGATAATCAGTTATGAGACACCTGTATAACTTCATGCGGTTGACTGCCCCCTGCCCGGACGTGGAGACGACGCGGGGACGGGGCGGACGCGAGTTCGACGCGAGGCTGCTGGCGAGCGTCTGCGCTTTGTTTTTGGCGGCGCTCGCCTGCGCGACGCCCGCGCGCGCAGCCGACCACACGCACAAGTTCCTGCACAACGACTACGACAAGTCGCACTGCTGGACGGTCAGCGGCAACGGGTTGACGGCCCCGGCGATGACGCTGAAGAACGCAGGCCCCGTTGGCCCCAACATGAGTCCGGGGCTGTCAATCTTCGGCGACGGCATCACGGCGGCGGAAGCCAACTATAACTACACCGACCCGCAACTCGCCGTCAGCCCGAAGTACGTGCTCGTTCTGGAGGCGCACCGCTACGTCTTCTACGACCGAGCCAACAACCAGCCACTCGCCGCCGAAGGCTGCGTGCCGCTCAACGGCTCTTTTTCCGACCTGTTCGCGCCGCTGCTGCTGCCGACCGACCCGGCCACCAACGCCAACAACAAGGGCGACATCAACTACCAGCTCGAATTCGGCACCAACCCGAAGTTCCCCTGCGACCCGAAGAACTTCCTCGACCCGCCCGCGCCCGCGCCGCCGAGCGGCTGCATTCAGGGCAACTACGACGCGCGCGCCTACTTCGACTACGACACGCGCCGCTTCTGGATCATCGCCGCCGCGCGCAATCACCTCGGGCCGTGCCCCACGTCCGGCCCGCCCCCTTCCGGCCCCTGCGGCGACGAGGCCCGGCGCTACGTCTTCGTCGCCGTCTCGAAGGACGAAGACCCGCGCAAGGGCTTCTGGGAGTACACGCTCGTGCGCGACTACGCCGACTGGCCTCTCTTCTCCGTCCGCAACCAGCGCCTCATCATCGGCCACAACGGGGGCAAGCGCATCTACGTCTTCGACTCCAAGAAGCTCCTCAGCGGCACCACGACCGACCCCTTCCTCGGCCAGTACCTCGACGCCTCGTTCCCGGAGTCGGACACGATCACGACCGTGACGCAATACTCCGACGCCGACGGCCTCAGCCTCCTGCTCGGTCGCAGCGGCTCGAAGCTGACCGTCTATGCCTTCAAAGACCCGACCAAGCCGCTCGTCAAGAAGACCCAGACGCTCACGGTCGCGCCGAGCTGGGCGATGCAGCCCGTCTATCGTTTCGAGAAGTTCTACTTCACGGACGACGCCTGCGACGGCACGGGCTGCCCGCGCCACCGCGTTGACGTGCACGTCGTGACCGCGTCGCTCAAGGGTTCGCCCGTGACGGTCGGCGCGTTCACGGACAAGGACTACCCGCTCAAGCACAGCAACGCGAGCCTGCGGATGCCGGGCGTCATCATCGAAGAGAACGGGTCGGCCATCGTCTGGTACTTGCAGTTCCCCTCCGACGGCACGGCGCAGCAGGCGCGCTACCAGGTTCTCTACCCGAACGAGAGCGGCTTCCGCGCGAGCGCCGTCCTGCGCGCGAGCGACAAGGCCGCGGACGAGACCTTCATCGGCGACAAGGACATCGGCGGCGCGGCGGAGCCGGGCAAACTCGGCTTCTGGATCACGCACATCTATTCGGACTCCGGCGGCAAGAAGCTGCAAACCGTCGGCGAGATCAACCCGGTCGCGCCGGCAGGCCCCCCGAAGCCGAAGGAATGAGTGGCGCGTTTACTCCGTGCGCCTTAAGGGACGCTCACGCCGGCTCGGCCCTTGACGGGCGGATATATGTTCCGTCGCGAGCGTCCCTGCGCGCGTGTGACTGCTTCGCTTTGATTCCGTGTCGTGATGATTTCGATTGACATTTCCCGGCGTCGGTAATACTTTGACAACCCTCAAGCGGGCTTTACCTCCAACAAGCGGTTCGTTGCCTCTGACGAGCCAGTCCTCGTCAGTCCCGTCCTAACACCCGATGGCGAGCCTTCGCGTTAAGCGGCCCGCGCCGCCGGACGTGAAGCGGTAGCCGACAAAGGAGACCTCATCATGCAAGAGAACAGAGTGAGCGCAGAACTGAGCGAGGCCGACCAACAGGCCGTCCTCGCGGCCATCGAGACCATCCGACAGAAACTTCCCTTCCTGATTGACCTGACGCCGGAGCAGCGCCGCGGGCTTCCGAAGATGGGCGACAAGAGCCGCGCTTTTGTTGATAAGGCGCTCGCCATTGCCCGGCACAACTCGAACTTCCTGCCCCGCTCCTTCAGCGTCGAGGAGATGGCGCGCGACGTTGCGCTGGCCGAGGCGCTACTGCCCGTCATGGTCTCGCTCACGCGACTTCAGGAGCAGGTACAGGACACGTACACCGAAATCGGGAGCGAGGCGTACATGGCTGCTCTCGTCGTCTATCAGTACGGGCGCACGAGCGGCGACGGCGAGTCGCTGGAAACCCTCCTCGACGACATGGGCCAGCGCTTCGCACGCAAGTCCCGAAGCGGCCCCGCCCCCGCCGCGGACGGCGGCGCGAAATAGTAAACCGTCAAAAGCCCGCGGGCGACCGAGACGGAAGCCGCGCCCGCCGGCTTTCCGGCAATTTTCTCGGAGTTTGGAGCTTGTTTCTCGCAGTTCCGAGTTTTTTTCTCCGAGGCCGGAGCTACTGAGCATGAAAGTCCGAGCTTTTTTCTCGAAGTTCCGAGAAATTTTCTCGAACCTCGGAGAAATTTTCTTAAATCTCCGAGAAAAAAGCTCGGATTCTCAAGCTCTCCTACTCGGAGCTTCGAGCTTTTTTCTCGAAACTCCGAGTTATTTGCTCGGAAATCCGAGAAAAAAGCTTGAACGGTCGAGCTAATTCACTCGACCTCCGAGCTTTCTGCTCCGAGCTTCACGCTTTTTTCTCGGAATTTCGAGCTTTTTACCCGGCCACCGGGGAAATTTACTTGAACTTTCGAGCAAATTTCTCGGACTTCCGGGCCTTTTACCCGAAGCTCACGCCACGGGGACGGAAACGCCCCCGATTTTGCTCGAAACCCGAAGCAGACGAGGAGTGACGACGCATGGACGAAGCAGAACTCTTAAAAACGGACGAAGCGACTCTTCACAAAAGGCTGAGCATTATCATCGACAAAGTGAAGAGGATTGACGAGGAAGACCCTGACAGGCAGGACGACCCGCGCATCGAAAGGCTGCTCAACGAGGCAGACTTCATCACCCAACAACTCGACCCCATCATGCGCGACCGCTACCGCAACAACCCCGCCGCCCTCGCCGAGTGGGACGAGATCATGCACATGTGCGACGACCTCGACGAAGATCGCCCTGACAATGCTGTAGATTCACCCGCCCCGTGATTGTCGTTGGATGAAAAGAACGGTTGACGTGGACGTAAAGGGAATAATCCTTTACAAGTGAATAAACTTAAATTCGTGGAGTTCCTCAGATGTCACAAACCAAATCTTCTATCGAAATTACTAAAAAGTCCGATGCAGAAATAGCTCCGAAACTTATAGAACTCGTCGCGGCTCAATCTATAAAGAAGAAACATTTTGAAGACTTTAAGAATGCTGTAAGGACAGTAGGATGGTTGGTTGTTTTATCTTTTATCATAGGCATTGGACTCACCGCATTATCCGGTTTCTTACTTGACGCAGGATCATACAAAAACATAAGTGCAGATATCTATAAATCAATAGAATTGCTTCAATTGATAGTAAAGGATATAGGCTTAGGTTTAATTGTGGCGGGGGTGGCGGTATTTGGTTTTGAGTGGTTAAGCCATTTGAATAAAACTTTAGAACGAAGCGATCTGCTAGTTGCGGCAATCGCGGAAATAGATTCTCTGAAACAGCATTTGAACGCCGTAGAAGATTTGCGTCACGATTTGCAAAAGGTCAAAGATGACGCTGATAAGTTTTCTAGATATCTATTTAAAAATTCTAATGCCTCATACCAGTTTGTTCTTGAGGGACTCTTCTCCAAAACAAGGTCAGAAGAAAAGTTCAAGACGCAGATTGCAGAAATAATCAAACACGCGGTTGAGTTAAAGAAGGGCGATTCTAAATTTAGCTCTACCTATTTTGATTTTTTAGCTTGGCACTTTGAAAGGGTTGTTAGACATACAAGAATGCTGTCAAACGTGAGTAATAGCGTGAAGAATAAAGACACTGGCGGAAGGTTTATATACGCACCACCAGATGGGAAAGAAGTAGTTTCCAGCTTGCTGGGTTGTCATATTCGTTCATTAAAGGAAAATGATGAATATGTAACCGTCTCTAATCCTAAATTTTGGCTGGACGATAAGTTGTGGTTTTTTATGAAGGAGACGGAGGAAGCGCTTAAAAATAAGGTGAAGGTTTTTCGCCTTTTCAATCTATCATCTTATGCTTCCTGCCAAGATGTTGATCCCAGATTTAAAAGCGCCTTACAAGCCCACCTTGATCTCCTCAAGCAACACAATGACTTTTATGAGATTCGTTATATGCTTAAGGAAAATTTCCAGAAAGCAAAAGATAAATTGCAGGGGAACATCTCTAACGAAAGTCTCAGAAAGCTTGACAAGTTTTACTTTGGTTTGTTTAGGCAAGAAGAAAATGGAAGCATACATATGATTACTTTAGAAGCCATTGGAGATGAAATGTCCGAGATGATTCTAACTTATGATGGGGATAATTCAGAAAATTATAAAATTTTCCAAACAATGTGGGACTCAAGTAGTCAAGAATTAGAATAGCTATAAATCTACAGTCGTTTTGCAAATCAACGGGAGACATTCAACTAATTAAACCCAACTGCCCTCTGCTTGTCGCTCGACAACCTTATCTCCCGCGATGTGGCTTGTAGGAAATCGTCGCACGACGTGCGCCATACGTTACAGTTGTCCCGCGGCCATATACGTGCCGGATTCGAGGTCGGAGATGAGTTGTTCGAGCGCGGGGAGTGATTGTTCGTCAACGTAATCTTTGCCGAGCAGGCGCATGATGGTGCGTGGGCGCGTCTCGCCGCGGGCTTCTTTGAGGATGGCGCGGCAGAGGGCGGCGACGACGGGGGGCGAGAACTGGCGGCCCGCGTTGCGGCGGAAGTCGGCGATGACTTCGGAGAAGACGCGGCGGCGGCGGTAGGGGCGGTCAGTCGTCATCGCGTCGAAGGAGTCGGCCAGGGAGACGATCTTCGCGCCGACGGGAATCTCCTCGTCCTTCAGCCCGTCGGGGTAGCCGCGACCGTCGGGGCGCTCGTGGTGGTGGCGGGCCATGAGCGGGATGTCCGCGAAGGGGTGGCGGATGGGACGCAGAATCTCGTAGCCCGCGGCGGGGTGGCGGTTAAGCTCCGAAGACTTCTTGGCGTCAATCGGGTAAGGCGCGTTGATGATGTCGCGGTCAACGACGAGCTTGCCGATGTCGTGCAGGTATCCGGCGACGGCGATGCCTTCGACCTCCTCCTCGCTCCAGCCCAACTCGCGCGCGATGATCTCGCTATACTTGCCGACGCGCTCCGAGTGCCCCTGCGTATATTTGTCCTTGCAGTCGATCGCCGCGGCGAAGGCGCGCACGGTGTCTTTGTAGATGCCTTTGAGATTGTCGTAAAGCTCGCGGTTCTCTTCCGCGCGGCGCTCGACCTCGCGCAGCAGGCGGTGGTTGTGAAGGCCGACGCCGATGTGGCGTCCGAGCGAGCGGATGATCTCGCGGTCTTCCGCCGTGAAGTCTTCGGCGCTCGCCTTCCCGCCGAGAAGTATCGCGCCGACGATCTCGCCCCGCACGACGAGCGGCATGACGAACTCGGCCTCACCCGCGAACTGATCTTTTATCTCCTGCTCGAAGTGGGAAAGCTCGTGTTTGGATGCGGCGTGCGGGCGCGAGCCGTTCGTCTGCGTCGCGCCCGCGCGCCCGATCTTCAGGACGGTCGAGGCCGTCGGCGGGAAGCTCTGTCCGAAGCCGCGCGTGGCGACGACGCGCATCGTCGAAGAGTCGCGCTCGAACTCGGCGACGACGCCGCGGCGGATGCCGAGCGCGCCGAGGACGATGTGGAGCGCCGAGCGCACCATCTCCTCGAAGTCGTCGGTTTCCGCGATCTCCTCGCCGAGGTCTGCGAGCGCCGCGAAGGCGTGCAGAACCCTGCGCATCCTGTCAGGCATTTTGATTAATCAGTCGCGCGGTCTTATTTAATCCCCTGTGTCCCTCTGTGAATCCCTCTGTGACCTTTGTGGTTGAGTTCGGATTCTTTAACCGCAGAGGCCGCAGAGGTATTCACAAAGGGCACGAAGGAACAAAGCGTGTTGTCCAGTCAATGTCGTCAATGGCCGTTCGGCGTCGGGATGAATTCGTCGAGCGTCGCGAGCGCGGCCTCTTCGCTGTCGGCGAGGACGACGAGCCGTGTGAGTCCGAGCAGCTCGAAAAGCTTGACCGTGTGGCGGCTCAAGTTCGAGAAGACGACGCGCGCGCCCTTCTGCTCCGCCGCGTCAATGACGCCGAGCAGGATTGAGACGCCGATGCTGTTGACCAGCTCGGTGCCGCGGAAGTTGATGACGAGCGCGCGGCAGCCGGCCTCGATGCGTAAAAGACATTCGCGCTCGATGCGGTGGCCGCTCTGCTTGTTGACGTAATCTCCGGCGTAAATGATTGCTACGCCGTCGCCGGGGGGAGTTGGCGGCGTCGCGGTGGGCAGTTCTGACATCTGGGCAAGTCTTCCCTTCTACTTGCGTAGGTACTTCGTCATGCGGAGACGCGTGCCGTCGTCAACGCGCTCGAACTCTACGTCGTCCATCAGAGTTCGGATGAGCTTCAGACCCCAGCCCCTTCGGCCCTTCGCGCCCTCGCCCTTGTCGGCGGGCGACGTTCCATTTTCTGAAAGGTTGACCGGGACGGACAGCCCGCGGCTCGATACGGTGATGACCAATTTATCATCTTCCACGCGAAAGCGGTTATAAATTTTTCGCTCGGCGCTCAGCGAGTGCTCGGCGGCGTTGATGCACGCCTCGACGAGCGCGGTCTTGATCTGGTTGATGGCGTCGGGCCGGAACTCCATCCGCCGCGCGATCTGCTCGACCGTGTGCGCCGCCACCAGCTCGGTGTCCTCGCTCATCGGCAGCTCGATGGCGAACTCGTCCGCGCGGTCTTTCGACTCGCCGTCGCCTTCGCCACGGCCCAGACGCGCCGAGAGGAGTTCGAGCTGTTCGCGGCAAGAGCCGTATGCCTCGCGCTCGTTCAGAAGCTCCGACGCGTCCGCCGAAAAGCCTTCGCGCGAGACGAGCCACACGCGCACGCGACCGAAGCCGCAGGCGCGCGCGAAATTTTCCAGGCGGTCGAGCCAAAGCTCAGTCAGCGCACGACCGGCTTCGAGCTTCGACTCGACCTCCGCCGCGACCCAGACGACCTCGCCCGCCTCTGCGTACGCGGGCGCGTCGAACCCGTGCGCGACCGCGCAGCGCTCCTCGTCACAGAACTGAAGCATCGGCGGGTGGAACGAAGCGCAACTCGCCGTGATGACGATCTGCGGCAGCGCGACGAGTTCGGTCTCGGTCTGAAGCCCCGACTCGATCTCGTCGGCTGCGACGCCGCGGTACATTCGCGCGAAGCGGTCGAAGTGGAAAATGCTCGCGGGCACGCGCTCGAAATCGAAGCGCGACATCAGGTCGCCGAGCTTGAGCGCGGAAGTCCGGCGGTAGTGCCGCGCCATCGTCTGCGGCGCTCGCTTGAGCGCCTCGACCAAAGTGTCTGCGACGACGAGCGCGCGCGGCTCGACCGCGACGTGGAGGCGATAGCTCACGCTCAGGTAGTCGCGCCAGACCTGACGCGGCGTCGTCTCGACGAACGTCGCCTGAAAGCTCGCCAGCTCGTGCGCGTGCAACAGACGCATCACGCGCTCGAACTCAAGCGCGTCGAGTCCGAGCCGCTTCATCCAGACCTCTGCGGGCGACTTGCCGCCCGGCTGCGACGCCGACTCGTGAAGCACGCGCAGCAGGTTGCGCCGGAGAGCGGGCGCGGGCGCGATCTCTTCGAGCGTCGCGGCGAAGCGGCGGTGAATGCGCCCGCCCAAAAGCTCGTCAACATAGACGCTCTGAAAATCGCGGAAGCTCGACAGTCCCGACCCGCGCGCCGCCGCGGCCTCGACGACCGCCGCGATGAGGTAAGGGCTTCCTTCGAGTTGCTGCACGACGAGGTCGCGCGTCTCTTCGCTCAGGCCGACGCCTTCCTTGCGCGTGAGTCCTTCGAGGAAGTCGCGCGCGTCCGGCTCCTTCAGCGTGTCGAGGTGAAGCCGTCGCAGGCCGTCGAGTCCGACGAGCGACGACGCGCCGTTCAGAGTGTCGAGCATCCTGCGGCGGAGACCCGACAGAACGAAGGGCACGCCGGATTGAACGGCCACCTTCGCCAACTCCGCGCCGAAGGCCGCGTCGCCGCGCAGCCGCTCGGCCAGGTGAACGTCGTCGAGTAAGACGAGCGTGCGGACTCCGCGCGCGGCGGCCTGCCGCGGCGCGTCGAGACAGAGCCGGACGAGCGCCCCTTCGTCCGCGTCGCCGACCGCGCGCTCGAACGACTCGACGAGGCTTTCGACCCAGCCGTAATCCTGCGGCGCGGCGAGTTCGAGCAGCGCGCGGAGCGCGGGCGACGCGCCGACGAGCGTCGCGTCGTCGCGGCGGTGCGCGACCGTCTGCGTGACGAAGGTCTGAAGGAAGCGGCGCGCGGCTGCGGTGGCGGCGTGATCCTCGCGCGAGAAGGCGAAGTAAACGGGCGTCGCGCCCCCGCGCTGGCGGAACAACTCGTCGAAGGTCTGGCGCAGAAGCTCCGTCGCCCCCGACTGCGGCGCGGCGAGCAGCACCAAGCTCTGCTGGCTCGCCTTCGGCGCGGCGAGCGCGGTCAGCTCGCGCAGTTGTTCGCCGCGCCCGACAAAATTTTCGGGCGCGGCGTGCGCGAGTATCCGCCTCGGCCTTGTGGTACGCGAAGGCATCCTGCGTCAGCCCTTCCTTTTTCCTCCGGGCCTTCCCTTCTCCGCGCCTTCGCCTTTGCGCGACTCCGGCTCGACCGCCTCGACGGTGTTCTTCCCGCGGCTCTTCGCGACGTAGAGAGCGCGGTCGGCGGCGTTGATGACTTTCGCGGGCGTGTCGTGTTCGGGGCCGAACGAAGAGATGCCGATGCTGACCGTGACCGAGCCGAGCGGCTGCGAGTCGTCGTGCGGGAAGTGCGTGCGCTCGATGCGGCGGCGGATGCGCTCGGCGATGACGCGCGCCTCGGGCAGCCCCGTCTGCGGGAGCAGGATGCTGAACTCCTCGCCGCCGTAGCGCGCGGCCACGTCCGCCGAGCGAAGCGCCGTCTTCAGACACTGCGCCGTCATCTCCAACGCGAGGTCGCCGGCCTGATGCCCGTGCGTGTCGTTGTATGCCTTGAAGTCGTCAATGTCCACCATCATGAAGCTCATCTCGAAGCGGTGGCGCTTCGAGCGGTCTAGCTCCTCCTGCATGCGCTCTTCGAGGTAGCGGCGGTTGACGAGTCCGGTCAGCGGGTCGGTGATCGAGAGCAGTTGGAACTGCGTCGCCTTGTTGTGCCACTCGACGCGGTCAATCGCGAGCGCCATCTGTGGCGCGATCATGTCGAGCAGGCCGAGGTCGAACTCGTCGTACTGGCCGCCGCCCGCCTTGTCCGTCATGTTGAGCACGCCGACCTTTCGCCCGCCGATGGTGATCGGGTAGCTGATGAACGACCTCGTCTTGTAGCTCCGCTCGGCGGGCGCTGGGTGCAGGCCGGGCGCGCGCGAAACGTCGCGCACGACCGCCGGTCGCCCCTCGCGCAAGACCTGACCCGACACGCCCTCGCCGAGCCGCACGCGTGACTCGCGCGCGATCTCGGCGCGCGGGCCGACCGCGGCCTTGACCGAAAGCTCGCCCGCGCTCTCGTCGAAGAGAAGGAGCGACCCGCGCTCGGCGCGCAGCAGGTCGGCTGAGTGCCGGAGGATCGTCGTGTAAGCGTCTTCGGGCTGCGCGGAGCCGACGACTTCGGTGAACGCGCGCTGGTGCGTGGCCGCGCGCACGCGGCGCTCAAGCTCCTCGCGCAGCCGCAGCAGTTCCAGAGGCATCGCGATGTCGCGGCAGAAGCCGGCGAGCACGCGCCGCCGCTCGTCGCTCAGGTCTGAGTCGCCGACAAGGAGCGCGCCCTTTATCTCTTCGCCGACCGTGAGCGGGAACAGCTCGACCGCGGCCTCGTGCTTCGACGACGTGCGACCGCCCGCCGGCACGGCGATGGAGTCCTCGCCCGTCGCCGCGAGGAGCAGCTTGATCTCCTTCGGCTTGAGCGCGACGCGCGGCGGACTCTTCTCGAAGACGCCCGTCGCATACGCCGGGAAGAAACTGTCGTCGTTCCGCAGCAACAACGTCAGGGACTCAAAGCCGTTCTCTTCGGCGAGCGCCCGCACGGCTTTCCGGCATGCGTCTTCGAGCGAGCCGCCGGGCGCGAGACCCTTCTGACTCGTCGTTTGAATCGTTACTGCGGGTTCGTTGTCATCCGCCGAAGCGGACGACGCGGGCGCGTTCGACGAGGCGGATGGCGAGTCTGTCGCTTGCGGCCCGTCGGACTCAGGCGCGGTTTGCGCCGTCACGTCTGAGGCGGAGCGTTGAGTCTCTGTAGCCGCGGTCGTCGCACTCGACGGCGCGGCCTTCGTCCCCGCGCGGCTGGCGGCCACGGACTTGTCCCCTCTCCGCGCGAACTCTTCCGCCGACTCGGCGACGCGCGCCGCCAACTCTTCCAAGTCCTGCTGCGCGCCGAAGATGACGTTCGAGAAGAGGTCTGCCGAAAGAAGGTCTGCGAGGTCGCCCGCGCGTATGCGCTCGGCGAGAGCGCGGTAGTCGGCGACGCGGACGAAGCAGCGACCGCCGATGACGGCGAGCGGTTTTTCCTTTCCTACGGGGACGGGCATCGTGAAGCAGTGAAGGCCCGCGTGGCAGCGGTATTGAACAGGCCCGCCCGCGGCTCCGGCCCGGAAGAAAGCCTCGCCGCAGTCGGTCTGGCAGAGGTGCGCGTGCGTCGGCGACGACTGAAATGCCTGGCAGATGGAATTGTTGTTCGAGACGGCGAGCGAAGGCGGCTGCCGGCCCTCGACGAGCAGCAGGGCGAGGCCCGACGCGTCGGCAAGCTCCTCCTGAACCTCGACCCACCCGGTCGGAAGTTCTGCGGAAGGAGCCTGCTGGGCAGCACGCTCTGGGGCCGGGGCCGTGTTGTCCATCAAGCTTCGGGGCACCTTCGTCGGACTCTAAATTTAAGCGGCGGGAGATTCTGTCCGTGAGCGAACAGGCGGCACTCGTCTGAAGCGGCCCCTCACTGTGAGGAGCCGGAGAAACACTCCGAAGACGACCGTCCTCCGACCGCAGTATATTTTGTCCGCACGCCAACAAACAAGGGATTCCGAGGCCATAGCGGCCCCGCCCTTGCACGCCGGAGGGGCCGCTCGGCCATGCTTCAACTGTCTAATACTTCTAATGCCGGGGGAATTTCACTGCGCGATGACCCGGCCCGTGCCGCGGAGTCCGGGCGCGTCGTTCGGCGCGACCGACTCGATGTCGGGCTGTTCGGGGCTGATGCGGATGCAGGCCGCGAAGTGGTTCGGCTTTATCTCCGCGAGCGGGGGGGCGACCTCCTTGCAGGCTTCAATCGCCCACGGGCAGCGCGTGTGAAAGCGGCAGCCCGAAGGCGGGTTGATCGGCGAAGGCACGTCGCCCTGCAAGACTATCCGTTTGCGCGTTGACTCGACGACGGGGTCGGGGACGGGGACGGCGGAGATGAGCGCCTTCGTGTAGGGCATCAAGGGGTCGCGGTAGATGACCTTCGCGTCGGCGAGTTCGACGAGCTTGCCCAGATACATCACGGCCACGCGGTCGGAGACGTGGCGGATGGCGCGCAGGTCGTGAGAGATGAAGAGGTAGGTCAGGTTTCGCTCGCGCTGAAGCCGCTCCATCAGGTTCATGATCTGCGCCTGAATCGAAACGTCGAGCGCCGAGATGGGTTCGTCGGCGACGACGAAGTCGGGGTCTGCGGCGAGCGCTCGCGCGATGCCGATGCGCTGCCGCTGTCCGCCGGAGAACTCGTGCGGGTATCGCTTGACGAAGCGCGGACTCAGTCCCACGGTCTGCATCAACTCGCGGACGCGCTCGTCGCGCTCGCGGCGTCCGCGCGCGAGGCCGAAGGTCTCGACCGGCTCGCCGATGATCTGGCTGACGGTCATGCGCGGGTTCAAAGAGGCGTAAGGGTCTTGAAAGATCATCTGAAGGTGTCGGCGCTGCCCGCGCAGTTGACCTTTCGAGAGCGCCGCGAGGTCTCGACCGCGGAAGAGAACCTGCCCGCCGGTCGGCTCGGTCAAACGAAGCAGGGCGCGACCCAGAGTTGACTTGCCGCAGCCCGACTCGCCGACCAGTCCCATAGTCTCGCCCGGATAGATGTCCAAGGAGACGCCGTCCACGGCCTTGACGACGCGCGGCACCGGCGAGCCTCCGACGAGTCTGTCCCAGGCGGTGCCGCCGCCGAGTTTGAAGTGAACCTTCAACTCGCGAATCGAGATCAGAGGCTCGCGCCCGTCGCCTTGTAGAGACGAGGGCGGAGCAGCCGAAGCAGTGTTTTGAACGCCCTGCATCGTCATCGCCCATCACCTCCTTGAGTCGTGCCCGCGGGAGCATCGCCGCGCCCGGCGCGCGAATCGGCGTAAACCTCTTCGGCGAAGTGGCAGAGCGAGAAGTGCTCGGCGTTGAGTTGGACGAACGGCGGAAACTCGCGGCGGCAGATGTCTTCGGCGCGGTAGCAGCGCTCGGCGAACGGGCATTGGTTCGGCGAGAGGTGCGCCACGTCGGGCGGGAGGCCCGGAATCTGGTAAAGCTCCGCCCCCTCATCGTCCGCGGGGTCGGGGACGGATTTGAGCAGCCCCTTCGTGTAAGGGTTGCCGGGCGCGGCGAAGAGTTCCGTCGTCGGGGCCTGCTCGAAAATTTTTCCGGCGTACATGACGATGATGTCGTCGGTCATGCCGGCGACGACGCCGAGGTCGTGCGTGATGAGGATGACGCTGGTGCCCGTCTCCTCCTTGAGCTTCCTGATGAGTTCGAGTATCTGCGCCTGTATCGTCACGTCGAGCGCGGTCGTCGGCTCGTCGGCGATGAGAAGTTCCGGCTCGCACGACAACGCCATCGCGATCATCACGCGCTGGCGCATCCCGCCCGAAAACTCGTGCGGGTAGTCGTTGGCGCGCGCACGCGCTTCGGGGATGCCGACGGTTTCGAGCATCTTCACGGCGTGCTCGTACGCCTGCTCGCGCGTGTGACCGAGGTGAAGCTCGGTGATCTCCATCAACTGTTTAGAGATTCGCATGAACGGGTTGAGCGAGGTCATCGGGTCTTGGAAGATCATGCTGATGCGCTTGCCGCGAATGCGGCGCACCTCTTCCTGCGTGAGGCTCATGATGTCCTCGCCGTGGAAAAGCACCTCGCCAGAAACGATCTTTCCCGGCGGACTCGGAATCAGGCGGATGATCGAGAGGTTCGTGACCGACTTGCCCGACCCCGACTCGCCGACGATGCCGAGCGTCTCGCCGCGCTTCAGGTCGAAGCTGATGCCGTCAACGGCCCTGACCGTGCCGTCCTCCGTCTCGAAGTACGTCCGCAGGTTTTTAACTGAGAGAAGATTGCCGTTCTGCTCACTCATAGGTTTTGAGCTGTGCTTTGATGTCCTCTTCCGCCGTCGTTCTCGGATAAATTGAAACTCAAAACCTTCTAAAACTTTCGCATCTGCGGGTCGAGCGCGTCGCGCAGCCCGTCGCCGAGGAAGTTCAGCGAGAAGAGCGTCAAGGCCATCGTCACGCCCGGAAAGATGAGCTGCCACGGGAAGATCGCGATGTTCTGTATGCCGTCCTGCGCCAGACTTCCCCACGACGCGTAAGGCGCTTGCACGCCGAGGCCGAGGAACGAAAGGAACGCCTCCGACAGCATGACCGAGGGGATCGTCAGCGTCGCATAGACGATGACGGGGCCGAGCGCGTTCGGGACGAGGTGGCGGAAGATTATCTTCGCGGTCGAGACGCCGCCCGCGCGCGCCGCCAAAACAAACTCCTGATTCTTGAGCGAGATGATCTGCCCGCGCACGATGCGCGCCATCGTCAGCCACGAGACCGCGCCGAGCGCCGCGAACAGCAGAAAAATCTGTTTCAGCGGCGACTGCGCGCCGAAGAAGGCCAGCAGCACGATGACGATCATCATGTAAGGAATCGCGTAGAGAACGTCAACGATTCTCATCAGCACGTCGTCAACCTTCCCGCCGAGGTAGCCCGCGGTCGCGCCCCACGAGATGCCGATAATCAGCGAGACGACCGTCGAGATGATGCCGACCATCAGCGAGATTCGCCCGCCGAGCAGGACGCGCGCGAGCATGTCGCGCCCCGCGCTGTCCGTGCCCATCGGGTGCGCCCACGAGAAGGTTCCGTCCGGCGCCGTGAAGGGCGGGAACGATTGGACGAGCTTCGAGTCGGGCGGGATGTAGTCGTAGGTGTAGCCGGTCGCGGCCTTGATGATCGCCGGCCCGACGACGACGGCGACGACGATCAGGCCGACGACGACCATCCCGAAGACCGCGAGCTTGTTTCTGACGAGTCGCCTCCACGCGTCGCTCCAGAGCGAAGTGCCGCGGACGGCTTCCGGGCCGGCGTCGGCGTTTCGCACGTCGCCCTCGCCGACCGCGGTTTCGGGGAACGGGTGTATCTCGTCGCCCGCGCGCGCGCGCACCGGCGGCGCTTGCGGCGTGCCGCGCGGCGTGAGCGCGGGGCCGCGCGCTTCCTGCGTCTGCTGGCGTCCTTCTTCGGTCGGGACTTGCGGCGTTCTCTCTTCGCTCATGGCCTTTAGTACCTGATGCGCGGGTCAATGAATGCGTAGGCGATGTCAACCAGAAGGTTGAAGATGAGTACCGCTATCGAGACGAAGGCGACGATGCCGATGATCAGCGGCTCGTCGCGGTTGAGGTTCGCGTTGATGAAGTAGTTGCCGAGTCCCGGCATCGCGAAGATGCGCTCGACGACGACCGTGCCCGAAATCAGAATCGCGAGCGCCGGGCCGGTGAAAGAGACTACGGGGAGCAGCCCGCCGCGCAGCGCGTGGCG
>DASRCS010000194.1:0-7191 GCA_035652995.1 Pyrinomonadaceae bacterium
TAATAGTCGCGTCTTCAACTTCACCGATGACGACTACGGGCAGCGCGACCTACTCCACTCCTTTCAATCCGCTAATAGTCGCGTCTTCAACTTCACCCCAAGGCAGAGACGCCCGCGGCGAGCAACAGCAACAACTTTCAATCCGCTAATAGTCGCGTCTTCAACTTCACTGAGTTCTACAACGCCAACAAACGGGGCAGTCTCACTTTCAATCCGCTAATAGTCGCGTCTTCAACTTCACTCGTCGGCCTATCATCTGTGGGACCTCGGCGGTGAGGCCTTAGCGCGGCTGACTAATAGTCGCGTCTTCAACTTCACTTATTCTTCGCCCCGTTGACTGTGCTCGTACAGAAAGCGCGGCTGACTAATAGTCGCGTCTTCAACTTCACGGAGTACCGCCATCGTCTCGTGGTGCCGCAGGCGCAGCGCGGCTGACTAATAGTCGCGTCTTCAACTTCACAGGGTACGGGGGGAAGGGGTACGGAGGGAGGGGGTAAAGCGCGGCTGACTAATAGTCGCGTCTTCAACTTCACCCCGAAATTTGAAAGCTGACATGGAGGGCGGACAGTCGCGCGGCTGACTAATAGTCGCGTCTTCAACTTCACGTGTCGCGCGGCAACGTGTTCGTCCTGGGCGAGGCTTCGCGCGGCTGACTAATAGTCGCGTCTTCAACTTCACACGACGCCCCGCAGGCCGGCGAGAGCGAGCAGAACTCTTCGCGCGGCTGACTAATAGTCGCGTCTTCAACTTCACACGGAGGCTACGCGAACGAACCAGGCGTCCGTATTCCTTCGCGCGGCTGACTAATAGTCGCGTCTTCAACTTCACCGTCGAGGCTGTAAGTATCACATTTGCTCGGTTTTGCAAAGGCTTTTTGGCAGATCAGCAGCAAATGAGATATCCGCCTTTTGTGCCGGTAGTCTCGCGCAGCATTAAGCTTAGTCACTCTAACAAGTTCACATCTCACAAGAATATTCCAAACGTTCAGATTGGTAAGGCGCTGACACCGCACGGCTTGAGTTCCGGCGCATCAAAACAGTCCGGGCTTTTACAACATTCCTCCCGGCGGGCAGAGTTTACGCGTGACCGGTGTAAGTGTCCGCCTCTAACGCATTTGTCTCATCCCCCTAATTACAGCAAGCCTTTGCAGACCATTTTTCCACACCGGATTGCGCATGACTCCCAAGACTGCCCCAACATCTTGAGCCTTCGACGCGCAGGCTTCGGCTGGCTCAAAGGATGACGGCCTTGGGGTCTGAGGTTCGGCGGCTCGCGCGCGTCGCCTCGTTGCGCCGGACGCACATCTCGCAGAGGTAGTAGAAGCGGACGTGATCCGTGCGCTCGTCGAAGATTTCGGCGATCACACGCTTCATCTGTTCCAGCTGCCGCGCCGTGAGGTGGCACTCGAAGACGCTCCACTGCACGGGCGAACCGAAGTGCTTCAGAGCCTTGTGCAGCCGCGTCCGCCTGCGGTCGTCCGGGATGTCGTAGGCCACCACGATGAACACACGTCTCCCCTCCCTTACTTCGGCTGTATCGCCGCCTCCGCGCCGTACGGACGGTAAGTAGTCTCCTCGCCCAGCACGACGCGCGCGAAGTGGCGCGCCTGAAGTTCGAGCACCTGTCGGTACGACGTGCGTATGCCGCTGGCCGGGTAGCTAACCGTCTCGCTTATGCGTGCCGCGTAGAGCGAGAGGAAGCGTTTGAGCGCGCCCGCCGTCAGGCGCAGCCCGCCGCCCGACTCCTGACGGAAGTCGTGCCCCGTGATCATGCGCTTATTGAGCGCCGTCAGCACGAGCGGATCAACAACCACGGAGCGGTGCTCCTCCATCAGGTCTGAGGCCAGCGCCGCGTGCCCCTGCCGCGGGCGGTGGAAGTAGCCCATATAGGGATCGAGGCCTACTACCCCGACCGCCGTCAGAACGTTGTTGTAGAGCAGCGTGTAGCCGAGCGAGAGCAGCGCGTTCACGGGGTCGGTCGGCGGGTGATAAGCGCGCGCCGTAAATCCCCAGTCGTCCTTAAGCGCCGCGCGGAAACTCCGGAAGTAGGCGGCAGAGGCCGCGCCCTCGAACCCGTTGAGGCTTTCGAGCGTCTGCGCTGATGCCACGCGCGGCAGAATAGCCTCAAGCTCCGCGACGGGCGAGCGCCCTTCTTCTCGCAGCCGCCTCTGTCGCCTCGCCATCGCGATCATGTTGCGTATCTTGCCCACCACAATCGTGCTCGCCAAGGCGCGGCAGAAGGAGGCGTCCGCCGCGCGAAGGTACTGCTGTTGCCGCAGCACGACGTTCTTCGTGAACTCCGGCTGCAACCGCCCGCGATAGACGCCGGCCATCGAGAGGAACGCGACCTCCACCCCCTGCTGAAGGCAGAAGGCCACGGTCGAGGGCGTCAGGTGCACATTGCCGTATGCGACTATGTGCTCGACCTTGAGCGCGGGCATGTCTTCGAGCACGCGCTTGTCCTTCGTCACGACGATGCGACCGTCCGCACGACCAACCGTCGCCCCCTGCTCAGTAATGTAAAGAATCGCCATCGCCCGTCACCCTTTCGCCGAACTCCTCTCATGCGTTCAAGCCTGCGCGCCCTTCCGCGCCGAGCGACCGAAACTCGGACTCACGACGCGCGCCACCCTTAATTCAACCGACCCCTTCTCCTTCGTCATCCGCGGCGGCAGCCACTCTCTCTTTCGGCGAGACGCGTAACTGTATCGGCCACTCGTCCGTCCAGACCGTGATCGTCGCGCCCGCGTAGTTAACTTCGACTGCGTATCCGTTCTCTTCGAGAAGACGCGCCAGAAGGTCGAGTTGTTCGCTTACCGCGTCGGCGCTCACTCTTCCTCGCCTCCCTGCCTCCGCTTCCGGACGAGCGCGCCGAGCTTCGACAATCCTTTGCCACCCTGTCGCTTTGCGAACTTGCCCGCGCGCGCCGCCGCCGAAAGACCCGTGCGCACGTGCCCGGCCAGGCCCGAAGACTCTTCGAGCCGCGCGACCGGTGCGACCGGCACGACCGGCGGCGACGCCGGCGACGCCCCGCCGCCGAACCTGTAACCCAGGAAGACGAAGCCCGCGTCGAACCGCGTGACGCGCGTCTTCGCGGGGTTGACGCGCAGGCGCATCTCCGCAAGCTTGCGCGCCGCCAGCCCCAGAGCCTCGCGCGCCTCCGCCTCGCCGCGGCAGAGGATCACGAAGTCGTCGGCGTAGCGCACGAGGTGCAGTCCCGCTCTGGTCATGGCAACGTCGAACTCGTGCAGATAGGCGTTCGACAGCAACGGAGAGAGCGAGCCGCCCTGCACAGCCCCCGCCGCCCGCGCGCCCAGGCGCCTGCGCACGGCGCGCGCCGCCGCCGGGTACGCGACCACTCCGAGCGCAGCCGCGCCCGTCAACAAGAGCGTCGCAGGCGACAGAAGGCGGCGCGCGCGGTTCGCGTAGGTCAGCATCAGAAGGACGCCGTCGCGCCCCAGACGCTTGAAAGCCTCCTTGCGCGCGCGCCTCCGCGCCTCCTCCGCGGGGTCGCACGCCTCTCCGCCTTCCGCGCCGGCCTCGTCCTGAGTCGTCGCCGCCTGATAATCCGCGTAACCCCCGTAGCCGTAAGCGCCGTAACCGCGCTCGTCGAGCAGGTGCATGATGGCCGCGTCCATCGAGCCGCCGACGTAATCGGTCGCCCTCTCAAGCACCCCCGCGCCGCCCTGCTCGTCCGCGCGCGGCGTGGCCGGGAGCACGAGACCCGCATCGAGCCACATGCGTATGAGTGCGAGCATCCGCTTGTCGCGCACGCGAGCGCCGACCAGACGCATGAGCAGGTCGTGGTCTAGTGTGCCGAAGCAGTCCGCGATGTCTGCGTCAACGACGTATGCGTCGCCCCCGGCCCTGTAAGCCAGCACCCGCTCGACCGCCAACTCCACCGAGCGGTTCGGGCGGAAGCCGTAACTGCATTCGAGGAACGAAGGCTCGAACAAAGGCTCCAGGGCGTCGAGCGCCGCGCGCTGCACGATGCGGTCTTCGACCGTGAGTATTCCGAGCGTGCGCGTGCCGCCCGCGGCCTTTCTCATCTGCACCGTGCGAACGGGCATCGGGTAGTAACGACCCTCGCGCAGACGTGCCGAGAGCGCTTCGAGGTTCGCCTGCAAGTCGCGCTCGAACTCCGCCAACGTCACCTGATCCACGCCAGCCGCGCCCCGGTTTGCGCGCACGCGCCGCCAGGCACGCAGAAGGCTCGTCGGCTCCGTCAGCACGTCGAATGGAGTTGGCCTTTTGTGCATCAGCCGTTCGTCCTTTTGAAAGCAGCGACTAAAAGCTGAAGGCGAAGTCAGAAGCCGGGCTGCGCGTGGCCGTTGACGATCTCTTCACGACTGGAGGGCGCACCCGTAGATGAGGCCGCGCCGCAGTGCCGGCAGAAGTCCGCGCCCGCGCGCATCGCCCCCCCGCACGTCTCGCATGCGCGCCGCGCCTTCTTGTAAGCGCGCTCCGTCACGACCCGCGTGCCGGCGAGATAATCCTCAGGCCTGCGACCCGAGTGGTTGAGGAGAACGAAAGCCAGCGACGCGAGTTCGTAAGCGACGGCTACCCAGACGAACTTCCAGTAGCAGTAAGCGAGCTGGCACAGCGCCGGGCCGAAGCGTCGCACGACGCAGCGCGCGACGCCGCACGGCTCGAAAGAGTCGGCGCGCACGACCCGAAGCCTTCCCAGTCTCTTCCCCGCGCCTCGCCCCGCGGGCGTGCCGTCGCAAAGCAGTTGGTACGCGAACACTAACATGCCCCAAGCGGGGAACAGGTACGCGACGAACGGCAGCGGCACGAGCCTGTCAATAACAGACGCCAAAGCGCGCCTGAGCACGCCCGGACGGGCACACGCCGAAGCCGAAGTCCTCGAAAAACTAGCCCCCGCGGCTTGACCGAGCGCGAAGCCGCAGGCTGCGCAAAAACTCGCCCCTCCCGCGTGCCGCTCACCACACAGGGGACACGCACGCGCGCCGTTCCCCACGCTTCTCGGAGCCGCGTGCCCGAGCGACAAGCGCCGCGCATCTTCGGACTCGAGCCCCTGCGACTCTCCGCCCCCGCCGCCCCGCGTGGGCGCGAAACTCTCTTTCAACGCGCGGCCCGACGCCTCATCTCTCCTCATCTTCACTCACCTCCTACGGACTCACGCTCCGAGCGCCAGACCGCCGGCGCGCGCGCAAGGCTTGCGCGAGCGGTGCCACTTGCTCTTTCGCCTGATGCGCGACAGCGCGCGGCGGTTGCGATAGACCGTGCTGACGCGCCCACCCTCTATGACGATCGTCGTCCCGACGAGTCTTTCGAGCGCGCGCTCCATCCCTTCCGGCACGTCGCGCTCGCCGAGGAAGTAAAAGGTTGCGCCGGCGCGGTGCTCCGTATGGCCGTGTCGCAACACGGCGGCGAGGTCGGCTGGGCCGAGGTTACGCTGCGCCATCCGCAGCAACGCGTGTGGGCTGATGAAGTATTTTCCGATTAGCACGGCACGCCCCCTCCTTCCGAGGCGGAAGGATAAACGAGGAGCGCCGGCTCAGGTTCGGCTGGCAATCTGTCCGGCAAGGTTGCCGCCCGCGGCGCGCGGGCGCTGAGTCAGGAGACAAACTTGATGCGTTCGGGCGGGAGCGGCAACTGGTAGCAGGCCTTGCCGCGGTCTTCGCGCGAGGTGAGCGTGAACTGTTCGGGCAGCCCGTCGAGTTTCTCCTTGATGCGCGCGTTAAGCGTATAGAACTTCGACATGAATTCGGGAATCTGCTCGGCGCTCGCCAACTGCCCCAACATCTTTTCGAGGAAGCCGAAGCCCGGATAGACGACGCTCTTGTCGAGCCCTATCTCACGGCCCCGCGCGGCTGTGACGCGCCTGAACGTGGCGTCGAAGTCGGCGCGCCGGAGTTGGAACAGCGAGACGACGCCGTCGCCGCCGCGCCCTTCGAGCCGGAAGAGCGCGAACATCGCGTAGAAAAAGAGTTCGCGCGGCGTGAGGCTTATCACGCGCAAGCCCTGCCCGACGACGACGCGGCTGCGCCGAAGGTCAACGTTGAGGTCGTACTCCTTCTCGATGAAGTCCAGGTTGTCCTGCGCGCTCCGAACGATCTGGCCGTAGCTGTTCGCGCTCTGCCCGTAGAGCCAGTTCGAGCGCACGCCGCGCAGCCTTATGAACGGGATCGGCGCGAGGTAGATTCGCGCGTCCTCCGTGGAGACCTCGCGCCCGTCTCTCGTCCTCAGCCTGACCGGCTTCGGCGGCGGGTAGTAGAAGGCGGGGTTGCCTTCGAACTCCTCGTTGACCAGCACGTGCGAGAGCGTGTCCTGCGCGCGACCGAACAACTGCATCGCGGCGGTCAGGTAGATGCCCATCGTCTTGCGCCCGCCCGCCGCGGAGGCGTGTATGCGCGTGCCCGGGTCTTTCGTCAACTCGCGCACGATGTCACAAATCCTGTCGCCCGCCAGCTCGTTCTCCTCGGGCGTGCGTATGTCGGGCAGCGTCAGCCCGTCGCGCGTGTGCAGGAGCGAGATTGTCTTCTCGTCGAACCTGATCGCGCGCGAGTCTATCCCGAAGTCGCGGCAGAAGGCGTAGAACTGTCCGGCCTCCGGGTGTAGCAGCGACTCTTCGGGCCGCCCCCTGCCGTTCACTACGCCGGTCATGATCTTGTCGCGCCCGTCGAGTGTCGTGATGACGCGGATTTCGTCAACGCACTCGCCCGCCTGCCGCGTCAGCGCGTAGAGCGTCTCCGTGACGATCTGCGGCGTCAGCCCGGCGACGCACAGGAGTATGTGCCTTTGCCTTTCTTCTCTCATCCGAAGTTCCTCAAGGGGGCTTGGCTTCTCGAACATGCCGAGCGGGCATTATGAGCCCGTCCGGGCGCCGGGCGGACGCGGGCAAGCTTGCCGGGCGTGAGGTGTCGCACCGAGGACTTCGACGGACTTCGACTTTAACCCGCGCCCACCCTCGCAGAAACTACCTGAGCGGCCTCCGTGTCTCTATCAACGTCTGAGGGCCCAGGCAGTTCATCCGCGCGTCGCTTTTGTTATAGTCGCGCCTTGCGCATCTCGTCTTGCATCGCCGGCAGGTTCGCGTAGCGCGCCCGTAGGTCACGCAGGTAAGCGTCCCAACCGCCTTCATCACCGAGCTTTTTGCGGAGGGCCTTCGCGCGCTTCAGATGACGCGCGGCCTTCTGGTAGGCGTTGCGGTGTCGCTCGGCGATTG
>DASRCS010000195.1:0-54456 GCA_035652995.1 Pyrinomonadaceae bacterium
TTCTGCACCATGTCGTTGAGGTTGACGCCGTTGATCTGGAAGTTGACGGTGTCCTCGCGGTTGCCGGCGGTGTTGATGGCGAACGAGCCTTGCCCGCGGAGAGGCGCGGTCAGAAATCCGTTCTGCGGCGGCGTGACCGAGCCGGGCAGCAGCAGGCCGAGGTCAACGAAGTGGCGACCGTTTAAGGGAATCTCCTGCACGGTGCGCTGGCTGATGACCGTGCCGACCGAGGTGGTCGCCGTCTCGACGACGGGCGCGTCGGACGTGACCGTCACCGACTGCGTGACCTGCCCGATGCCGAGCTGGAAATTCTGCACGACGGTGCGCGCCACGTCCACGTTGAGCGCGCCGACCGACTGGCCCTGGAACCCCTGGGCCTGAACCTCGACGCGATAGACGCCCGGAGGTAGCGCCGCGACCTGGTAGTTGCCGTCGGCGTCGGTCTGCGCGGTGCGTTCGAGTCCGGTCGCGTTGTTGTGGACGACGACCTTCGCGTTCGGCACGACCGCGCCCTGCTGGTCGGTGACGGTGCCCTGGACGGTCGCGGTGGACTGCGCCGACGCCGTGGCGCTCAGCAGGAGGCAGAGCGCCGCCGCGAACAGCGAGGCGAAAAACTTGTCGCTGAATTTCCTCTCACCCATGATGTTCTCCTCGAAGTTTGAAGGGAAGAACTTGTCGTCGCCGACCGTTTCGTCTCTGTGCGAGCGCGCGTCGGCGGCCCCTGAAAACGCAAAAGCTGGCCGCGTCAGAAGCGGCGGGGGTGCCCGACTAATGCCGGGTGCTCAAGCTGTTCGTGGGAAGGAACCCAATCCGCTCAGACTGAATTCGGGGCGTTCGTCGCCGAAGAAAGCAACGTTGATGCCAACTGCGAGACGTGCGATTTTGGGCGAAAAATCAGGTGATTTGAGGGATGACGGAGGGCCACGCCTCCGAAAATTTGTGGCCCCGTCCGAAAATTTGAACGCGAAACTGAAGACGCGCGGGCGGCGCGTCTCACTGCTGCCCCGGCGTGCCCTTCGAGCCTTTGAAGTCGTAGGTGACGTAGAGCCGGAGCTTGCCGTCCTTGACCTCTTCGCGCACATCCTTGGCCTGCGCGTGGAGCGTGCCGCCCGCGGCCTGCACGGGGATGTTGAGCGTGAGCTGCTGGCCGCGCATGAGGACGAGCGGGTTGACGCGCTGGTTGATCGCGCCCTGCACGAAGGCCGTGATGAGTCCGCCGAGCAGAGGCGACATCCCCTCGACGTTGACGCCCGCGACGTTCAACTGGCCGTAGAGCGTCTGCTCGTCCGCGGCGAAGCGCAGGTCAATGTTCGCCTCCGCCGTGCCGCGGATGTTCTGGCAGCCCATCAAATCGTATGTGCCGCTGAAGGCGAGCGGGACGCTGACCTTCCCGTCGCGCAGGACGACCGCGGTCTGTGTGCCGTCGGCGTTCGGCTCGATGACGACCTGATTCTGACAACCGCCCGACGTGCCCGGCGGGAAAGTCGGCTTGCCGATGTCTTTGAAGATCGTGGCGAGCAGCGTGTTGAAGAACTGCTCGTCGAGTTCGACGACGGCTGTTCCGGGCGGCGGGCCTCCGGCGTCGGGCGCGCGCACCGGCTCGCCTTTCGCGAGTCGCGCGTGCGGCGCGCCGACGAAGAGGAAGTACGCGGCGACGCCGCCGAGGATGACGCCGAGGATGAGCGCGAGTATGAATCTCATCTGGTTCCCCTCGGCCTCTTCACCTCGCGGGCGTGGGCGTCGGAGTCAACGCCGGTGCCGCGCCCTGCTGCTGTTGCTGGTTGATGAAGCCCATGACGGTCTGCATGAAGGCCGCGGCCTGCTGCGCGTACTGCCTGACCTGTTCGGGCGTGATCTGCGAGTAGCCTTGCGGCAGCTCGAACTCCGAGGGGTCAACGTCGGTCTTCAAATCCTGCATCTCGGCGACGAGGTTGCCGCCCGAAACGCCCTGCACGTTGCCCGTCGAAGTGCCGAAGCCCTCGACCCTCAGCGGCAGCCCCGTCTCCTTGTCAACGTAGATGTAGGTCTCGCCCTGCACCTGCCCGGCGGTGGTCTGCGTCTGCGTGCGACCGGCGACCTTGTACTTCGTCACGGGGCGGTTGTTCAGAGTCTCGTCGCCGCCGCGCTCGACGCCCTGCTGGCGCTCGACGAAGGCGACGATCTGCCCCGGCGTCATCGAGCGCACGGCGTCCATGTTGACTCCGGTCATGTCCTGCGTCAGCTCGGCGTACTGCTTGCGCGCGGGGAAGATGACGTAGTGCTTGTCGCCCTTCTCCAGATAGACGATCTCGCCGACGCCGGGCAGCTTCGTGTCAACCGAGTAGCGGCGGTCTGAGCCGTTGCGCGCGACCTTGAGCTGCAACTGCCCGCCCGCCTGCTTCTGCCCCGTGGCCGCGGCGTTGATGACCACGGTCGCGCTGTACTTGTCCGGCTCCTTCGCCTCGATGGTCTGGCCGGTGTTGGTCGTGATCGTCGAGGTCGTCATGTTGGCGCTGTTCGAGCTGTTGACGTTGACGGTCGAGTTCGTGTTGCCGGAGTTCGCGTTGGCGGCGTTGTTCGTCTCCGTCCCCTGCTGGCACGCTGTGGCCGCGAGCGAAAGGGCGACGGCGGCGGACGCGAAAAGGACTTTCGATCTGTTCACAAGGCGCATGGAAATATTCTCCTCCCTCCGAAGGCAGAGATGCTCATGGAACCAAATTTTCCGGGGGCATTTAGCGCCGAGAAGGATACCACAAAATGTGGATTGCGGAATGCGGATTTCGGATTGCGGATTGATGAACAGTGAAAGCCGTGCCTTTTCCTTTGCGAGCTTTATGTCGCTGGCGCGAAATTTAATCTCATAAACGCGCTGGAGCCGCAGAGGAAAGTCAGCCCGACTCTTTCCTGGCGCCAATCCGCATTCCGCATTCCGAAATCCGCAATTCAGAAGAGCGTCGGCTGGTTCTCCAACTCGTCGGGGTCTGTGACGGGCAGGCCGAGCAGTCGCTTGAGCTTGTTGGCGCTGGCGGGCGCGTGGCCTTCGTAGTAGTTGCTGAAGTAGGCGAAGACCTGCGGCACGCGCTCGCGCAGGCGCTCGACTGCGGCGGCCCAGCGTTCGAGGTTCGCGTCGCGCGGGCGCGCTACTCGGTCGAAGCGCGTGAGGTCGCGCTCGCCCATGAAGCGTGTGTAGGCGAAGTCGGTCGAGTCGAGCAACGCGGCGGCGGCGCGCCAGATTCTCTCTCGCGTGGCCCAAGGGCCTTCGACGAGCGCGAGCGAGACGTTCGCGTGGCGCGCGAGCGGCGCGAGCATCTCTTCGTCGAACCAGAACGTGTCGCGGAACTCGAACGCGAAACGGATGTCGCGCGGGAGCAGCGGCAGGAACTCTTCGAGCGCGCCGAAGTTCTCGCGCGTCGCCTCGAACTGCGGCGGCATCTGCACCAGCACCGCCGCGAGTTTTTCTTCGAGCCTGCGCGCGCCGCGCGTGAACTCACCCAGCACGCCCGCCGCGCGCGCGCCGCGCAGGGCTTGCTCGTGCGTTATCTCGCGCGGGAGTTTCAGAGCGAAGGTGAACGCTTCGGGAGTCCTGCGCGCCCAGGCGTCGAAGGTCGCGTCGGTCGGCACGGCGTAGAAGGTCGAGTCAACTTCGACGGTGTCGAAGGCGCAGGCGTAAGCGTCGAGCATCGCTTCGGCGCGGGTGCCGCGCGGGTAGAAGACGGGCCGCGCCGCCGCGCGCGGCGTCACCCAGTCGTCGTAGTTCCAGCCCTGACACCCGACCTGCACGCGCCGTCGCTCTGCGGTCGCGTCGGCTCCGGGTTCGGCCTCGGTTGGTCTCATCGAATCGTTCGCCGGCTCTCCATAAAATTGAAGCAGTATCCAAAAAATCGTATCCGCGCGGGCGCGCGGCAGAGACTATAATCGAAGCCTCCGAAGTTTTCCGCACGGCGCGCGAGCGGGCATGACTATTGCCTTGTGAATTCGTGAACGCGAACCCAGGGCGTCACGCCGCGCGAAGATAAAATCCGGGCGGCCATTCATCTCGACTTTTTCATCCACAATCTTCTCCGCAGTCATTCTCCGGGCCGCACTTTACCCGGCGGCTTTTTTAAACAAGCGGGCGGCCTTTTAAGTCTCGTCAGCCGACTCAAGCGCCTCGCGCGCGGCTGACCGTTCCCTTCGTCCAACCCAACAGCAACCGGCAGAGGAGGATGATTGTATGAGAAGCGTTTTAAGACTACTGGCGGGCGTGTTGCTCGCCGCGCTGGTCTGCGCCCCCGCCTTCGCGCAAGGCTCGCAGACCGGCGGCATCAACGGCGTCGTCACAGACCCGCAAGGCTCGGTCGTCCCCGGCGCGACCGTTGACATCATCAACGAGAAGACCGGCAACTCCGAGCGCCGCGTGACGACCGGCGGCGACGGCGGCTACTCGGCGACGCTGCTCCCGCCCGGAACCTACCGCGTCGAGGTGACGGCCAAGAACTTCAAGAAGGTCGTCGTCAACGGCGTCGAGGTTCGCATCACCGAGACGACGCGGCAGGACGTTGCGCTCACGGTCGGCGGCGTCAACGAGACCGTCGAGGTGCAGGCCGAGACGACGCTCATCAACCCTTCGAGCGCCGTCACGGGCACGGCCATCACCGCGCAGACGATGGAGCGCCTGCCGCTCGCGAACCCCAACGTCCTCTTCCTCCTCTCACTCTCGGCGGGCACGGCCAGCGAGCCGACCGACGTTCGCACCGCGGGCCGCGGCAGCGTTGACGTGAACGTCAACGGGGGCCGCACCTCGAACAACAGCATCACCCTCGAAGGCGTCAACGTCAACGACTTCAACCTCGCGCACTTCGACACCGTTCCGCTGCCGAACCCGAACGTGCTTCAGGAGTTCAAGGTCGCGACCTCGCTCTACGACGCGACGCAGGGGAGCAAGGGCGGCGGCGCGCTCGGCCTCGTCATCAAGACCGGGTCGAAGGACTTTCACTACGACCTGTATCTGACGCACCGCAACGACGCTCTGAACGCCAACGACTTCTTCGCCAACCGCGCCGGCTCGAAGCGCGGCAAGCTCTTGCAGACGGTCTTCGGCGGCTCGGCCTCCGGCCCCGTGCCGAAGGCGGGCGGCTTCTGGTTCTTCAACTACCAGGGCGTGCGCGCGCGCAACGGCGTTGACCCGAACGGCTCGACGACCAGCCCGGTCGTGCAGTCTTTCCCGACCAACTCCGACGGCACGACTTCCGCGGCGCTCCTCGCCCCGGCCTTCGGGCTGACGCCCGCGCAGATTGATCCCGTCGCCGTCAACATCCTGAACGTCAAAGATTCGCGCTACGGCGGGACGTTCCTCGTGCCGCGCGTCGGGCAGTCCGGCTGCGGCGGGGTCAGCGGCGGCGTCTTCAACTGCTTCTTCAAGGCCGTCGCGCCGGTCGTTGACAACCAGTACACGATCAGCTACGACCACTTCTGGCGCGACGGCAAGGAGAAGCTCACCGGGCGCTGGTTCTGGGACAACGGCTCGATTGCCAAGCCCTACGGCACCGACACGAGCCTGACGTTCCCGCGCACCGACGTGCAGAAGAACCGCTTCTTCTCGCTCAACTACACGCACATCATCAACCCCTCGCAACTGAACGAGCTGCGCGCCGGCTACAGCCGCTACATCGCCGCGCAGCAGCCCTTCGACCCCGTGACGCTGCAAGACATCGGCGCGACGCGCGGCAACAGCGACCAGTTCCCCGGAATGTACCGCGTCGCGGTCACGGGCCTGTTCTCAATAGGCACGGGCGTCAACGACGACCGCGCGACCACGTCGAACCAGTACAACCTGGTGGACACCTACTCGCTCATTCACGGCAAGCACAGCATGAGGTTCGGCGGCGAGCGCATCCAGTACCAGCTCAACCGCTTCAACAACTTCTCCGTGCGCGGCTCGCTGACCTTCGGCGCGACGGGGACGCAGAGTCTCGCGCTCGCCAACTGCACGAAGGACACGAACGACTGCACGGCCTTCCAGAACTTCCTGCGCGGTCGCGTCACGGCCATCCAGTCGGCCTTCGGCGACCCGGCGCGCAACTTCGTCGCGACCGATTACGCGGGCTTCTTCCAGGACGACTACCGCTACTCGCCGCGGCTCACTTTCAACCTCGGCGTCCGCTGGGAGGGCATGAGCTTCGGCCACGACAAGCTCTACCGCGCGGGCATCTTCGACCCGTCGCTCGCCGCGCGCGGACTCAACCCGTTCCTGATTCCTGAGAAGGTCAACCTCGGCGGCTTCCAGGGCACGCCCGGCGTCACCGACTGCGCGCTCAAGTCGTGCTTCGACGGCAACAACTGGGCGCCGCGCGTCGGCTTCGCGTGGGACTTGAAGGGCGACCAGAAGAACGTCGTCCGCGGCGGCTACGGCATCTACTACCAGCGGCTGTCGAACCAGAACATCCTTCAGAACTCGCTGGCCGCGCCGTTCACCGTCCAGCCGCTCTCGTCGAACGCCAACCCGGCGGCGTTCCAACTGGCGAACCCCTTGGGCAGCATCCCGCCGCCCTCGATCATCGCCGCGGCGTTCATCCCCTCGGCCACGCGCTTCGCTGGACTGCGCCGCGTGTCGGGCAGTGGGCCGCTCGACCCGAACGACCCCGGAGTCGCACCGATCTTCGTTGACGCCGCCGGGAACCGCTGCCTGAACTACGGCGGCACGGCGACCGACTGCTCGATCAACCTCGCGTCGTTCACGTCCGCGCCGCTCGACGCCTACACGCCCTATACGCAGCAGTGGAACGTCACCTTCCAGCGCGAACTCGGCGGCGGCTGGGCGACCGAGGTCGGCTACGTCGGCACGCACTACGTCGGCGGACTCGGCATCTGGGACCCGTACCAGGCCGTCGTCGCCGGCCCCTCGAACCCGGTTCACGTCACCGACATCAACGGCGTCACCTACACGATCACCAACAACACGGTGAACAACGAGGAGCTGCGCCACCAGATACTCGGACTCTCGCGCAAGCGCGGCGCGCGCTACTCCGGCAACATCGGCGTGGCGATCTACAACTCGCTTCAGGTGACGGTGCTGCACCGCCTGCAAAAGGGCATCTACTTCCAGGCGGCCTACACCTACTCGCGCGAGCGCGACAACGTGAGCGGCTCGCTCTCGACCGACGAGCTGAACGCCACCCGCGCCGGCCAGAACGGCGCGAACATCTACAACGACCAGTCGAACCCGCAGCAGAACTTCGCGCGCGGCGACTTCGACCGCCCGCACCGTTTGGTGGTGAGCTACTCCTACGACATCCCCGTGCCGCAGGGCGGCTTCATGGACAACCAGGTCTTCCGCGGCTGGACGGTCAGCGGGATCACGACCTACCAGAAGGGCCTTCCGTTCTCGGTGACGGACAGCACTTCGGGCGGCATCTTCGGCACGGCTGCCGGGACGGCGCAGTTCGTCTGCTCCAGCATCCAGTCGGCCTACACGACGGGCCGCATCGAGGATCGCCTTGACCACTACATCAACCCGGCCTGCTTCACGACGGCTCCCATCATCCCCGCCACGGGATTCGCGTCGAACCCCGGCGCGACCGGCTTCGGCAATACGCCGCGCAACGCCTTCCGCGGCCCGCGCCAGTCGGACTGGGACATGTCAATCATGAAGCACTTCCACATCGCCGAGCGCCACCAGTTCGAGTTCCGAGCCGACTTCTTCAACCTCTTCAACCACCCGGTCTTCCGCTTCCCCTCGGCGCTGAACGTCGGCACGCTCTCGACGCTCGGTCGCATCACCGACACGGCAGTCCCGCCGCGTCTCATCCAGTTCGGGCTGAGGTACAGCTTCTAGCCCGCGCTTCAAACCGAGGCGGCCCGAAGTCGGGCCGGGCCGCTTCACAAAAGAATGGGGGCTGATTTAGGAGTCGGCCCCCGTTCTTGCTTTTCACCCCCGCGCGGGAGGATATTCGCTCCACCGTCAGAACGCCGCGCGCGAAAGCAGTGAGGGCAAAAGCCGCATGAAACGGCGCTTCCTTTTAACGCTCCTCGTCTTCTCCCTCGCCGCATTCGCGCGCACGACACTCGCGCAAACCGCCGAGCGCGACCGCGACACCTACAACCCCTCGACGACGAACGTTGACATCACGGGTCAGGTGCGACTCGCCGGCAACCTCTCGCCCGCCGCGGGCGTGCGCGTCACTTTGGAGAAGGTCGGCGGCGGCACGCTCGACCAGATGGCGACCGACAGCCGCGGGCGCTTTCACTTCGCGGCGCTCGTGCGCGGCCAGTACGTCGTCAACCTCTCCGCGCCCTGCTACCAGACCGAACGGCGGCAGGTCGAACTCGTCCTCGTCTTCCGCGCTTACCTCGATGTCGAAATGATGCCCGACACGACCTCGCCGACGTGCGTCGCGGCGGGCGCGCCCGCCTCAGCCGTTGACGCGCGCGTGCCCGAAGACGCGCGCAGGGAGTTCGAGCGCGGGAGCGCCGCGCTCTCGAAGGGCAAGGACTCGGAGGGCGTCGCGCACCTCCGCAGGGCCGTCGAAATCTACCCCGATTTTTTTCAGGCGCAGATGCTTCTCGCCTCGGCGCACATGAAGGCGCGCCGCTTCGACGAGGCCGAAACGTCGCTCGCGCGCGCCGCCGAGATTGACCCGCACTCCGCCGCCGCGCTCATCGCTCTCGGCGAAGCGCGGCGGCAACTCAAAAAATTCTCGGAGGCGGAAGAGTCGCTCACAGCCGCGCTCAAGCTCGACGACTCTTCGTGGCAGGCGCACCTCTCGCTCGCCCGCGTCTATCTCGACACAGACCAAGTTGTAAAGGCCGCGCCGCACATCGGTCGCACCATTCAACTCAAGCCCGAACTCGCCGAGGCGCACCTGCTCGCCGGCAACGTCCTCCTTAAACTCGGCCAGCCCGCGCGCGCTCTCGACGAGTACCAGGAGTACCTGCGCCTCGACCCCGCGGGCGACTACGCCGCGCCTGCGCGCGAACTCGTCGCGAAGATCAAAAAAACTCTCGCCGAGAAGAGAACTCCTTGAGCCGCCCCCGAGAGTTTTCGCCGGTCGCCGTCGCGCGTCTTCTTCGCCGCGGCTTGACCGCCCTCGAAGCCGGTGGTAGCTTGTCTCACCTCAACGACCGGCAACTTCGGGCGCGGCGCGTTGGCCGCAAAAGTTTCTCGTCGGGCGTTCGCTCTTTGGAAGTTCAAATTTTCATCGCTGATTCGGCGCGGCGGAATTCGTCGCGCCGACCGTCGCAGGTTCAAAGGGAAGTCGGGTGAAAAGCCCGCGCGGTTCCCGCCACTGTGCACCGGCGATTCGCGTCGTCTTCTTCTCTGCCGCGCGCAGAGGTCACTCGAACATTTCGGGGAAGGCAAACGAGGGCGGCGCGTCCGAGCCGGAAGTCAGGAAACCTTGCCTGTCAGATGAGAGGTCAGAGGCCGGAGGTCAGAGGTCAGTAGAAAGCGAGCGGCTTTTCACTGACCTCTGACCTCCGGCCTCTGACCTCTGCTTCCGACGGAGGCGACCGCTTACGCTCCGGGAAAGGGCGAGTGGCGTCGGGCATTTTGAGAAGCGTTCAGCGCTCAGCGTTCAGCTTGCGGTTCGACGAAAAGCTGGCCGTTGACGGTTGGACGATGAAGGCATCTCATCCGACACGCCCTCGGTCTTCCGCGCGGAAGACCGAGGGCGTTTTCGTTTTTGAGTGCCGCCGCGCTTTTGAGCTTCACGATTCGCGCGCGAATCGTGAAGCCGCCGGGCGCAAACATTCTCGCCTTCCGCTTTCTCCCTCCACGCGCGCCGCGCGGTCGCCCGCGTCGCCGCGAGAGGAGTTTTCGAGATGAGGAGAGAGTCTTTCACACGCACATTCTTAACGGCCTGCGCGCTCGCGCTCGTCTGCTTCGCCGTCGCGCACGCGCAAGGCCGGGGCGCTTCGGTTTCGGGCCGCGTCACAGACCCGCAGGGCGCGGCGATTTCCGGCGCGTCGGTCACGATCTACGCACGCGCGCGCACGCAGCTACGCCTCTCGACGACGACGGACGCGCAAGGCGCTTACCGCTTCGAGCGGCTCGCGCCCGGAGAATACTTGATCGAAGCCGAGGCCAAAGGCTTCGCCCGCAGCGCCGCGCGCGCGTTCACGGTCGGGCGCGACGCGCAGGCCGCGCTCGACGTTCGACTCGAAGTCGCCGCCGTCTCCGAGCAGGTCGTCGTCACCGCCGCCGACTCGCCGCAGACGGTTGACGAAGTGTCGAAGGCCGCGAGCGTCGTCAACCGCCGCGAACTCGAAGACCGCGACGAGCCGACGATTGCCGAAGCCCTCAGAACCGTGCCCGGCCTCCGCGTGCAGCAGCTCGGCGGCCCCGGCTCGCTCACCTCGATCAAGATTCGCGGCCTTCGGAGTCAGGACACTTCAGTCCTCATTGACGGCTTGCGCTTCCGCGACCCGACCGCCGCGCAGGGCGACGCGTCGAGCTTCCTCGCCGACTTCGACGTGACCGACGCGGGCCGCGTCGAAATCCTGCGCGGCTCCGGCTCGTCGCTCTACGGCACGAACGCCATCGGCGGCGTCGTCAACGTCGTCACCGACGAGGGCGGCGGCCCGTTTCACGGAAGTCTTCTCGCCGAAGGCGGCGGCCTCGGCACGCTCCGAGGGCGCGCGCAATTTTCCGGTTCGGCGGGCGAGGCCGAGCGCGTCGTCTTCAGCGCGGCGGTCTCGCACCTCAACGTCGCGCGCGGCGTTGACGGCGACGACGCCGCGCGCACGACGAATGCGCAGGGCCGAGTCCTCTTCCGCCTGTCGCCGACCGCGACGCTGACGGCGAGGGTCTATGCGTCCGACTCGTTCGCGCAACTCAACACAGACCCGCAGGTCGTCGGCAACGTCCCCGCGAGCGGCATCGTCACGGCGCGCCCCGTCTCGCTCTCGGAACTCCGCCGCTACAATTCGGGAGTCGGCATAAGCCATCTCAACATCGGCGACGCGACGTTCCTCCCCGGCGCGAACGACCCCGACGACTCGCGCGCGGGTCGCTTCTTCTCAGGCGCTCTCACGTTCTCGCAGCGACCGACCGAGTCCTTCGGCTACTCCGTCACCTACCACGGACTCGTCACGCGCAACTCGTTCCGCGCCGGCCCCGGCGTGCCCGGCGACCCGGCGGACTCGCCCTTCTTCGCGCCGTCAGGCCCGACGCGCAACAACTTCGACGGCTCGACGAACACGCTCGACGCGCGCGCGGACTTCCGCCTCGGCCCGCACAACTTCGTCAATGCCGGGTACGAGTTCGAGCGCGAGGGCTACCTGAACAGATTTTTCGACGTGCCGGCGGCGGGCACGTCGTCGGTCGAAGTGAGCGAGCGCAGCAACACCTTCTTCGCGCAGGATCAGCTTCGATTCCTCGACGACCGTCTGCAACTCTCCGCCGCGTTCCGCGCGCAGACTTTCAGCCTGAGCGCCCCGAAGTTCACGCCGTCGTCTTCGCTCGCGCCCTACGTCGGAATCAATTTCGCTTCGCCGCCCGCGGCGTACACGGGCGACGGCTCGGTCGCGTACCTCTTCCGCTCGGCGGGCACGAAGCTGCGCGCGCACGTCGGCAACGGCTACCGCGAGCCTTCGCTCTTCGAGCGCTTCGGCACCTCTTTCTTCGGCGGCGACTTCGGCCCGCTCGGCGACCCGCGCCTCGCGCCCGAACGCTCAATCGCCTTCGACGCGGGCGTTGACCAGTCGCTCGCCTCGAACCGCGTGCGGCTTTCGGCGAGCTACTTCTACACGCGCCTTCAGGAAGTCGTCGGCTTCGGCGACACGCCGAACGACCCGTTCGGGCGCATCTTCGGCGGCTTCCTCAACACGGGCGGCGGACTCGCGCGCGGCGTCGAGCTGAGCGGCACGTTCGCGCCGACGAACACGCTCGACCTGTTCGCGTCCTACACGTACACGAACAGCGACCAGCGCCGACCGCAGATCGAGAACATCCTGCGCTCGCTCGCGATACCCGATCATCAGTTCACGCTCGACGCGACTCAGCGCATCGGTCGCCGCGTCGCCGTCAACTTCAACCTCACGGCGACGAGCAACTACCTCGCGCCCATCTTCGACAACAACACGTTCGCGAGCCGCGCCTACCGCTTCGACGGGATGCGCCGCGCCGACGTGACGGCGAGCTACACGCTGCCGCTTTCGGAGTCGCGCTCGCTCCGCTTCTTCGGCAGGATCGAAAACCTCTTCGACCAGGAATACTTCGAGAACGGCTTTCTCACGCCCCGCATCAACGGGCGCGCGGGCGCGGCCTTCAACTTCTAGCCTCGGAGTCGTGTGTGGTGAAGGCCGCCGAAAGATCGAACGAACAGACGCCGCTCGTCGAGGGCGAAGACTTCTACCGCGAAGGCGCTTACGTGGTCTTCACCGCGCGCTATCACCTGAAGCGCGGATACTGCTGCGAGAGCAGTTGCCGGCATTGCCCATACCGAGCGGAGTCAAAGGTCGTCGAGTCAGATGAAGAAAATTTCGAGTAACGCGTCGAATAAAGCCGTAGGGGCAGGGCTTGTCCCTGCCCGTCCGTCCATTTGCAACGCGGACACGGGCAGGGACAAGCCCTGCCCCTACGTTCCATTCGGCGTGGGGCTTTTGGCGCTGGCGTTGCTGCTCGTGGTCGGGTGCAACCGCGGCGGCACGCGCACAAACGCGCCGCAGTCGAGCAGGCCCGCGCGCATCATCTCGCTCTCGCCGAACACGACCGAGATACTCTACGGCGTCGGCGCGTTCGACCGCGTCGTCGCCGTCTCCGACTACTGCACCTACCCGCCGGACGTGAACAGACTCCCGCGCGTCGGCGGCTGGAACAACCCGAACATGGAGCAGATCGCGAGCCTTCGCCCCGACCTCGTCGTCTTCTCCGACGCGCAGTCGCAGTTCGTCAAAGACAAGATCGAGGCGCTCGGCGTCCGCACGCTCGCCGTGCCGAGCAACACGCTCGAAGACGCGCTGAAGGCTATCGAGCTGGTCGGCGACTCGACGGGCGACCGCGACGCCGCGCAGAAACTCGAAGCCGCGACGCGCGCCGAGATCGAGTCGGTGCGGCTCGCGACCGGCAACCTCCCGCGCCGCCGCGTGCTCTGCGTCGTTGACCGCGTGCAGGGGACTCTGCGCGACATCTACACCGCCGCGCCGGGCAGCTTCCTCGCGCAGGCGATTGAGGCCGCGGGCGGCGAACCCGTCTCGCCGCCGTCGAGCAACGGCTGGGGGAAGTTGCAGAAGGAGGCCGTCGTCGCGCTCGACCCCGACGTGATCATTGACCTGATGATGCACAAGGAGAACGGCCAGTTCGACGAGGACACGCTCGCCGTCTGGAAGGAACTCCCCACGCTCCGCGCAGTCCGCGAAGGCCGCGTCTATGCACTGCGCGACGAGACGGTGCTTCATCCCTCGCAGTTCGTCGGCGACACCACGCGCAAGTTCGCCGAGTTGATTCACCCGGAAGCGTTCGAGAAGAAGTGAGACGCTTGAGGCGAGGGAAAGAATTATTAACAGGGATGGACAGGATTTACAGGATTAAAGAATTTCAGATTAGAGATTTGAAATTTCAAATTTGAAATTTCTAATCGTCTATCCTGTTCATCCTGTCCATCCCTGTTTGAATCTCAACGTCCGAAAGAGGAATGCTGATCGAAGCAGGAACAGGTGAACACGCGGGCGCGCTCGTCGAGGCGCGCGGGCTGCGGTTCGCGTACTCGGACGGCGGGCCGGAGGTCGTGCGCGGCGCGTCGCTCGCGGTCGTGCGCGGTCGTTTGTCGGCGCTCGTCGGCGCGAACGGTTCGGGCAAGTCAACTCTCGTCCGGCTGCTCGCGGGACTTCTGAAACCGTCAGGCGGCGAAGTCCTCTTCGGCGGCGTGCCTCTCGTACAGGTCGAGCCGCGGGTGCGCGCGCGCCGCGTCGCATACGTGCCGCAGACGGTCTCGACCGTCTTCCCGTTCACCGCCCTCGAAGTGGTGCTGACGGGACGCAGCCCTTACACGTCGCGCTTCCGCTTCGAGTCGGCGCGCGACGTTGAGGTGGCCCGCGCGGCGCTCGCCGAACTCGACGCCTCGCACCTGGAATCGCGCCCCGTCACCGAGCTATCCGGCGGCGAGCGGCAGATGGTCGCGCTCGCACGCGCGCTCGCGCAGCAGCCCGAATGCCTTCTGCTCGACGAGCCTTCCGCCGCGCTCGACCTCAAGCACCGCGCCGGACTCGTCCGACACCTGCGCCGCCTGCGCGACGAGCAGGGCATGACCGCGCTCATCATCACGCACGACCTGATGCTCCTCGACCCCGCGTTCGATCAAGTCTTCGCGATGAGCCGCGGCGAGGTCGTCGCTGCGGGGACGCCCGCCGAAGTCCTGCGCGAAGACACACTCGCCGAAATCTACGGCGACGAGCACGTGCGCGCGCGCCGGGCGTTCGGTCGCACGTTCGTCTGGTCGGAACTCTAGCGATTTTAGATTTTGGATTTCGGATTGGCGATTTAGAATGAGGTGACGGAATGGACAGCGCGCGCACGTTGGCATTGAATTCAAAATCTAAAATCCAAAATCTAAAATCCCGCGTGGCGGGTGTGCGGCTGCGGCGCGCGCTTCTGATTCTGTGCGGCGTGCTGGTCGTCTCGACTCTCTTCGCCTTGTGGGTCGGATACCAGCGGCTCGACCTTCTCGCCTTGAGGACGGACGAGCGCGCGCGGGTCATCTTCTTCGAGCTGCGTTTGCCGCGCGTGGTGTTGGCGGGCGTCGTCGGCGCGTCACTCGGACTCGTCGGCGCGGCTTTGCAGGCGCTGTTCAGAAACCCTCTGGCCGAGCCTCTGACGCTGGGCGTTTCGGGCGGCGGCGCTCTGGGCGCGAGCGTGGCGATTGCCTTCGGGATGGGCGCGCGCGTCGCGGGCCTGCCGTTCGTTTTCATCGCGGCGTTCATTGGCGCGTGCGTGTCTGTCGTCGTCGTCTATCGGCTCGCGCGGACGGGCGCGACCGTCCTGCCGGGCGCGCTGCTGCTGGCGGGAGTGGTCGTCAACACGGTCGCGGCGGCGGGCGTGGTCATCCTGCAATACTTCGCGGACTACTCGCGCGCGATGCAAATCTTGCGCTGGATGATCGGGAGCCTCGACGTGATCGGATTCGACCTCGTCTGGCGGATGCTCCTGTTTTTAGTTCCGGGCTGGCTCGTGCTTTTGGCGCTGACGCGCGACCTGCACCTGCTCGCCGTTGACGAGGAGACGGCGCAGAGCCTCGGCGTCAACGTCCGGCGCAGCGAGCGGCTCGTTTACGTCGCGTCGTCGCTCGTCGTCGGCGTGACGGTCGCGGTGGGCGGAACAATCGGCTTCGTCGGCCTGATCGTCCCGCACGCTGTCCGCCTCCTCTTCGGCGAGGACGTGCGCGTCGTCATGCCCTGCTCGTTCGTGCTCGGCGCGGCGTTCTTGATGATTGCCGACGCGGTCGCGCGCACCGCGCTCGGCGCGGGCGAGCTTCCCGTCGGCGCGATCACGGCGCTCGCGGGCGGGCCGGTCTTCCTGTGGCTTTTGAGAAGGCAGCAGCGATACGCGGCGATGTGAAAAAAGCAGAGGTCGGAGGTCGGAGGTCAGAGGCCAGTTGAAAACATCTTGTCTTTCACTGACCTCCGACCCCCGATCTCTGACCTCTGCACTCCGAAGGAGTGCGTATGAGCATTGCGACGAAACACGGCGACAAGGGCGAGACGGGATTGATCGGCGGCGGGCGCGTGTCGAAGGCGGACTTGCGCGTCGAGGCTTACGGGACGGTTGACGAGTTGGGCGCGGCGTTGGGGTTCGCGCGCGCAATCTGCGAGGACGCCGAAGTGCGCGAGTTGACGAAGACGATTCAGCGCGAGCTGTTCACGGTCGCGGGCGCGATTGCGAGTCCCGCGGGAGGCGAGGAATCGCCGACGACTTACGTCACGCCGGAGATGGTCGAAGCGTTGACCGCGCACGTCAACCGCGTCGAGGCGACCGAAGGAATCCTCTCCGACTGGTCTCTGCCGGGCGAGCACGCCGCCGCCGCCGCGTTCGACGTTGCGCGCACCGTCTGCCGCCGCGCCGAGCGCTGCGTCGTGCGCCTCGCGGAGTCGGGCGTCGAACTCAACCCGCACGTCGTTCCCTATCTTAACCGCCTGTCGGATTTGCTCTGGCTCTTCGGTCGCCTGCTCGAACTCCGCGCCGGCGTCAGCACGCGCCTGCGCGACGAAGACCACAAGGGGCCGCGCTGGTCGCGCGCGTGGTGAAGGCGTGGCGCGCTCTCAGGCGGCGCGCAGTATCGTCAGCACGACTTCGCGCTCGCGCCCGCCGTCGAACTCGCAGAGAACTGAGCGCACCATCACGTATATTCTATATCTAAAGGACTTGCGGCTGGACATTGGTAGTAAGTGTCCGTTCGGAGTCCATTTCATCTCTGACCGCGATAACTGCTCTCACGGGCGCGCACAGTGGTCGAATTTTTGAAAGGGACATTGGGACATCTCTATAAGCGTGTCCCAATGTCCTTTTTTTTTCGGTTCACCGGGCTGCTACGCCACGACCCGCAGTTGGTAGTTCTCGGCGGGGAAGTTTAACTCACTCTCCACGCCGAAGCGAATGACAGCCATGTCGTATGCGCGGGCGGCGTCATCTTCGACCGCATGGCGACCCAACGAGTGAACCTTCCCGTTGACCGTAAGACGAGCACGCCACTTACCCGATGCGGCGTCCCACGCCACGCCGTGGTATTTGCTCACCGGGCTTCTGTGCCGGATGTCGCCAGATGAGGAAGGGAAGTTCAGGACGGCGGCAGCGCCGTGGATGCGGCGGGCTTCACGGTCATACGCCCGCGCGCCTTCCTCTTCGTCCTTGAACAGTCCGACGAACTTCCGCTTGGTGCCGTCCATGATTCGCACCATCCAAACCCCTTCCACGGGCACCCACGTCAGCCCGCGATACTTACTCTTGAACTTCTCCCTACGGGCGGCAACGTCGGGTCTGACTGTGTTCTTCGCTTCCACCACGCGCTGGCTCGAAGAGGGAAGCTCTCCTGTCACTTCGGGCAGCATCACGAGCGCGGCGCGCGGCGCGTCGTCAAACTCTTCCTCGATGAGTCTCACGTACTTCTGGAAGCTCTGCAAGCTCTTGTGCCCTGAGAGCCGCATCGCCGTCCCGATGCTCACGGGCTTGATGCCCTTCTCCGCGTCTCCGCGCAGTATGTTCGTTATGTATGTCGCGCGGGCGTCGTGCAGCGTGAAGCCCTCGTCCTTCCTATCCCTCCGGTAAACCAGCCCGACCTCCGCGCAGGCGTTAAAGAGCGCCCGTCTTATGCGCGAGTCGTAGAACTGTGTGGTGAAGAAGTCGGGGAAGAAGTGTTCCCCGTCCGTCAGCCCGTCGCGGCTGCGGGCGTCTAAGATGGCTTCGACCTCTTCGGGCAGGGGTATGCGCCGACTGTAGCCCGTCTTGGTCTTGTCTATCTCGATGCGCCTCGCGTGGCGCGAGAGTTGGCTCTCCGCGAGCCTGAACATCTCCTTCGCCCTCATGCCCGTGACTAGCGCAATGCGGAACACGTCCGCCGCGTCACGGTACATCGCCACGCGCTGCCTGTAGGCGAGCACCGAGGTTTTGGGGTTGCGCGGCGCGGGGTTCAAGAGCGCGGGCACTAGAAGCGCGACCTCTGCGGGCTTGACTATGCGCCCCCTCGTTAAGTCGGGGTTCGGCGCATAGCCCGCTATCTTCGGCACCCTGTAGGTCACGAGGTCGGGGAACGTCTCCTGCGCGTTGCGGAGCATACCTGACAGCCTGCGGGCATAGGCGTTCAAGGTCGAAGGGTCTTGTTCCATCCTCTGCGCCCACTCCACGAGGTGCTTGGTCTTCACGTCGCGCACAAGGAAGCCCGCGCCCAACTCATCAACGAAGGTGCGGCGAATCATGTTGATGATGAAGTCCATGTTGCGGCGGTATCGGTAGTCCTTGCCCGCACCTTTCGCCTCATACTTCTGCTTGAAGGACTCCCACGCCGCGAGCAGCGTGGTTTTCTGACTGCGGGGCGTCCACTCGTAATCGCGCTCCACATTCTTCGAGACGAGCGTGGCGGCTGCATCCTCGGCTTCCTTTTTGGTGTAGAAGCGGTAGTCTCTGACCCTCCGCTTGTTCTCGACGATGCGACCGTCGTAGCCCCACATCTTGCGCCCCAACCGGGCGACGTATTTCTGGTCTATTTTCATTGGTGTGTTCTCCGCTCGAAAGAGAAGGGGACATTGGGACATCGCTATAGGGAAGTCCTAATGTCCCTTTGCCGCTCATCACGCTGCCTGCCTATATTCTCCGTCCCTAAAGGCTTCGACCTCCTGCCTCACCAGTCGCACCGCCCGACCGAACCGCCGCCGCTCTAACCGCGAGGTACCCGCGCCGCCGTTGTGGATGGTGTTCTCTGCGAGTCCTAAGAGGTTCGCCGCTTCCTTCACTGTTATCAACTCGACGTTCCCGCCGTTCGCCCTGCCGGGCTTTATCAGTTGCAGTCTTCGCATCTGCCTCTCTTCCTTCTGCTCGTTGTCCTCTAGCGAGGGTCAGCCGTTGTCGGGCTTACTGACCCGCCCGCTCCGCCATCCTCGCAACGTGGTAACCCGCCGCCGCACTGAGGTGTTTGCAGGCGATGTTATTGCGCCCCGCCAAACACGTGCAGTGCCCGAACCGCCTGCCGTCCTTGATGAAGAAGTCCACTGTGTACCGCGCGCCGTTCTCGCGGTTAGTGACGTGGTACTGCCGAAGCTGGCTCGACGGCTGCACGAACAGCCTGCTTGCCTTTGCCCGCTCCGTTGCTTTGCTAAGTTGTTTCGCGTTAACTAGCCGTATCATCTTCGCTGCCCCTTCACCTTGCGTTTTCCCTTCCGAACTGATAGGATTTTAACCGTATTTCCTATCACTTGTCAAGGAATTTCTATAAGGTGACGAAGAAAAAAACGGGGCAAGAGAGTAGCGAGGTGGCGGACTTAATCAGCCAAGCGGAGGCGGCGCGCTTGCGTGGCGTGACGAGGGCAGCGATTCAAGACCTTGTGCGGCGTGGGCGTATCCGCTCAGTTGAAGTGGGGGGGCGGGCGCTTGTGTACCGGAGAGAAATCGTAAATTATGAGCAGGGCGAGCCGGGCAGACCTCCTAAAGAGAAACAGGACAAGAAGAAATGAGGGGAATCAAGAATGGGTGCCAGTCAGGATGAGCATGGTACATATGCTAAGGATGATGTTCTTGTTGCGCTCATTAAGTTCGTCGAGCGGAACGAGCATAAGCCGGATGTGCTGATGCAGGGACAACTGGACATAATCTTGAATATTGGTGGAATGCTGGTTTGTGGTCAACTGATTAGCGCCTTCACATACAGCAAAGAGTTCCTCTCAGAGGTAGGAGCAGACAATGACGAAAGTGTTGCCAGCGAACAACAGCATTCTGAGAGCCGAAATTTTATCCACCTGAGAAACGCGAAATTTTTTGTATCCTCAGACTCTCATATTCCTAGTGTGGGAGACGGCTTTCTGTGGCGCGGGCGGCTGTGTGCGGTTGATGGGTTTACTCTTGGCAAACTGGAAACAGCAGAAGCTGGTTTTCAAGACCCAGTGGAAGAGACGAAAGCCTTAAATTAGAAAGTTAATGCTGGACTCGCTGGGAAAATTTGATATCATCCACCGCGCCGGTCGTGATATCAATAATTCCCAGCGAAAGGCAGTAATGGGCAGACAACTTCTAGTCAGAGACGTGCCGGAGCAGATTCGTTCTTGGATTCAAGAAGAACGAAGCCAGCGGCATATGACACAAAAGGAGTTCGTCATTTCCGTTCTTCAACAAGCCCGTGAAGGCAGTAACGGGCAGGCGATTCTTCCCTTTGAGCCGAGCCACATCGAACCCTCTCTGGTCGAACGCATCCCCTTCAGCTTTATTGACCTGTTCGCGGGCATCGGCGGCTTTCGCATTCCTTTGGAGAGCATCGGGGGCACGTGCGTCTTCTCATCCGAGATTGACCCGCAGGCGCAAAAGACATATAGGACTTGGTTCGGCGAAACGCCTCACGGTGACATTACCAAAATCAACGCGGCTGACATTCCAGACCACGACATTCTAGCTGCTGGATTCCCCTGCCAGCCGTTCTCCATCGCGGGCGTGTCGAAGAAGAAGAGCCTCGGTCACGCACATGGCTTCAAGTGCGAGACGCAGGGGACTCTGTTCTTTAACGTCGCGTCCATCATCGAAGTGAAGCGCCCGCCGGTCGTGCTTCTCGAAAATGTTAAGAACCTGCAGTCTCACGATAAGGGGCGGACGTGGCGAGTCATTAAGGAGGCGCTCGAATCATTGGATTACGTGGTCTTCAGCAAGGTGATTGATGCAAAGGACTACGTTCCGCAGCACCGCGAGCGCGTTTACATCGTTTGCTTCGACAGGAGGGTGTTCGGCAGTGCCCCCCCTTTTGAGTACCCGCGCGCGCCCGCGGGTGAGCGCATGAAATTGCGCGACATACTGGAACCCAATCCTGATAAGAAGTATACGCTTACAGACCACCTGTGGAACTACCTTCAGGCGTATGCAGAACGTCATCGGGCGAAGGGAAACGGTTTCGGATTCGGACTCGCTGACCTTGACGGGACAACCCGCACACTGAGCGCACGCTACTACAAAGACGGGTCGGAAATCCTGATACCACAGCGCGGGAAGAATCCGAGGCGGCTGACGCCCCGCGAGTGTGCGCGGATTATGGGTTTCCCCGACCACCTTCCCATAGTTGTGTCAGATACGCAGGCTTATCGGCAGTTCGGCAACGCCATTGTTCCGAAAGTCGCTGAGGCGGTCGTGCGTCAGGTTATGGCTCTGCTGTGCTGGCAACTCACTCGGCACAGCAACGGCTGTCTGCTGAAAGGTAAATCCAACGTGGCAGCCTAGCCCCCCTGAAGGAGCGCCATGCAATCACCGTTCTGCGGGCGGGCAATCGAGAATGTAATCCGCTACGGCAACGCTCTCTTGAAATACATCTCGCCCAACGATGTCGGGCTGACGGGCGGGCATCAGTGCGGCTTCTACCTTCCGAAATCCGTCTATCAGATGTTCACGCCTCACCCGCCGACGAAAGGCGAGAACAGCAAGCACCCCGTAACAATCGAGTGGCAGGACGATATTGTTACCGAGTCAGTGGTGACTTGGTATGGGAAGGGTACGCGAAGCGAGTATCGCTTAACCCGATTTGGTCCTGATTTTCCCTTCCTCGCTCATGACACGGTTGGCGACCTGCTGGTGCTGATTCCGAAGACTGAAGACGAGTTTCTTGCCTACGTCCTCGACTTGGAAGAGGACATCGAAGAGATACAGGCGGCGCTTGGAGTTGAAGTACACGAGTCGTGGGGTATCTATCAGCAGGGAGAGCCACAAGCGGAGACTGAGGACGAGTGTGTTGCCCGATACTTCAGACGGTTCGCTGAAGCATTGACTGAGTTTCCCCGTGTTAGTAGCTTTTCTGAAGAAACGCGGCGGGCTTTAACAGACTGTATCCGGCGCTTTGCCGCGATGTCAGCAGATGATGTGCTGATGAAAAGCATGGACGCCGAGTATCAGCTTTTTCGGCTTGTCGAGCGACAGATTTGTCAGCGGGAAATCGTGAGGGTATTTCGCGACGTTGATGACTTTCTCCAAACGGCGTCGAGCATTATGAACAGGCGAAAGGCGAGGGCTGGCAGGTCGCTGGAAAACCACGTCGAGTTCATGCTGCGTGACGCACGCATCCCTCACGAAATGCGCCCGAACATTGATGGCAAGCCTGACGTGGTAATCCCTAGCCGGGCTGCGTACTATGACAACAACTACCCGCTCGACAGATTGTTCATCGTCGGGGTGAAGACGACCTGCAAGGACAGGTGGCGACAGGTCTTGAATGAGGGCAAACGAGTCCGCATCAAGCACATTCTCACCACTCAGCCTACAATTTCGAGAAACCAACTTAACGAAATGCACGCCGCAAACGTTACGCTCGTAGTGCCCCACAAACTGCATCGGGACTACCCGAAGGAGAGAGACATTACCCTGCTGAACCTAGAGCAGTTCGTCATGACCGTTCGCACACAGTTGGCTTGAACCATGCCCGATGTACTGACACCCGAACAGCGCAGCTTCAATATGTCGCGCATCCGCAACCGGAACACGCGACCAGAGATGATTGTGCGTTCTACGGTGCATAGGATGGGGTATCGCTACAGCCTTCACCGCAAAGACCTGCCGGGCAAGCCCGACTTGGTGTTCAGGAGTCGCCGAAAAATCATCTTCGTGCACGGATGCTTTTTCCATATGCACGATTGCCCTTACGGGAGGGTGGTTCCAAAGACTAACGCTGAGTTCTGGCGCACGAAACGGCTCTCAAATGTCGAGCGCGACAAGAGGAATCAGGCTGCACTGGAAGAGATGGGCTGGGAAGTGCTAAGGGTATGGGAGTGCATGACCAAGCCCGCTCAGGTCGCGGAGTTACCAAGTCTGCTGTCAGACTTCCTCGGTTAGGCTCAACTTGTGCCGTAGCGGTAGCGGCATGAGCAGGAGCAAAGGGACATTGGGACTTCCCTATAGGCGTGTCCCAATGTCCCTTTCACTTTCCGTCGTCAGGAGCGATGCGGCGCGGCTGGTGAAGTGGGGGGTATCTTCCTAAAACCCCGGAGGAGGGGTCTGCGGGTCATACCTACGCACGTAGCTCATGTCAGACCGCGGGTTGGGTCGTAGAAGGTAAAGGCGGCGGGTTCAGGGGTGAGCCAAGAGAGGGGAACAACCCATAGGACAACCCTCCATCGGGCTTCCCTTAGCAAGTACAGCGCGCAGGCTCCTCCGATGCGCGGGCGGAGGGCTGCTAGCGAAATTTTTCGCTGCTGGGTAATTTCCTTCATTCTACGGCTGAAAACAGCCGCACTCAGTCAGCCTACAGCGAAGGGACATTGGGACACGCCTATAGGGAGTCCCAATGTCCCTTTGCTCGGTTCCGAGGAACCTTTTTTACTTTTTGCGTTTAAATGCCCTGTATTGCGTCGGGCATCTCAGAAGACCCACGCCATGTTTCAGCCCGCGCGCTTTGTCCTGCGCGAATCTAACGCAAACCAGAGGGGATTTATATCGAGGCACATCGCAGGCTGCGGCTTGCGGGCTAGGGAAGCCCAACAATGGTCTTCAAGGTACCCGCGCTATGTCCTAGTCGGGTGACGAGACTCGTCATGCAGCATAGGCGCGGCGCGGGCTTCGTTAGGTGACCGCTGACTTTGCAGGCAGGTAAGAAGGCTCCCGGTCATCGCCCGGTCATGTCCATTCGGAGTCCACCACACAGGGGTTCGAGGGGGTTCAGGGGGAGTAGGGGAAACTCAGATTGCAAGCTGGGCACGTGGAAGCCCAGCGTTTTCAACCTTTTGTGGAAATTATGGTGAGGATGATTTCCCGCTCACGAGCACCATCAAAGTCGCAGAGAAAGATTCCCTGCCAGCGTCCGAGCAGAAGCTCGCCGTCCGCGAAGGGCACTGTGACACTCGGGCCGACGAGCGAGGCTTTGATGTGTGCGTCGGAGTTCTCTTCGCCGTGGCGAAAGCCCATGCCGTGTTGCGGGATGAGGGTTCGCAAGGCATGGAGCATGTCGCGCGGAACGTCCGGGTCGGCGTTCTCGTTGACGGTCAGGCCCGCGGTCGTGTGTCGCACGTAGAGAACGCAGACGCCCTCGCGCGCGCCCGACTCGCGCAAGACGCGGCGGACTTCGTCGGTGAACTCGACCAACTCCTCGCGCGCGCGGGAGCGAACCTTCAGCCTGTGCGTGCTCATGCCGCGCATTCTACAACAGCCGGCGCGGCGCGCGATGCACGCGAGCGTGCGCGGCCCGAAGCTCGTGTACGCGCACGGCCCGCGCGCCGAAAGGCTATTGCCTGAGCTTGAAATTTTCGGGGACGAATTCGAGCGCGACGATTGTGCCGTCGGACTTCGCGCCCGACGCGGGGCGGTAGGTGACGACGGCGCGGCTCTGAAGTTTGCGCGGGCCGCAACTCAGTTGGGTGCCCGCCTGCGGCGTGTAGGCGACGATCTGAACGTCGCCGAAGTCGCGGCTCGTCAGGCGGAGCGTGTACGCTTCGGACTCGACCGTGAAGACGAGGCGGTCGGCGGCGCACTCGATGCGCGTGAGCGTGCCGACGACGCGCGTCTCGCCCGCGAGCGGCTTGCGCAGCGCGTCGTTGAGCGACGCCGCGAAGGCTTCCGACGCCAACTCGTCCACGGACTTGCCGCCCGCGCGCGGCGTGACTACGGGGTCGTCGAGCCGCACCTGCGGAATCGCCTGTTCGGTTGACTGCCGCGTTTGCGTCGCCTGGGGCGAAGACGTTTGTGGCGGCTGTTGCGATTGCTGCGACTGCTGTCCCGTCGCTTGCGAAGAGGACGGCTGCGTCGTCGCCTGCGCGTTGTTCGCGTCTGCGGGGGTTGACTTCGCGGCGCGGCGGGTCGGCCTGTGTCGCGTCGCGCGCTTGTGCGGCGACTGCGCGGCGGAGAGAGCCTGCGGCGCGGCGAGGGCGAAGACGAACGTGAGTAGTGAGACGGCTTTTCTCATCGCCGACCATTTTACCCGCGCGCGCCTCCAAACTCACGCGGTGTCGGAAAGCCGGGAGACGCTGAGCGCCCGTTCGATAAATCGAAAGCCCTTGACCGTCTCAAAAAAAACGAAAGCCCCTGATCGTCTCAAGGGCTTTCGATTTTATCTCCCGTCGGGACTTGAAGCTGGCTCACGCGCCGCGCGTGTCGCGACGCCGGAGAAGCTTCCACCCCAACGGCAGCGCGGCGGCGGCGAGCGCGATCTTGATTACGTCGCCGACGACAAAAGGCTCGACGCCGAGCGCGAACGCGCTCGAAGCGCTGCCAGTCAGAACCGCGAGCCAAGCCCACCCGCCAGCGAGTATCACGACCGAGCCGAGCGCCATCGCCGACGCAGCCGTCATGACGCGCCTGTCCCAGCCGCGCTCGGCGAGGTAGCCCGTGACGAACGCCGCGACGGGGAACGCGAGCAGGTAGCCCGCGGTCGGCCCGGCGAAGAACTGCGGCCCGCCCCCGCCGCCGCTGAAGAAGGGAAGTCCGACCGCGCCTTCCGCCAGGTAGGCGACGAGCGCGAGCGCGCCCAGACGCGAGCCGAGCAGCGCGCCCGCCAGCAGCACCGCGAACGTCTGCCCCGTGACCGGCACCGGCGTCCACGGCAGCGGCACCGCGACCTGCGCCGCGAGCGCGACGAGCAGGCTGAACGCGAAGACGAGCGCGACCGAGCGCACCCAACCGAGCGGCGCGACGACCGCGCCCACGAGAGTTTCGGCTTTAGCGTATGTGCTCACAGAACCTCCAGAAGTCAGAATTCAGAAGTCAGGAGTCAGAAGAAAACGGCTTGCTATCGAATCCTGCACACGCCAGCGTGAACATCCACTTTGCGGAGCATTCTGGATTCTGACTTCTGCCTTCTGACTCCCTGTTTTAATCCCCCGCGGTGCTCGCGCCGACCGCGCCGACCCTCTCAAGTTCGTCCCCGCCGCCGATTCTCATCCCGTAGAACGAGCGCCAGACGAAGAAGGCCGAGACGAGGAAGAAGACCGCGGCCAGGACGTAGTTGAGCGTGTGATCGCCGCGGCTACGGAAGACCGACAGCGCAAGCTCGACCGCGAGCAGGCCGAAGAGCGTCGTGAACTTGATGACCGGGTTCATCGCCACCGACGACGTGTCCTTGAAGGGATCGCCCACCGTGTCGCCGACGACGGTCGCCGCGTGCAGGTCGCTGCCCTTCTCTTTGAGTTCGACCTCGACGATCTTCTTCGCGTTGTCCCACGCGCCGCCCGCGTTCGCCATGAAGATGGCTTGATATAGGCCGAAGAGCGCGATGGAAATCAAGTAGCCGATGAAGAAGTACGGGTCAACGAAGGCGAACGCGAGCGACGCGAAGAAGACGGTCAGGAAGATGTTGAACATCCCCTTCTGCGCGTACTGCGTGCAGATTTGGACGACCTTCTTCGAGTCTTCGACCGACGCCTTCTCGACGCCTTCGAGCCGGATGTTGGCCTTGATGAACTCGACGGCGCGGTACGCGCCCGTGGTCACGGCCTGCGTCGAAGCGCCCGTGAACCAGTAGATGATCGCGCCGCCGGTGATGAGTCCGAGCAGGAAGAGCGGGTTCAGGAGCGAGAGGTTCTCGTAGAAAGTGCGAAGACCCTCCATCTCCGTCAAGCCGCCGCGCGTCGCTCCGGCGATGGCCTCGCCGCGAAGCACCTGGATGATCGAGAAGATCATCGTCGTCGCGCCGACGACCGCCGTGCCGATGAGCACGGGCTTGGCCGTCGCCTTGAAGGTGTTGCCCGCGCCGTCGTTCTCTTCGAGGAGGTGCTTAGCGCGGTCGAAGTTCGTCGTGATGCCGAAGTCGCGCTTGACTTCATCCTGCACGCCCGGCACTTGCTCGATGAGCGAAAGCTCATAGACCGACTGCGCGTTGTCGGTCACGGGGCCGTAGGAGTCAACGGCAATCGTCACCGGCCCCATGCCGAGGAAGCCGAACGCGACGAGGCCGAAGGCGAAGACCGCGGGCGCGGCCATCAGCGCGCCGAGTCCCTGCGTGCTGAAGACGTAGGCGATGCCCATCAGGGCCGTGATGGCGAGGCCGATCCAGTAGGCCGAGAAGTTCCCGGCGACGAGGCCGGAAAGGATGTTCAAAGACGAGCCGCCTTCACGCGAACTCGTGACGACCTCCTTGACGTGGCTCGACTCGGTCGAGGTGAAGACCTTGACGAGTTCGGGGATGATCGCGCCCGCGAGCGTGCCGCAGGTGATTATGGAGGCGAGCTTCCACCAGAGCGACGTGTCGCCGCCGAGCGAGGGGATTATCAGGTACGAGACGATGAAGGTGAGCACGACCGAGATGATCGAGGTGATCCAGACGAGCGACGTGAGCGGCGCTTCAAAGTTCATCGTCTCGGAGGAGGCGTAGCGCGAGCGCGCGACCGCCTCGTTGACGAAGTAAGACAAGGCGGACGCGATGATCATCATCACGCGCATCACGAAAATCCAGACGAGCAGTTGCACCTGGAGCGTGGCGCGCGCCGCGGCGCTGACGCCGGGCACCGCGCCGACCGCGAGCAGGATGAACGTGATGAGCGCGACGCCCGTCACGCCGTAGGTCTCGAAGCCGTCCGCGCTCGGCCCGACGGAGTCGCCCGCGTTATCGCCCGTGCAGTCGGCGATGACGCCGGGGTTGCGCGCGTCGTCCTCTTTAATCTTGAAGACGATCTTCATCAGGTCTGAGCCGATGTCGGCGATCTTCGTGAAGATGCCGCCCGCGATTCTCAACGCCGCCGCGCCCAAGCTTTCGCCGATGGCGAAGCCGATGAAGCACGGGCCGGCGTAGTCGTGCGGGATGAAGAGAAGGATGCAGAGCATGATGAACAGCTCGACCGAGATGAGCATCATGCCGATGGACATGCCCGCCTTCAGAGGTATCGTGTAGATCGGGTACGGCCTGCCTTCGAGCGAGGCGAACGCCGTGCGCGAGTTGGCGAAGGTGTTGACGCGGATGCCGAACCAGGCGACGCCGTAGGAGCCTGCGATGCCGACGAGGCTGAAGAGCAGGATGATGACGACCTTGAAGAGCGGGAACCCGTGCGCGAGCCGCCCGGCGTCGTCAACCGTCTCGGCGAGGAAGCCGAAGTAGATGGCGGCGATGGCCCCGATGAAGACCCACAGCAGCATGATGAAGCGCCCCTGCGTGACGAGGTAGGTCTTACAGGTCTCGTAGATCAGCTCCGAGATTTCGCGCATCGAGCGGTGGACGGGCAGGTTCTTCAACTGCGTGAAGATCATCAGCCCGAAGGCGAGTCCGAGCACGCAGACGACGAGTCCGACCAGGAGCAGAGTGTGGCCGTCCGTGCCGAGGAACTTGACCGAAGAGAGGTCGGGCAGGAGCAGGTTGGCCTCGCCGCCGGGGACTTGCGCTTCGGGCGCGCCGCTGCCCCGCCCCGCGCCGTTGGGCTGTGCGAGGACGGACGTGGCGAGCGCGGCCACGGTCAGGAGCGTTGTCAAAAAAACAAGCGCCGCGCGCCGGACGCCGGGCGACGTGCGCGCGAGAGCCGGCGTGCGCGGCCCTTCGGACGAAGTAGGCGATAAGATCGTAAACAAGCTGAGCAGTTCCTTTCTGTACGTCTAAAAAATGGCGAGTGAAAAGCGCGCCGGGGCGACGCGGGCCTCTGCAAGCAGTCGCGCGCGAACAACAGCCGCGCGGGAGGACGTGCCGCTTCTTACGCACAGGCCTTTTTTGGTCTCGCTAAAAGACGGGCATTATGGCTGAAAAATGCGGAAAGTTCAAAGCGTCAGGCTCAAAGTTTCATCCCGCTCGCGATTCTATTCAGGCCGCGCTCACCGCCGCGCTCGTCTCCGTCGTCTCCGCGCCGCGGCGACCGCGCGTCCAGCGACGGATGGAGTCGAAGAGGATGATGACGGAGGCGGCCATGAGGGCGGCGGTCAGGGCGGTGTCGAGGTAGCCTTGCGCTGACGTGGCGGGCTTCTGCGCGAGCGGCCAGAAGATGTCTGTGATTGACTCCCAGCCGGCGACGAGCGTCGTCGTGGCGACGAAGGAGAGCGGGAGCAGGGTCGTCCAACAGTAGCGCGCGCGGCCCGAGTTGATGATGATGGTCGTCGCCACGCAGAGCGCGACCGCCGAGAGCAGTTGGTTGGCGATGCCGAACATGGGCCAGATGGTCGAGATCGAACCCGACCAGATGAACGCGGCCCAGCCCGCGACGACGAGCGCGGTCGTCACCGCCGCGCCGGGCATCCACGTCGGCTCTCCTAATTTTTTGTAGAAGCGACCGCCGAACTCGCCGACGAGGAAGCGCGCCACTCGCGTGCCCGTGTCAATCGTCGTCAGGATGAAGAGCGCCTCGAACATGATGGCGAAGTGGTACCAATATTTCATCAGGCCGCGCAGGCCCGGCACGCCGTCGAAGATTTTGGCGATGCCGAGCGCGAGCGTGACCGCGCCGCCCGTGCGCCCCCTCAAGTTCTTCTCGCCCGACTCGGCTTCGAGGCGGTCAATCTCCTTCGGCTGAAGGTCGAAGGCGGGGCCGTCGCCGCCGTGCGTGTCAACCATTCGGACGTATGCCGCCTTTTGCGCGTCCGTCGCTTGCGCGGTGTTGATTGCGAAGTAGTCGCCGGGGAAGAGCGAGGTCGCGGCGATGAGCGCGACGACGCCGACGACTCCCTCCATCAGCATTCCGCCGTAGCCGATCATGCGCGCGTCCGTCTCGCGCGCGATCATCTTCGGCGTCGTGCCCGAAGAGATGAGCGCGTGGAAGCCGCTGATCGCGCCGCACGCGATGGTGATGAAGACGAACGGATAGACCTTGCCCGGAATCACGGGGCCGCCGCCGTGGACGAACGGCGTCAGCGCCGGCATGTTCAAGTTCGGGTGGACGAGTATCACGCCGAGAATCAAAAACGCGACCGTGCCGATCTTCAGATACGACGAAAGATAATCGCGCGGGCACAGGAGCATCCAGACGGGCAGCACCGAGGCGACGAATCCGTATGCGGCCATCAGGAGGATGATCGTGCTCTTCGAGAAAGTGAACGACGCGGCCCACGAACTATCCGCGACCCAGCCGCCGACGATGACCGCGACGAAGAGTCCCGCGACGCCGATGGCGCTCGCCTCGCGAATCCTCCCCACACGGAAGCGGTACATGTAAAGCCCCATCAAGAGCGCGAGCGGGATCGTGAAACCGACGGTGAACGTGCCCCAGGGCGACTCGGCCAGCGCGTTGACGACGACGAGACCGAGACCTGCGAGCGCGATGACGACGATGAAAAGAATTGCGAGTCCGGCGACGAGACCTGAGAGCGGACTTATCTCCGTGCGCGCGATCTCCGCGAGCGACTTGCCTTTGCGACGCACGCTCGCCGCGAGAATCATGAAGTCGTGAACCGCGCCGCCCAAGGTTACGCCGATGACGAGCCACAGGAGTCCCGGCAGGAAGCCGAACTGCGCGGCGAGCACCGGCCCGACTAACGGCCCCGCGCCGGAGATGGCCGCGAAGTGATGACCGAACAGCACCCACTTGTTCGTCGGGTAGTAGTTCTGCCCGTCGTACATCGTCTGCGAAGGGACTGGCGCTTGCGGGTCGAGCGCGAGAACCTTCGCGGCGAGGAAGGCCGAGTAGTAGCGGTACGAAATCGCCATCACGCACAGCGCGCCGACGATGATGGGCAGGGCGTTCATGCAGTTTCTCCTCCGCGTCGAAAATGTGCGGGCGGCACTTCTGTGGGAAGCGGGAGCGGACTACTTATTAGCAGATTCGTGGTAGTGGACGCCACGCCACACGCCGCCCTGCCGGACATAGACCATCGTGACCTTGCCCGTGTAGGTCGAGGGCTGGCCGTCGTATGTGCCGGAGATCATCTCGTTGTAAGTCAGCACGGCGGTGTCACCGTAAACCTGCACGCGCGGGTTGTACATCGAGTAATCAACTATCTTCCAATGCTCGGACAGTTGCTCGAACTTCGGCAGGATGTTCTCGCGCGTGTCGAGGTATGGACTCGAAGGCAGAAACTCGGTGAAGTCTTCGGCCCAGTAGTCGGCGTAGAAGGCTTTGTCCTTCCGCTTCCAAGCCTCGAACGAGGCGCGCTCGCGCGCGATGATCTCGTCGGCGATGCGTTGCTGCCCCGCGACGCCGCTCGCGCCACCCGCGTCCGCCTTGAGGCCGGCGGCGTCCGAGCTGAGCGCGGCGCAAGCGGCGAGCAGGAGGACGACGGCGGCGCGTCGAAGATTCTTTCTCATCTCTCCACTCCGATTCCGATATTCACTTCGTAGAAAAAAGTTGACAATGCGGGGCGGCGGCGATAAACCATCTGCCGCGTCACGGGAGTCAGGGCCGGGCCGCTTTCTCTTCACGTCCTTTAGCACACGGAGGTTCGGGATGTCCACCGAGTTGAAAGTCGTCATGTTCACAGATCAGGTCAGCTCCACGCTGAACATGACCCGCCGCACGCCCGCCGAGGTCAAACAGGTCGCGCGCGAGCAGGACGACCTCACCGCCGACGCGGTCAAACAGTGCCGCGGCACGATCCTCAAGGACACCGGCGACGGCCACCTCGTCGAGTTCACATCATGCGCCGACGCCGTCCGCTGCGGCTTCCTTCTCCAACGTCGCGTCAAAGAAAGGAACGACTCGCAGGCGGACGAGCGCCTCCGCTTCGACCTCCACGTCGGCATAGACTTCGGCGAGGCCGTCGTCCTCGCAGGCGGCGACCTGCGCGCCAACACCGCCAACCTCGCCGCGCGCGTCTGCTCCGCTTGTCCCGCGGGCGAGGTTTACTTCACAGAGAAGGTGTCGAAGGAGTTGAACCCGCGCGAAGCTCGTGCGGAGCGGGTCGAGGTTGAACCGGACAAGCTCAAAGGCGTGCAGGACAAGCCCGACATCTACCGCCTCGCCGAATGGCTCGTCCCCTTCGAGTCCACGCCCAACCCCTTCATCTGGCGCGCAGGCATCACGAACGCCTCGGACTTCTTCGACCGCGACGCCGAACAGCGCACGCTCCGCTCGTATCTGCGCGGACGCCAAAACTGCCAACTCGTCGGCCCGCGCCGCATCGGCAAAACGTCTCTGCTCCGGCAGGTCGAGCGCGCCGCACCAACGTGGGACGCGGCGGCGGGCGTCGCCTACCTCGACCTGCAAGACCCGCGCTGCTACACGCTCAAGGGCTGGCTCGCGCTCGCCTCGCGCGGCTGCAAGTGGGCGACGCCGCCCGCGACGCTCGCCGAGTTCGCCGACTGCGTTGACGCCGCGCTCGACGGCGGCCAGCGTCCCGTCCTCTGCCTCGACGAGTTTGAAGAACTGACCGCGCGCCGCGACGAGTTCACCCGCGACTTCTTCATGACGCTCCGCTCCTGCGCCCAGCGCGGCCTCTCCGTCGTCACCGCCTCGCAGCGCCCCTTGAGCGAACTGACCGACCGCGGCGACCCGACCTCGCCCTTCTACAACACCTTCCCGCTCCTCCGCCTCGGCCCCTTCGCGCCCGCCGACGCCTCAGACTTCCTCAACCTCTACCGCGCTGGCGTGCCGCGATTCAGCGACGACGAGCGTCGCGCGATTCTCGACTTCGCCAAAGGCCACCCGCTCGCTCTGCAAGTGGCCTGCTTCCACGTTCTCGAAGCGAAGGAGGATGGTACTACTCTCCTCGCCGCCCTCCGACAGGTCGCCGACGATATGAAAGCCCACATCCCGGTTGCATGGTGAGCACGCTCCGGCGATGAACTACTACCTTAACCAACTCGTGAGCTATTTCCGCGCATCGGGCCGGCAACTTTACCACCTCGTCTGTTTGCCGACGCAGTTCGAGCGGGAGGCGGAGCATTTCGGGCATGGCGGCCCGAATCGGAGTTACCCCGAACGAATAAAATACTTACTTAAGTTCGCCCCGTGGGTAGTCGCCTTCAACGTCTTAGCGAACGTGACCGCAGGTTATCTGTGCAAGTCTTACGGGTTTCCGTTCGAGTGGGGGCCTTCATGGGTGGGGACTTTCTTCGGCGTAACGGGCGGCGCGGCGTTCGGCGCGGTGGGCGGAGTCTCGCGGGCCTTGGGTGGCATTTTCGGCGGTTGGGCGCTCGGCGTCGCGCTTGGTATGGCAGGCGGTATGTCGGTCAGCTCGACCGTCACGGTCGTCGGTGCCATAGTGCTCGGCATCTCGTCCGGCACAATCTTTCGCAAGGTGTTTGCTAAGGAAGGCGGGATAAGGTCGGCCATCGTAGTCGCGGTCGCCGTAGCCCTTTCGCTGGCCGTGGCGGGGGCCGTGATGGTCGTGTACTGGCTCCGCATGGCAGGCGGGATGCATCTAGGGGTCGGCCCAGGCTTGGCAGTGGGCTTAGCCTTCGGCATCGCCGGCGGTTTGGGCGCGGGAATCGCATTCGGCGTGACCTTCAGCCCAGAATCTGGTTTAGCCTTTGGGGTCGCGGGCGGGGCGGCGTTCGGTCTGGCGTTCGGGGCAACGATAGCGATGCTCGCCGGCGTGGCAACGGGTGCCGCTGCCGGCGGGTCTTTCGCCATCAGCTTCCCGCTATTATTTTGGCTGACCTATTTCCGCCTGCTCACGTACCCGTTCGACGTAAGCCTGTCCGCGGTCACGTATCTAACCGGGCGTAGGTACCCGCAGGAACTGGTGCGTGCATGGCGGTGGTGTCCCGTGAGGTGGAATGAAGTTATATGGCTGCCGCTGCCTTTCGTCAGTAGGCTACTTGCACTACTGGTGCAAAAAAACAGGGACGAGGGGTTCAGGGAAGTCGCTGTCGTGGCCGCCGAACGACCGTTGCAGCGTCGTATCGCCTTCAACGCACTCATGGAGGTTGCAATCGCTGATTTGAAGGCAGCGACTGTGTCGGAACTTTCTGCCGTCACCGAAAAACTTAACTGGACGACGGACGCGCCCGCCGAATTGCCGAGCGAGTTGATGACGACACTCTCCCGCCTTGACCGGATAGCGCAATACGTCGGCCAGTACCTGACTCTTTACAACGCTTACCGGAAGAATGAGGCGTTGGAGCACGCGGTAACAGAAGTCGGCGCGTTACAGCGCACATTAATCGCCGCGCGTGGACGTTTCGCGCCCCGTTTATTACAGGTTACGAATGAGTGGCGTAGCTTGCTGGACGCGGAGCGCGCGATAACCAAGTCCCTAGCCGAGGCAAAGCGGGAAATTCCAAACCCGTTCGTCTTAGGCAGCCCCGTTAGGGAGACGGAGCACAACGTCTTCACGGGTCGGCAAGACATCGTGCGGCAGATCGAAGCGAGCGTGCTCGGCGCGGCGCAGGCCCCGACGCTGTTGCTGCACGGCCCGCGGAGGATGGGGAAGACGAGCATCCTGAATCAACTGCCGCGGCTGTTGGGGCCGGACTTCGCGCCGGCGGTCGTGGATTGCCAGAACCCGGCGGTGACGGAGAGCAGGACGACGTTGCTGCGGTATCTGTCGCGCGCGTGCGGCGAGGGCTTGAGGCGGCGGCACGTGCGGGTCGAGCCGCTGACGGCGGCGAAGTTGGAGCGCGAGCCGTTCGCGGTCTTCGACGAGTGGCTGGATGCGGTCGAGCGCGCGATGCCGGAAGGGATGCGCGCGCTTTTGTGTCTGGACGAGTACGAGCGTTTGCAGGCGACGCTGGACGCGGGTTGGGGCGGCGCGTTCCTGGACGCGCTGAGGCACACGCTACAGCACCGGCCTCGCGTGGTTCTGATGTTCACGGGTGCGCACACGTTTCAGGAGCTTGGGCCGGAGTGGACTGACCGCTTCATCAGCGCGCGGCGCGTGCGCGTCAGCTTCCTCGGGCGCGAGGACGTGGAGCTTCTGCTCACGCGCCCGATACCGGAGTTCGACATGAAGTACGCGCCGGGCGCGCTCGACGCGGTCGTCGCGGCGACGAGATGCCAGCCGTTTCTCACGCAGGCCGTGGCCTTCGAGCTGGTGCAGCACCTCAACGAGCGGCAGCGCAAGGAGGCGACGCCCGCGGACGTGGAGGAGGCTGTCGCACGCGCGCTCGTGAGCGGCGGCGAGTATTTTGCCAACGTTTGGAGCGACGCGGGCGCGGAGGGTCAGGCGATCTTGCGCGCGCTGGCCGCGGGCGAGACGCCGCCCGACTCGCCCGCGTCGCGTGCGTGGCTGCGCGAGCACGACGTACTCGACGCCGAGGGCCGTTTCGCGGTGGAGATGGTGAAGCGCTGGGTGAAGGACAGGGTGTAGCCGCGCCCGGCAAGCTTGCTCACATGTGTCGGTTGAGAAGCGCACCGACTCCTCAAGTCGTCAACCTTTCATGTCCTTCAGAATCTCGCGGCTCGCGTTCGCGCCCGGTGCGCCGGTGACGCCGCCGCCGGGGTGCGCGCCCGCGCCGCAGAGGTAAAGGTCGCGTATCGGCGTGCGGTACTGCGCCCAGCCGATGACGGGGCGGAAGGTGTAGAACTGGTCGAGCGACATCTCGCCGTGGTGGATGTGGCCGCCGCTTAAACCGTATTCGCGTTCGAGGTCGAGCGGTGTGATGACCTGCCGCCCGACGATTAAGTCTTCGACGTTCGGCGCGCAGGTCGAAAGAGTCTTGACGACCGCGTCGGCGAGTTCGTCCCGGCGCGAGTCCCAGTCGCCTTCCTTCAAGTTGTAAGGCGCGAACTGAACATGAATTGACATGACGTGCTTGCCCGCGGGCGCGAGCGTCGGGTCGGCGAGCGTCGGGATGTTGATGTCGAGGTAAGGCGCGGGCGAGAAGTCGCCGTACTTCGCGGCGTCGAAGGCTCGTTCGAGGTAGTCAATGTCCGGGCCGACGTGGATGCGCCCCGACAATTCTGTGACCGCGTCCGCGCCCGCGTTCTTCAGCGCGGCGAACGAGGGCAACGCGTCGAGCGCGAGGTTGACTTTCGCGACCACGCCCGTCGAGCGGTAGTTGCGAATCTTCGCGAGGAAGTCGGGGCCGAGTTCCGTCGCGTCCATCAAACGCAGGAACGTCGCGCGCGGGTCTGCGTTCGAGACGACCGCGCGCGCCGGAATCTCTTCGCCGCCTTCCAGCATGACTCCGACAGCGCGCCCGTCTTTCACGAGCACGCGCTCGACGCCCGCGCCCGCACGTACTTCAGCGCCCGCCGACTTCGCTGCTTCGGCGAGCGCTTGAGTCAACGTGCCCATGCCGCCGCGGACGAACGAAGCGGGCGCGACGGCGTGGCCGTCGAAGGCCGACTGCACGAGCAGACCCAGGCTCGTCCCCGCAGACCAGGGGCCGGCGAAAGCGCCGTGGATTCCGCGCGCGGCGACGACAGCGCGCAGCAGCTCCGTCTCGAACCACTCGGCGACGAGGTCTGCGACGGCCATCGGCCCCCAGCGCAGCAGTCGGTATGCGTCCTTTTTGCCGAGGCCGCGAAAGTCTTTGCCGAGCTTGCCCAGTTGCCAGAGGTCGCCGAGCGTCGGGCTGCCAACCGACGGCGGAGTCTGCGACATCAGCGGCGCGAGCACGCGACCGATGCGCGCGAAGCTCTCTCGAAACTCCGCGTACTTCGCCGCGTCGCGCGCCGAGAGTTTTTTCAGTCCCTCCGCCGTGCGCTCCGCGTCTTCGTAGATGCACAGCGAGCGACCGTCGGGCGACGGCGCGAAGGCTCGAACACCCGGCGTGATGAACGACAGCCCGTGCCGTTCGAGCGCGAGGTCGCGCGCGACCTGCGGGAGCAGCGGCCCCGCCGCGTGCGCGAGCGTCGAGACGCGGAAGCCCGGATGAAACTCCTCCGTCACGCACGCGCCGCCGACCACGCTGCGGCGTTCGAGAACGAGTGGCCGAAGCCCCGCCTTCGCGAGATAGCACGCGGCGACGAGTCCGTTGTGCCCCGCGCCGATGATAATGATTCTGTCTTGTGTGTTCGGCATGAGTGATGAGTGACGAGTGATGAGTGACGGGTGACGAGTCGAAAGCCGCTGGCCTTCAAACTCATCACCCGTCACTCATCACTCATCACTTCAGTCTTTCTTATTTCCAATCGTCGAGAATCTTCAACGCGCCGTTGCGCCCCGAAGCGCCCATGATGCCGCCGCCGGGGTGCGTGGCGGAGCCGCACATGTAGAGGTTGCGAATCGGCGTGCGGTACTGCGCCCAGCCCGGCGCGGGGCGCAGGAAGAAGAGTTGTTCGAGCGTGAGTTCGCCTTGAAAGATGTTGCCCTCTGTGAGTCCGAACTCGCGTTCGAGGTCGAGCGGCGTCAAGACCTGCCGGTGGAGCACAAGATCGCGGATGTTCGGCGCGTGCTCGGCGATGGTGTCAACGACGGTGTCGCCGAACTCTTCGCGCCGCTCGTCCCACGTCCCTTCCTTCAAATGATAAGGCGCGTACTGCACGAAGCACGACATGACGTGCTTGCCCGGCGGCGCGACCGAAGGGTCTGTCAGGCTGGGGATGACCATGTCAATGTACGGACGGCGCGAGAAGCGCCCGTACTTCGCGTCGTCGTAGGCGCGCTCCATGTACTCGACGCTCGGCGAGACGGAGATCGCGCCGCGCAGGTGCGCGCCCGCGCCCGGCAAAGATTTGAAGTCCGGCAGCCCGTCGAGCGCGAGGTTGACCTTGCCCGACGAGCCGCGGAACTTGTAGCGGCTGATGTCCTCGACGAACTCCGACGGAAGATGCTCCGCGCCGACCATCTTCATAAATGTGAGCCGCGGGTCAACGCTCGAAGAGATAACCTTCGCGGAAATCTCGTCGCCGTTCGCGAGGACGACTCCGGTCGCGCGGCCCTGCTTCACGACGATCTTCTCAATCGGCGAACAGTTGCGAATCTCCGCCCCGGCCTCGCGCGCCGCCTCCGCAATCGAGTTCGAGATCGCGCCGGTGCCTCCGCGCGCCAGTCCCCACGAGCGGAACGCCCCGTCAATCTCGCCCATGTAGTGATGAAGCAGCACGTAGGCCGTGCCCGGCGAGCGCACGCCTAGAAAGGTGCCGATGATGCCCGACGCAGACATCGTCGCCTTGAGCACGTCGGTCTCGAACCACTGGTCGAGGAAGTCAACCGCGCTCATCGTCATCAACTGAACCTGGTTGTACTTGTCCTCCGGCGAGAGCTTCTGAAAGCGGCGACCGAGGAAGAGCAGGTCGAGCAGACCTTTGACGTTGAGCGACGTGGGGTCGGGCGGCGTCATCGCCATGATCGGCTTGACGAAGCGGCCCATCTCGACCATCGCCTTCCCGTACTCGTCGTAAGCCTCGGCGTCGAGCTTTGAGTGCCGCGCGATCTCTCGCCGCGTCCGCGCGTGGTCGTTGACTCTCCACAGGTAGTCGCCGTCCGGCATCGGCGTGAACGTGCCGTCGAGCGGGAGAATCTCAAGCCCGTGGCGCGGCAGGTCGAGTTCGCGGATAATCTCAGGCCGCAGCAGCGAGACGACGTAAGAGCAGACCGAGAACTTGAACCCCGGAAAGACCTCTTCCGTGACCGCCGCGCCGCCGAGCACGTGCCGGCGTTCGAGAACCAGAACCTTCTTGCCCGCGCGCGCAAGGTACGCGGCGTTGACCAGACCGTTGTGACCGCCGCCGATGACGATTACGTCGTAACTTTGATTCATGTGTTCGGAGAATTGCTCGGAGCTTGACGGAAGAATCGCCAGCATACATATAATCGCCCGCCGTGACAATCGCTCGCTCTTGAAGATCACACGCTTCGGGACTCCTTCATGCCAATCGGGACAGCCTTCCACGAGAGAACGTTTCCGCTCTGCGAGAGCCTGAGCTACCGCGACTGGTCGGGCTACTACGCCGTCAGCTCCTACGAGCCGCACCACGAGCACGAGTACAACGCCATCCGCAACGCCGCGGCGCTGATAGACATCTCGCCGCTCTTCAAGTACAGGCTTACCGGCGCGGACGCGACGCGGCTCGTTGACCGCGTGGTGACGCGCGACATGAGCAAGGTCAAAGTCGGGCAGGTCATCTACACGCCCTGGTGCGACGAGCGCGGCAAGGTGATTGACGACGGCACGGTCTCGCGCCTCGCCGAGAACACGTACCGCTGGACTGCCGCCGACCCGAGCTTGCGCTGGTTCACGCAGAACGCCGCGGGCCTCGACGTTGAGATCGAAGACATCTCCGAGGCGGTCTCCGCGCTCGCGCTGCAAGGCCCGACTTCGGGACGCCTGCTCCGGGAATTAGTCGAAGGGGCGGACATCGAGAACCTGAAATACTTTCGCGTCACGCGGGGCGAGATCGCGGGCGTCTGGGTGGAGGTTTCGCGCACGGGCTACACGGGCGACCTCGGATACGAGATTTGGATTCCTTCGGGCGAGGCCGTCCGCGTCTGGGATGCGCTCGTGGAAGCGGGCCGCGCCTTCGACATTCATCCGGCGGGGATGCTCGCGCTCGACGTTGCGCGCATCGAGGCGGGCTTGCTCCTGATTGACGTTGACTTCCACGGCAGCAAGAAGGCGCTCATCGAGTCGCAGCGGTACTCGCCCTTCGAGATGGGCCTGGGCCGGCTCGTCAATCTCGACAAAGGAAAATTTGTCGGCCAGTCGGCTTTGATCGAAGAACGGAAGCGCGGGCACGCGCGCGAGATCGTCGGGATTGAAGTTGACTGGACCGCGGTCGAACATTTGTACGAGGCGGCGGGACTGCCGCCCGCCATCTCCGCGACGGCCTCGCGCGTGGCCGTGCCCGTTTACTCCGGCGGCGCGCAGACCGGACGCGCGACCTCGACGACCTGGTCGCCGACGCTCAAAAAATTAATCGCGCTCGCCACCGTCAAGCGCGAGCACGCGCGCGCCGGCACGCGACTCGAAATCGAGTACACGGTCGAGGCCGTCCGCCACCGCGTCGCCGCGACCGTCGTCAAGACCCCGTTCTTCAACCCCAAGCGGAAGACCGCGACTCCCGTCCTGTGAATCCTTCACTCGAAGAGATTGTTGAGAGCTACGACGCGCGCGCGCCGCTCGCGGAGGCTTGGACGATCCCCGCGGCGTGGTACACGGACGCGCGCGTGTACGAGCTTGAACGACAGACTGTCTTCGCGCGCTCGTGGCAGTTCGCGGCGCGCGCCGACCAGTTGGGCGAGCCGGGGCGCTACGTCACGTGCGAGGTCGGGGGCGAGCCGCTGGTCGTCGTGCGCGGAGGCGACGGCGTGTTGCGCGCGTTCTTCAACGTGTGCCGTCATCACGCCGCCGCGGTGATGACTGAGGACGAAGGCGAGGCGCGCGTCCTCCGTTGCCCTTATCACGGGTGGACGTACACGCTCGAAGGCGAGTTGAAGGGGACGCCGGACTTCGCGGGCGTGTGCGGGTTCGAGCGCGCGTCGAGCGGTCTTGTGCCCGTCGAGTGCGGCGAGTGGGAAGGCTGGGTCTTCGTGAAGTTGGACGGCGGCGGCCCGACGCTCGAAGAATTTTTGGGCGCGGAGTTGACGGGGCAGGCGCGCCCGCTGAACCTCCGCGGCCTGCGTTGGATGGAGCGGCGACGCTACTCGTTCGACTGCAACTGGAAGGTCTTTACCGACAATTACCTCGACGGCGGCTACCACGTGCCGTACCTGCACAAAGGTTTGGACAGTGTCCTCGATTACAGCAACTACACGATTGAGAACGGCGAGCGCTTCTGCCTGCAATCAAGCCCGGTCGTGAGCGAAGGCGCGGAGGCCGAGACGGGCGCGGTCAGGCGAGGCGAGCGCGCCCTGTACTACTGGCTCTACCCGAACTTCATGTTCAACTGGTACGAGGGCGTGATGGACACGAACCTCGTCATCCCGCGCGGCGTTGACAAGACGGAAGTCGTCTTCGATTTCTACTTCGCCGACGTGTCGGACGCGGCGCGCGAGCGCAACCTCGCGAGCATCAACGTCGGACAGCGGATTCAGGACGAGGACGTTTCGATCTGCAAGTCGGTACAGCGCGGCCTCACGTCGCGCGCCTACCAACGGGGCCGCCTCTCCGTCCGGCGCGAGGCCGGCGAGCATCTTTTTCACAGACTTCTTTACAACGACCTCAAGGCCGGACTCTGAGCCATCATCAGGCGCTCGTCACGTTGTTGGCGTCGCGCGGCGCGCCGACGGAAGCGCCCGCGATGCCCATGACCAAGCCGACGAAGATGATGATGAGGCCGTAGAGAGCGCGGTTGTGGCGGTCGGCGAGTGTGTCGCTGGCCGTCTGGATGAGCGCCGCCGGGCCGAGGTCGTGCGGGATGGTGAAGAGTCCGATTGCAACAAGTAAGAAGCCGAGCGCGGCGACCTTCAAAGGCATTGGGGCGCGCGTCGGGCGACCGAGCTTCGCGCCGACGGCGCTGCGCGTGTAGCCGTAGGAGAGATAAATCGAGAAGCCGAGCATCAGCCAGCCGACGAAGCGCCACCACGAGGCGGGCGGCAGATAGACCATCAGGAAGAAGCAGGAGACGACGCCGAGGACGGGGAAGAGCCACGGGCCGAGCGGCACGCGGAAAGGTCGCTTGCGCCCCGGGTCTTTGTAGCGCAGGACGATGATCCCCAGGCAGACGAGGATGAAGGCGAACAGCGTCCCGATGTTCGTCAGGTCAATCACCTCGTCAATGCTCGCGAAGGCGGCGAACGCGCCGACGAAGACGCCCGTCAGGATGGTCGTCACGTGCGGCGTCTTGAATTTCGGGTGGACGCTCGCGAAGGTCGAAGGGAGAAGTCCGTCGCGCGCCATCGAGAAGAAGATGCGCGGCTGTCCGAGCTGGAAGACGAGCAGCACGGCGGTGTGCGCGATGACCGAGCCGAAGGCGACGATGGTCGAAGGCCACGTGACTCCGGGCGGCGCGACGCGGTCGAGCGCCATCGTCAGCGGCTCGGCCTGCTCGGTCGTCAGCTTCGTGACGAGTTCGCTGTAAGGGATCAGGCCGGCGAAGACCGCGCCGACGACGACGTAAAGAATCGTGCAGATGATGAGCGACGCGATGATGCCGATGGGCAGGTCGCGCGCGGGGTTGCGGCACTCCTCGGCGACGGTCGAGACGGCGTCGAAGCCGATGTAGGCGAAGAAGACGAGGGCCGCGCCGGTGAAAGTCCCGTGCCAGCCGTTCGGCTGAAACGGGTGCCAGTTCTTCTCCATGTTTGTCGGCGAGACGTAGTAGAGCGAGATGCCGATGAAGAAGAGCAGGACGACGATCTTGATCAAGACCATCACGGCGTTGAAGCCTGCCGACTCCCGGATGCCCCACACGAGAACGACTGTGATGAGCGCGACGATGCCGAGCGCGAGCAGGTTAAAAATTATCGGGTAGCCGAACAGGTGCGGCGCTCCGCCGAACTGCTCGGCGAAGCCCGCGGGGTTCGCGGCCCGCAGCGCCATCGCCGTGCGGTAGTCGGTCGAGAGCCAGGCGGGGATGTCAACGCCGAGGTTGTGCATCAGCGTGCGGAAGTAGTTGGCCCAGCTTATCGCGACGGCGATGTTGCCGACCGCGTACTCGATGATCAAGTCCCAGCCGATGATCCACGCGACCAACTCGCCGAGCGTCGAATAAGAATACGTGTAGGCCGAGCCTGAGATCGGAACCATCGAGGCGAACTCCGCGTAGCAGAGCGCCGTGAAGCCGCAGACGATGGCCGTGATGACGAACGAGACCATCAGCGAAGGCCCCGCGCCCGGACGCTGTGCGTCGCCCGCCGCCGCCGTGCCGACGGTGGCGAAAATCCCTGCGCCGATGATCGCGCCGATGCCGAGCAGCGTGATGTTGAACGCGCCGAGCGTGCGCTTTAAAGAGAACTGCGGGCCGCCCGCGGCTGAGAGTATGTCGTCAAGGCTTTTGGTGCGAAAGAGTCCTCGAAGCAAAGTCCTGCCTCCGCCTGCTTTGAGATTTAAGAATTGCGCTTGTGGTCAAAATCGCCGCGCTGTTGGCGGCGAGCGTGCGCGGAGTTTTACACACGAGCGCGCGGCAAGTAAAGAAAAAAGGCAGCCGACTTCCTCGGCTGCCTTTTCACGTCCCGCGTCGGCCACTTACTTCTGCGTGTTGCTATTGGCGGCGCCGCCGCCTTCCATCGGCAATCCCTGACTCTTCCACGCGTTCATGCCGCCGAGCAGAGCGGCGGCGTTCTCCATCCCCTTCGACTTGAGCGTGAGCACCGCACCGGCGCTCGTGTGTTCGTTCGGTCAAGTGCAGTAGAAGACGATGGTCTTGTCCTTGGGAAGCTCGCCCATTCGATCCGCGACCTCGCCCGCGGGCATCGAGAGCGCGCCCTTGATGTGCTCCTGGTCGTAGGCCGTCTTGGCGCGCGTGTCATAGACGACCGCCTGGCCCGCGTCGAGCATCTTCTTCAACTCGTCAACGGTCACGCGGCGCGCCTCGTTCTGGCTGGCTGGCGGCGTCGAGGCGGTCTGAGGCGCGGTCGTCGCGGCGCTTACGTTGCCCGCGGTGTCGGTCGCCTTGCACGCCGAGAGTAGCGTCGCAGCGGCGAACGCGCCCGCGAAAGCAGTCAGTAAAAGTCTTTTCATCTTTTCAACTCTCCGAATTTTTGCCTGCCGGTTAGAAAGCTCCGTGCGGCCATAGCATCGCACAAAACGCGCCCGGCGCGAAAGCCAGTCCGGGCGCCGCCGCGCGAAAACTTTGTAAAAAGAAGTAAAGATTCCGCGCGGCACGGGCGGGTTCGGGCGGCGACGCGGCGGACGACGCGCCCGAAAAGGTTTCTGAAACGGCGCGGAGTGTGTTATAGAAGCCGAAATTTTAAGTCGCCAGAGGGTCGGGGAAGTCGCGGGGGATTGTTGACGATGAGAGACGCCGCGTGGGGCAGAGTACATCCGAAAGTCGGGCGAAGGGCGCGGGCCGCAGCCGCCCTGCTCGCGCTCGCGCTGCTCACCTTCGGCGCGTGCCTGCCGAAATCGCCGACGGGCGCGCGCCGCGGCGGTCGCCAGGTAACGCTCTACGGCTTCTCGGTGATGAAGGAGGCGATGGACGCGTCGGTCATCCCCGCCTTCACCGCGAAGTGGAAGCAGGAGCACGGCGAGGACGTTAAGTTCACGACCTCCTACGCAGGCTCCGAGACGATCACGAACCAGATACTTCAGGGCGTCGGCGCGCAGGTCGGACTCTTCTCCATCGAGCGCGATGTCGAGCGCCTGTCGGGCGCGGGCTTCGTCACGTCGAACTGGAAGTCGCTGCCCTTCGGCGGCATCGTCAACAAGACGCCCTTCGTCATCGTCGTCCGCAAGGGGAACCCGAAAAACATCCGCGACTTCCCCGACCTCGCGCGAGCCGGCGTCAGGCTCATCCACCCAGACCCGGACGGCTCCGGCGGCGCGCAGTGGTCAATCCTCGCCATCTACGGCTCGGAGCTGAAGAAGTCGCAGGCCGAGACGGGCGGTGCCGACCAGCAGCGGGCCGTCGGGCTTTTGAAGTCGGTCTGGCGCAACGTCTTCTCAACGCCCGACTCGGCTCGCGCCGCGCGCACGCAGTTCGAGACCGGCTACGGCGACGCGCTCATCACCTACGAACTCGAAGGCTTGCAGATGAAGCAGTCGGGAGAGGCCGTGGAGGTCGTCGTCCCGCCCGCCACGATCTTCAGCGAACACCCGGCGGTCGTCATTGACAAGAACGTCCCTGCGGACGACCGCCCGCTCGTTGACGCCTTCATGCAGTACCTCTGGAGCGACGAGGCGCAGCAGTCCTTCGTCAAATACAACTTCCGCTCCGTCACGCATGAAGAGTTCAACGACGCGAACCCCGCCCTCGCGCACATCGAACAGCCCTTCACGGTCGAACTCTTCGGCGGCTGGGATCGGGCTTACCCGGAAGTCATTAACGGAGTCTGGCGGAATCAGGTGAAGAAGAAGTGACGACATGAGTACAGCAATCGCCACGATGCGTCACGTGCGCGGCTTCGACGCGGTCAAGCCGTTCAGCCTCGGCATGGTCATCCTGCTGATGCTGCCGCTGGTTCTTCTGCCGCTGGCCTCGATCTTCATCTTCGGGACGAGGCAGGGCCTGGGAAACTTCTGGGCGGCGCTGACCGCGCCCGAAGCCGTCTTCGCCCTGAAGCTCTCGCTCGTCACGAGTTTTTACGCGACGCTCTTCAACGTCCTCTTCGGGCTGCTCGCCGCATACGTTCTGTCGCGCTACATGTTCTTCGGGCGCACCGCGATCATCGTCACCATCTCTCTGCCGACGGCGATACCGACGGCGGTCGCGGGCTTCGCGCTGCTGCTTCTGTGGGGGCCGTACGGGATTTTGGGGCGGTATCTGCCGGACGACGTGCAAATAATGTTCACGCCCTACGCGATCATCGTCGCCAACATCTTCGTCACCTTCCCGCTCGCCTTCGGCGTGTTGATGTCTGTGTTCGAGACGATGGATCGCTCGCTCGAAGAGGCATCGGCGACGATAGGCGCGACGCGCTGGCAGACGTTCTGGCACGTGACGCTTCCGAGCCTTCGCGGGGCTATCGTGACGGGCGCGCTTTTGACTTTCGCGCGCGCCATCGGCGAGTTCGGCTCGACGATTCTCGTCTCCGGCAACCTCGCGGGAAGCACGCAGACCGCGCCGCTCTACATCTTCTCGAAGTTCAACGAGGGGCAGGTCGAGGCCGCGAACGCCGTCGCGATTGTCCTCGCGCTCTTCTCCTTCGTCATCTTCTTCACGCTCTTCTTCGCGCGCGACTGGCTCGAAGGCAAGTGAGGCTTGCGGCGCCCGATGATGCCGAAACAGTCAAAGGACGGGGCGACGGGGACGCGCGACGCGAACGCGGGCGGGCAGGCGGAGCCGCGCGACGAGACGCCGTCGGTCGAGATCGCCGCGAGCGTGCGCGGCCTGAGCAAGAGTTTTAAGAAGACGCGCGTGCTCGAAGACGTGAGCTTCGACGTGGCGGCGGGCGAGGCTCTGGTTCTGCTCGGCGCTTCCGGGTCGGGGAAGACGACGATACTTCGCATCATCGCCGGACTCGAACAGCCCGATTCGGGAAGCGTCATCCTCCACGGCAAGGACGTGACGGAACTCCCGGCGCGCGAGCGCGGCGTGGGAGTCATCTTCCAAAGTTACGCGCTGTTCCCGCGCATGACCGTCGAGAAGAATATCGGCTACGGCCTGCGCATCCGCGGCGTGCGCCGCCGCGCGCGCAAGGAGAAGATCAACCGCCTGCTCGAACTCGTCCACCTCGAAGACCACCGCAAGAAGTACCCCAACCAGCTTTCGGGCGGGCAGCAGCAGCGCGTGGCGATTGCGCGTACGCTCGCCTACGAGCCGCAGGTGCTCCTCTTCGACGAGCCGTTCGGCGCGCTCGACGCGCACACGCGCATCCGCCTGCGCCGCGAGATTCGCACGCTGCTCCGCAAAGTGGGCGTCACGGCAGTCTTCATCACGCACGATCAGGAGGAGGCGCTCGAACTCGGCGACCGCATCGCCGTCCTCCACGCCGGACACTTGGAGCAGGTCGGCACGCCCGAAGAGGTTTACAACAGGCCGGAGACCGAGTACGTGGCGACCTTCCTCGGCGCGGCGAACCTGCTGCTCGGCGTCATGTCGGGCGGGCGGGTCGAGCTGGGCACGGCCACAATCGAGGCGGGCGAGCAGTCGTCGCGCTTCCGCGAGGGGCAATCGGTCAAGCTCGTCTTCCGCCCCGAAGACGTGTGCCTGAGTTTGACCGGCGCGCTGCCCGAAGGCTGCCGGAGGCTTTCAAACGGCGTGGTCGAGGAGAAGCACTTCGTCGGCGCATACGAGCGCCTGACCGTCCGCCTCGACCTCATCGCGCGCCGCCCCGCCGAGGGCGAGCCGCCGCTCTACGACGTGACGATTAACACGCCCGAAAAGAGTCTGGGCATCCCCATCTTCGTCACGCGCACGAAGCCCGAAGCGAGCGCCACCGCGCTCAACGTCGGCGACCGCGTCGCCGTCGGCCTCACGGCCTTCCGCGTCCTCCCCAACTTCGCGCTCGCCTCCGAGCGCGCCAGCCGGATGCTCGACATACACAGGACGGATATATGAAAAGTGATGAGTGATGAGTGATGAGTAATGAGTGACGAGAGAAAGCAAAGGCTTTTACTCATCACTCATCACTTCTTTACTTAATCCCGTAGAGCCGCGCGGCGTTGTCGTGCATGACCATGCGCGCAAGCTCCGAGGCCCGCGCGCGCGTGATCTCGCCGTCGCGCATCATGCCGGTGAGCGCGATTGCGAGTGCCTCGCGCCCCGAACGGTTCGAGAGCCAGCCCGTCTCCTCCCAGCCGACCTCCGGCGTCTCGTCGAAGGCGTCCGTGGCGAAGAGGACTTTTTCGGGGACGGTTTCGAGCCAGACGCGCAAGGTTCCGGCGAGCGCGCGCGGCGAGCGCAGCAGCGTCTCAAGCGAGAAGTCGGCATAGACGTTCGGCTTCAGGAGCAGCGCGGCGGTCTGATCGGCGAACGGCCAGCCGCCGTGGAGCATGACGAAGTTCGTCCTGCGGAGCGCGGGGTCGTTGAAGACGGGTTCGAGCATCAGGGGGTTGCTGCCCGCGACGCCGAAGTAGCCGCCGACGCCCGCGCCCGTGTGAAAGTGGACGGCCATCCCCAGTCGCCCCGCCTCGCGCGCGATGTAGCGGAAGAGGTAATCCTGAAGCGGCTTGTACTCGTCTGCGTTGGGCGCGCCGCCCCGCGCGTACTTCGCATAGACGCGCGCGGCGCTCGCCTCGTCCGCGTCGGCGAAGTCGAGCGCGCGGAGGTAGGCGGCCTCGAACTTGACGGCGACCGCGCCCGCGCTCTTCTGCCGTTCGAGCGTCGGCGTGACGACGCGCGCCGTGTACCCGCGGAGCGTCGCCGGCAATGCAGTCATCTTCAGTTCCGAGAGGTAGCGTTTTAAGAGCGAGTCCTCGCCGGGGTAGAAGGCGGCGTAGTCTGGATTCACTTTGCGGACGGCGGCGGAGTCGAGCGGGAGCATGAGCGCGTCGTCGAACGGAACCCAGCGGAAGCGTTCGGGCGTGAGTCCGCGCCCCAACGCGACGCGGTTGGCGAACATGACCTCGATGTTGAGCTTGTCGAGAACCCACGCGGGGTGGGCGTCGCCGTGCTCGCGCGTCGCCCGCCGCCGCGCGTCGTCGAGTTCGCGCAGGTGAGCGTCCGTCATGTCGTCGTACTTGTAGCCCCAGAGTTCGCGCCACGCGCCGACGAACTCCGTGTTGTCGGGGCGGAGGCGGACGGGCAGCGGCGAGGGTTCGAGCACGTCGGGGATGAGCGCGTCGAACTCCCTGTCCTGCTCGCCCTCGCGCGTGGCGCGCATCGGGTGCGCGTGGTTGTCAATCGCCCTGATTTTGAAAATCTCCTCTTCGAGCGAGCGGTCAACCTCGACTTGCGCCGCGGGGCGCGGGACGAGCGGCGACGAGGCGAGGGAAGCGAGAAGGAGCGCGAGCGCGACCGAAATCCTCTTCATCTGGGGCGGCTCCGGCGGAACGGTTTTGGCGAGCGCGGGAATGATAAAGGCAAAAGCGAAAAGGCGGAAGCCTTCGGGCCGCCGCCGTAGCCGCGCTTTTGTCTTTTGGCCCTCGCGCTGTGAGCGGAGCAACCCGGCGTGTTATCATCGCACCCAAAGCTACGGACGTTAATCGGGTACGCACAGCGACAGTCTCGCCCGCAGGCGGCGTGAACCGAGCCGTCAGTCCCCCGGTGAAAATTCGTGAAGGTCTTATGAAGTCAAACATGCTCAGACGCAATCTTTCTGTCTTCGCGCTCGCCGCGTCGCTCCTCGCTTCGTCGCTCGCGTTCGCCGCACCATTGCAGCAGCGCACGGCGGCGACCGCGCGGCCCGCGCCGCCGCAGCAGTCCGCCGCGGCGGCACAGGCGCCCATCGCGGAGGCCGCGCCGCTCGTCAACAAAATCCTGCCGAACGGGCTTGAGATCATCGTCCTCGAAGACCATTCCGTGCCGCTCGTCACCTGCGAGCTGGCCGTCCGCAACGGCTCGTTCACCGAGCCGCCGGAACTCAACGGCCTGTCGCACCTCTTCGAGCACATGTTCTTCAAGGTGAGTCCCGAACAGGCGAAGAAGTCGGACTACCTGCAAAACATCGACTCGCTCGGCATCGTCTATAACGGCCAGACGCAGGAGGAGGTCGTCGAGTATTACTTCACGACGACGACGCCGAACTTCCCCGTCGCGCTGCGCTTCATGCGCGACCAGGCCATGTACCAGACCTTCGACGAGGCGCAGTTCGCGCAGGAGAAGGAGGTCGTCATCGGCGAGCTTGAGCGCCACGAGTCGAACCCCTTCGGCGAGATCGGCGAGGAGATGAACGACAAGCTCTTCTACAAGTACCCGAGCCGGAAGAACCCCGGCGGCAACATCGAGACCGTGCGCTCCGCGACGACCGACAAGATGCGCCTCATCCAGTCGCGCTACTACGTCCCGAACAACTCGGCCATCGTGATTACAGGCGACATCACTCCGCAGGACGCCTTCAAGATGTCGGAAGACCTCTTCGGCGGCTGGGCGCGGCGTCCCGTTGACCCGTTCAAAGAGTTCCCGCTCGTCGAGCACCCGCCGCTCCCCAAAAGCGAGGGCGACATCATCAAGCGCCCCGTGCAGAACGTCGTCATCGAACTCGGCTGGCAGGGGCCTTCAATCGGCAAGGACGACGCGGCGACTTACGCGGCGGACGTTTTCTCGTTCATCCTGCGCCAGCCGGACTCGCGCTTCCAGCGCGCGCTCGTTGACACCGGCCTCGCCGCGAACGTCGGCTTCGGCTACTACACGCAGCGCAACGTCGGGCCGATAAACCTGATCATCCAGACGACGCCCGACAAGGCGCGCGCCGCGGTCGCCGCCGCCTACAACGAGATCGCGCACTTCAACGACCCCGACTACTTCACCGACCAGGAGCTTCTGAGCGCGAAGGCCCTGGTCGAGGCCGACGACCTCTACTCGCGCGAGAAGCTCGACGACTACTCGCACGTCATCAGTTTCTGGTGGTCAACGACGGGGCTGGATTACTTCCGCGGCTACCTGCGACGCCTGCGCGCCACTTCGCGCGCCGACATCAGCCGCTACGTCACGACCTACATTCAGGGCAAGCCGCACGTCGGCCTCGCCTTGATGTCGGACGAGTCGGCGAAGGCTTCGGGCTTGACGACCGACGATTTGATCGGCGCGCCGCAAACGAAGACGGCGGCGGCGGGCAGGTGAGTTTTGCCGCGCGGGGCTTCATCAGTCCGGCGCTGAAGAGTTATTCCGGGCGAAGGGCGGCGGGAAGGCCGCCGGCAGTTCGACCGAAGAGTCAGGACGGAGTTTAAGGATGAGTTCGTTTTTGAAATCAATCGGAACGTTGGCGCGCGGGCTCGACTCGCGCCGCGCCGCCGTCTCTTTGCTCGCGTGCGCGTTGGCCTTCGGGGCGCTGTCGTCGCCCGCCGCGGCGACGCAGTCGCCGGGCGACGGCGCGAAGTCTGCGAAGCAGGCCACGGACTCGGGGCACGCCGCCGCCGCGTCGTCCAATTCGGCGGGCGACATCTCCGACTTGCAGAAGCTCGTCACCGAGTTCGACGTGAACGGGCTGAAGGTTCTGGTCAAGCGGCGCGAGGGGAGCCAGACGGTCGTCGCCGGTCTGTTTTTGAAGGGCGGCTCGCGCAACGTGACGGCGGAGAACGCCGGCGTCGAGTCGCTGATGCTCGACACGGCGACCGAGGCCAGCCAGAGCTACCCGCGCGAGCGCTACCGGCGCGAACTCGCGAGCATGGGCACGAACATCAGCTTCGGCATCAACTACGACTACTCGGTGCTGACGATGGGTTCGACCCGGCGCTTCTTCGACCAGTCGTGGGACATCTTCGCCGACGCCGCGCTCCACCCCAGCTTCGCGCCCGACGACTTCCAGCGCGTGAAGAACCGCCAGCTCGTCGCGCTCAGCCAGGTGGAGGACACGCCCGACTCGTTCCTCGATGTCCTGCAATCGCGCGTCGCCTACGCCGGCCACCCGTACATGAACGACCCGCACGGCACGGTCGCGTCGGTCTCGAAACTGACGCTCGACGACGTGAAGCGTTTTCACCAGCAGATGATGCAGACCTCGCGCCTGCTCCTGGTCGTCGTCGGCGACCTCGACCCGCAGGCGGTGCGGCGCAAGGTCGAGGCGTCGTTCGGGAAACTGCCGCGCGGCGACTACCACGCCGACCCCGTGCCGCAGCTCACGTTCCGCACGCCGACCGTCGCCGTGACGCAGCGCAACATCCCGACGAACTACGTGCAGGGCGTCTTCTCCGCGCCGCCGCTCACCTCGCCCGACATCTACCCGATGCGCGTCGCCTCGGCCATACTTCAGAACCGCGTCTATGTCGAGGTGAGAGTCCGCCGCAATCTCTCCTACGCGCCCGACGCCGAACTCGGCAGTCAGGCCGCGAACACCGGCTGGATTTACGTCACGTCCGACGACCCGAACCAGGCCGTCAAGGTGATGCTCGACGAGATCACGAAGCTCCAGACGCAGGAGATCAGCCGGGACGACATCGAGTCAACGGCGCAGCAGTTCCTGACGCGCTACTACCTCGGCCAGCAGACGAACGCGGCGCAGGCCGGCGAACTCGCGCAGTACGAGTTGATCGGCGGCGGCTGGCGCAACTCCGCGCTCTTCCTCGACCGCCTGCGCGCCGTCACGCCGGCGGACGTGAAGCGCGTCGCCAACACCTACATGCGTAACCTACAGTTCGTCGTCATCGGCAACCCGCAGCAGATAGACAAGAACGTCTTCACGCAGCAGGCAGGCGAGTAAGCGCGACGAACGAAGCGACCGTCCGAGTCGCACGGGAAAGAGAGAGGCCGCGCGCGATGCGTTCAGACATCGCGCGCGGCCTCTCTTTTTCCCGAAGCGGGCCGGCCTACAAGATTGTCTGCGGCGCGGGCGGCGGCGGAGGGGCGACGAAGCTCGCCCCGTCAATTTCGGCCAGACGCGCGCACGACTGGTAGCCGCGGAAGATTTGGAAGAGCGCGTAGGCGTGGAACGCGACGGCGATGATCAGTCCCGTGTCAGCCGCGAAGGTCATCATGAGCAGAAACAGCAGCGCGTCGAGGGCGTAGAGCGCCATGCCGAGGACGAACGCCCACTTCTGACGCTTCGACGCGAAGTAGCCGACGACCGCGAAAACCCCCGCGGCGATGAAGTCGAAGGCGAGCGCGACCGCGAACGCGGCCCCGCCGACGTTCGTCGCGGCTCCCCTCGCCATCGCGTCAACTATCTGCGTGGCGGCGAGGCTCACGAGAAAGACCCAGTGGCTGCCCGTGAGCGCGATGAGCGAAGTGATCAGCGAGAAGACCGCGATCACGAAGAACCAGCGCGCGCCGGAATTAGAGCGCACCTCCAGTTGGCGGCGCGCGACGGAATCGAAAGGTGTCATCAGTGGAAAGCTCCTTTTGTGAGTCGTGAATGTACGTGAACGTTTTTAACGCGCCATCTCGTCCGAGAGCTTCTTGTAGAGGTCTGAGTCGAGCGGCTTGAGTTTGAGCGCCTGCGCCGCCGCCGAGTCGCGGTCGCCGAGTTCGAGATAGACGAGGCCGAGGTTGTAATAACCTTCGGCGAGATCGGGCCGAAGCCCGACGGCCTGCTTGTAGTAGTCGAGCGCCTTGTAGTTGTCGCCCGCGTAGTAGTATGCGTCGCCGAGCTTGTTCAGCGCCTCGTAGGAGTTCGGCTTGAGCTTCAGGGCCTGCTCGAACGCCTTGATCGCGTCCTGATTCTTGCCCTGCTTGACCTTGCAGAAGCCCACCTGAATCCACGCGTCCGCCCGCTGCGGGTTCTTATTCACGGCGGTCTCGAAGTAGCCGAGGGCGCTGTCGTAGTTGCCGAGCCAGAGCGAGTTCAGACCCGTGCGATACCACCAGTCGGAGAGCGAGTCGGGCTTCTGCGCCTCTTTGGACGTGCGCGCGGCCAGCTCGTCGAAGCTGGTGAGGTTGCCGTTTTCTTTAAGCGCGTCGAAGCGCGACGCGCCGAGCGCGAGGTTGATGTTCTCGCCGTTCATCACGCGGATGGTGACGACGCCGACGACCTGCCCCTTCATGTTGAAGACGGGGCTGCCGGAGTTGCCGTGCGAGATCGGCGCGGTGATCTGCACGATGCGCCCCAGACCCGGCACCTCGCGCACCGCCGAGACGATGCCGTCGGCGACCGAGCCTTCGAGCCGCAACGGGTTGCCGATGACGAAAATCCTCTCGCCCTCGTCGGGTATCGTCGTCGTCATCTCGACCGCGCGCGTGCGCTCCGCCGGCATGTCGATGCTCAGGAGCGCGAGGTCGCCGTCGGCGTCAACGTCAACGAGTCCCTTGACCTGATAGGTCTTGCCCTTGCCCTCGAACGTGCGAATCTCGGCGCGGTGTGCGCCCTCGACGACGTGCAGGTTCGTCAGCACCTCGCCGGGGCGGACGAAGAAGCCGCTGCCCGTGAGCGCGACCTCGCCCGCGGCGTTGTAGGTGATGACGGAGACGACCGAAGGCTTGACGCGGCGGATGAGTTCGGGGAGCGAGTCTTCGGCGCGAGCGCTGGCGGCGAAGAGGAAAAGAATAGCCGGCAGCGCCAGCCAGGGGGACAGCTTGCGTTTCAACATCTTCAGGGCTTTCTTCTCAAGAAAGATTGTTCGAGCCAGAAACTTCTCGGCTCACACAGGGAGGGGTTCAACCGTCGAAACCCAACAGCGACTCTTGCGTCGTGCGGCGTCGGGAGGCCGCGGGCGACGCTTTCGTGATTATGACTTGATTTTCCGTGAAGTCAACCGAATTGTTACGGAAATGTGTTCGACGGGTCGGCGGCGATGATTTTCTTGGAAAACCTGTGGGCGAAGGCTCGGATGAAAAGAGTCGAGGCCGCCCCCCAGAAAGGGAAGCGGCCCCGCCCGAACGTCTCGCGCGCCGAACGCTTCGACGCGGAAGAGTCTTCGTCAGTCAGTCGTTTTAGTCCGCCGTCACGGAGTCATGTAGCCGGTGACGACGACATCGCCCGCGGGCGCTTCGCCTTCGGGCTGGACGGTCACGAGCAGGCCGAAGTCGGCGAGCGAAGTCTCGGACTTGATCTCGGCCTCGTTACGCGTGCCGGGGTTCACGACCTGCCCGAGCTTCGTGTACTTGCCTTCGGGCGACACGGCCCACAGGACGTACTCCTGACCGGCGGGCGCGTTCTTCAAAGAGTGGAAGCGCGCGGTGATGGTCGTCGGGCCGTCCTTGCGAGGCTCGATCATGAAGTTGACGCGCGCGCCGGTCAGCGGGCCGGCGAGACGCGTCTTGACCTCGGTGGTCGAGCCGCGGTGGAAGGTCGGGATGTTCAGCATCGGCGCGGTGAACGCGGTCGTCGCGCCGGCGGTCGTCGTCGCGGCGACGTGCTCGCCCTCGGCGCTCGTCATCGGCACGACGGCGAGGCCGGCGGGCACGGTGCTGCGGAAGGCGTAGGCCGTCGCCGGCGCGTAGGTCGTCATGTTCGCGTCGGGGCTTAAGACCAGCATGAACTTGTCCATCGGCGTCGTGAAGGTCTGCTGCGCGACGCCGTTCGAGACGTTGACCGGCCCGAGCAGCGTCACCTTGCCGAACGGGTCAACGGCGTAAAGATTCAGCGCCGTCGCGTCGGCGGGCAGGCCCGAAAGGTCGAGCGCGATGGCCGTGCCGTCGGCGTGGCGGACGATGCGCGCGCGACCGTGCGAGTTGACGTAGGTCGTGCCCGGCGCGAAGTCAACCACGACTTCTTTGTCAACCGGATACTGGATGACCGTCCACGAGCCGTCCGGGTTCTGGACGGCCTGCGTCTGTGTGGTCGTGACGGTCGTGGTCGGCGTCTGCGCGTAAGCAGCGCCGGCCATGCCGAGCGCGAGCGCGCAACTGCCTGCGAAGAGAAGCAAGCGTTTGCTCATCAGAAATTCCCCCCTCTGGTAAATGTTTCCCCTTGTTCCATTGCTCGTCTGCCGTGGGCAGAACCTTACGGGTTTGGCAACGACCATGCCGCCGCGGGGAAGTTAAAGACGACAACGACTTAGCGCGGGGTGTGTGCGTCGGGGCGGGGGCGGGCGAAACGATACGATACAAATTTGTGTACGGCTATGCAGCGCGGGGCGGGCGGTGCAAAAGGCGAGGGGGACGACT
>DASRCS010000196.1:0-3160 GCA_035652995.1 Pyrinomonadaceae bacterium
CGCCGCGGCTGGAGATTGGAGAAGGCGGTTGACGGCGAGTTGACCGCTTGGGCAGACGGGGAAATTTTGTCGCCGCCCGTCCACACAGTCTGGTGCCGCAACGACGCGCACGATCCCGCCTTCGTCGAGTTGCTGCTCAACGAGATTGACGACGAGCGGTTCAGGTTCAGGCGCGACGAGACGATCACGCGCGAGCGCGGGCGGATGTCATTCAAGTCCGACTCCGGGCTTCCGGCTCTCGCGCCGGAGATCGTGCTGCTCTACGAATCGGGTCGCCCCGAAGAGAACGCATCCGACTTTCGCAACGCCGCCGCGTCGCTACCGGAAGAGAGCCGCGTGTGGCTGAAACGCGCCCTCGATAAAGTCTCGGCGCAGCACCCTTGGACGAAAGAGTTGTGACTGATTACCGACGCGCGAGGAACGTTGATGAGATTCAAAAGAGCAAGCGGGATTCTTCTTCATCCGACATCTCTGCCGGGTCGCTTCGGCATCGGCGACTTCGGCGGCGAGGCTTACGGGTTCGTTGACTGGCTCGCCGCGGCGGGGCAGGTCTATTGGCAGACCATGCCGCTCACCCCGACGGGCTACGGCGACTCGCCCTACGCCTCCTACTCGGCGTTCGCGGGGAACACGAATCTCGTCAGCCCCGAAAAGCTCGTCGAGTCCGGCCTGCTCGCGCAGTCCGACGTTCAGAACACGCCAGACCTCCCGGCGGGGCGCGTTGACTACGGCAAGGTCATCGAGTACAAGCGCGGCCTGCTCGAAAAGGCTTTCAAAAATTTCAGGGAGAAGACGAAGACCGACGAAGCCTTGCGCCGCGACTTCGAAGGCTTCCGCGACTTCGCCTCCGTCTGGCTCGAAGACTACGCGCTCTTCGCCGCGCTCAGGGACGAGCACAGGGGCACTGACTGGAACAAGTGGGAACGTGGACTCGCCAGGCGCGAACACGGCGCTATCGAAGGAGCAAGACGCGCGTTCGCCGACCGCGTCGAAGCGCACAGGTTCTTTCAGTACGTCTTCTTCACGCAGTGGATCAAGCTCAAGCGCTACGCCAACGAGCGCGGCGTGCGCGTCATCGGCGACATGCCGATCTTCGTCGCGCACAACTCGGCGGACGTTTGGTCGCGGCCCGAACTCTTCAAGCTCAACGAAGACGGAAGCCCTGTCGTAGTCGCCGGAGTCCCGCCCGATGCGTTCAGCGAGACGGGCCAGCTCTGGGGCAATCCCATTTACGACTGGGAGCGAATGCGCGGCGACGGCTTCAAGTGGTGGCTGGATCGCGTGCGCGAGACTCTGAAGATCGTTGACGTGCTCCGCCTCGACCACTTCCGCGGCTTCGCCTCGTTCTGGGAAGTGCCCGCCGAACACGAGACCGCCGAGCACGGCCAATGGGTCGAGGCTCCGGGGCGCGAGATGTTCGACTCTCTGAAGCAGGCGCTCGGCGGCGAGCTTCCGATCATCGCCGAAGACTTGGGGACGATCACGCCCGACGTTCACGCCCTGCGCGACGAGTTCGGCTTCCCCGGAATGCGCGTGTTGCAGTTCGCCTTCGGCGGCGACCCGCACGACACGCACCTGCCGCACGAGTACACGCACAACACCGTCGCCTACACCGGCACGCACGACAACGACACGGTCGTCGGCTGGTTCGAGGCGCGCTCCCGCGAAGACGCGAGCGAGTCGGAGAAGCGCGAGCGCGAGCGCTGTCTGAAGTACCTCGGCACGGACGGCTCGGAGATCAACTGGGACTTCATCCGCGCCGTGCAGATGTCGGTCGCCGACATCGCGGTCGCGCAGCTTCAGGACGTGCTCGGCCTCCCGTCCGCCGCGCGCATGAACACGCCCGCGAGCGCCGATGGCAACTGGGCGTGGCGCTTCACGGAAGGCTCGCTCGACGACGAGCTGCGCGGGCGGCTGCGAGAGATGACGGAGATTTACGGGCGGCTGAGTTGAGGCGGAAGCCGGACTGCTCGTAGTCGGGTTTACTTTAATCAGCCTTGCGGCTCGTCCTCCGACTCCGCCCCTTCGCCCTTTGACCCAACATCTTCGCCCCGCGCCTCTTCCTCCGACTCTGCCCCTTCGCCCTGCGCTTCCGGTTCGGGCAACTCGGCGGTCGTGAAGTAGGGCAGTTGCTTGAGCATCTCCGGCGTCGGGCGGCTGTGTATCTGGTCGCCCTCTTCGACGTGGCGGCTGCACGCGCGGCAGAAGCCTTCGTCGAGCGGGACGATCATCTTCGCGTTCTCGCAGTAAACCGTCTCGGTCGGCTGGGCCTCGGTCATCGCCGCCTCGTCTCCCGCCACGCGCGGCACGTCGGGCTTCGTCTCTTCCGCACGCACGGTCTCTTCCTGCGCCTCTTCCGCGCGATGAGTCTCTTCGTGCGGCGGCTGCGCGCCGAGCCGGAAGAGCGCGAGCGAGCGCGCTTCGAGCCTGTACGTCCCGCCGCCCCGAACCACGCGGCGAGACTTCCGAAACCCGACGCCCTCGCGCGTGTCGAGAAGTTGCTCCCAGCCCGCGCCCCGTAGCGGCGTGGGCAGCGTGAACGATACCCCGCGGTGATTCGCGTTCAAAAGCAGCAGGAGCGTGTCGTCGGTGATGCGACGCCCGCGCTCGTCCATCTCGTCAATCGCGTCGCCCGCGAGCAGCACCGCGAGCGAGCGGGCCTGATCGTTGCGCCAGTCTTCATTCGTCATCTCGCGCCCGTCGGGCCGCAGCCAAGAGATGTCTTTGATCTCCGCGCCGCGAACGGGGCGGCCCTGAAAAAATTTTCGGCGGCGCAGGACGGGATGCGCGTTGAAAATTTGGATGAGCCGGCGCGTGAATTCGAGCAACTCGCGGCGGCGCTCGTCGAGGTTCCAGTCGAGCCACGAAATCTCGTTGTCCTGACACCACGCGTTGTTGTTGCCCGCCTGCGTCCGCCCCGTCTCGTCGCCCGCGACGAGCATCGGCACGCCCTGCGAGAACATCAGCGTCGCGAGGAAGTTTCGCATCTGCCGCCAGCGCAGCGCGTTAACCTCCGCGTCGTCCGAAGGCCCCTCGACGCCGCAGTTCCAACTGATGTTGTTGTCGTGGCCGTCGCGGTTGTCTTCCCGGTTCGCCTCGTTGTGCTTCTGGTTGTAGCTGACGAGGTCGCGCAGGGTGAACCCGTCGTGCGCGGTGACGA
>DASRCS010000197.1:0-24797 GCA_035652995.1 Pyrinomonadaceae bacterium
TCAACAGTTGCCGTAGTTTCATCCTGGCCTTGTGGAGCTGCGACTTCGAGGTCCCCACCGAGCAGCCCAACAGCCTCGCCACCTCCTCGTGCTCGTGCCCCTCCACGTCGTGCAGCACGAAGACCGCGCGGTAGCCCGGCGGCAGCTGCGAGACCGCCTTGTCCAGAGCGATCCTGTCCACGACGGGCATCTGCGAGGGGTTCGCCGTCCCCAAGACCACCTGCTGCGGGGCGTCGCCCCCCTCCCCCGGCTGCTCGACCCTCACCCCGCGGCGGCGGAAGTGCATCAGCACCTGGTTGACCGTCAGGCGGTGCAGCCAGGTCGTGAAGGCCGACTCGCCGCGGAAAGACCCGACCTTGCGGTGGAGTTGGATGAAGACCTCCTGGGCCAAGTCCTCGGCCTCGGCGGTGTTGGCCGTCATCCGCAGGCACAAGCTATAGACGCGGCGCGAGTGGCGCGAGTACAACTCCTCGAAGGCCGCCGGGTCGCCCGCCGCTGACCGCCGCGTCAACTCGTAATCCGTCGCAGGCTTGGCCGCCGCGTTGCTCGGTGTGGCAACTTGCCAAAGGGGAATCGCCGCGTCTGTCATCTGAAACTCCTGTCGAGGGGCGTCTTCTCTCATCTTTTAAATGTCAGCGATGCAACCGGCGGCGCTGACAGGTCGAACCACATTCAGCAAGCAGGATGCCACGCCGGACGCACAGAAATGTTCCTGATTCTCTGCGGATGCGCGCGTTTAGTCTCCGGGGTGAACCAAATAAGTCGCTGACAGCCGAAAGGGTGTAGCCATCGCACAAGCTCGCGGCAGATTGCTGTCGGTAAGAAATCCAATTCAGCGTGACAATGCTACGGCCTCGTTCGTATCCGTCGGAGACGGTCAAACTGAACCTTGACAGGTCGCGTGTCCGAGCCTAAACTTGGAGTTACTTGGATAACCCTTTCAGGAGGCTGTACACGCACACTCCCGCGACACTGGGTTTCGGCGCGTGAGAAGAATCAAACACGGGATTCTCTACAGTATGCGGCAACTTAAGAGCCGCCTCCGCAAAATTGGGTCGGGCTTCCGGCCCAGCGAAACGCCCCGCACAAGCCTTTGCGACCTGCGCGGGGCGATGTCGTGTCTGGACGAAAATTAACTCCGCTCCGCACCTCAACGAACAAAGATCGGATTTGAGATGACCCAGGGCTTGCCTTCGAGCAGACTACCGAGTTGGTCTAAGTAAAGCTCGACACGATAGACGCCCGGACGATCCGCGTTGAACTCCGCCTCAGCCGAATCTTTCACTTCCCGCACGACCTGCCCGTCGCGAAAAAAGAGCGTCCTGCATTTGAGCGGAGAGTGCGACGCGAGCCTGACGCCGCCGGACGCGGGCAGCGCGATCTCGTCGCCCGACGTGCGCCTGTCGGTTCCGTTGTCAGCCGTGAAGCGGAAGCCCGTCGAGTCGCCGAAAAGGTCGAAGGCGATGAAGCTATGGCCGCCGCGCAGCGCCGCGAGCAGATTGTCGGCGTCGAGCACCACTCCCTTTTCGAGAAGCACGTGGTTGCGGACGATTCGGAAACTGCGCTCATACGGGTCGAGCTTGACGCCGAGAATCTGTCTGCCCGTTTGGTCGCGCAATGCCACGCCGACGTTTGCGTGAGCGTCGTTCCCGGCGACGGCGAGCGCGCGCTGATGTCCGCCCGCGTTGATCTCGTCCCAGCGCTTCAGGTTCGCGTCCGGCCTTTCGTAGAACCGCGCGAAGAGAAGGTCTGGATAGCTCCAGTAAGACCAGAGGCCGTCGAAGAAGAGAATCGGATAACTGATTCGTTTTGCGTTCGTGTAGAGATTATAGACTTCGACGGCGTCGTAGCCGCTCACGTTCCAGTCTCTGACCTCTTCGGGGTAGCCGACGACCGCAAGCCTTCCGTCCGACTTCGCGCGCATGACGAGTTCCTGAAGCGAAGCGTTCGCGTCGGCGGGCGCGAAGCCGGGCGCGACGAAAAGCCGCCCGCCGTTCGAGGCTGCAAGCTCGCTGCCGCCGATGAAGACGATGCCGTCGCGCGTGCCGTGCAGAGTCGCCTCGGCGGTGTTGACGAGCGCGTCCGGGTGCTCGGTCATCACGACGAAGGCGAGGCGGTCGGCCTTCGCCGCTTGGACTATCTCTGAGAGCTTGCCCGTGCTGTGCCCGCCGAGCGAAGAGTGAACGTGGAAGACGCCCGCGTAGTCGTCGTAACGGTCGTCCGCCTGTGCCGCCGCGCGCTCTGAGTTCGACGCGGCAATCGCCGCGCTCAAACGTCCGAGCCGGTATCGCCTGTAAACGAACGGCGTCTGCGAGAGGAGCAGCAGGCCGATCAGCACCAGCGCGATTTTCTTCCAGCGCTTCATAGGTAAAACAAAGTGATGAGTGATGAGTAATGAGTGATGAGCGAAAGACAAATTGTTTTTAACTCATCACCCATTACTCATCACTCATCACTTCTGTTCGTCTTCGAAGTCAACGGAGGCGACGTGTTCGCTGATGGAGCGACCGAAGTCGGCGGCGGCGACGTGTTGGGGGTGAACCGTGTAGGCTTCGAGTCCGGCGCGGTCGCGGAAGGTCGCGACGAGGCCGGTGTGGTACGAGCGCGGCAGGCGCAGAACGTCGAAGCCGACGGCGAAGCTCTGAATTTCGGCGATGACTCCGACGAGCGCGCGCAGGCGTTCGACGTGCTCGCGCCGCTCTTCTTCGCCGACTTCCGGTTTGTATTTCCAGATGACGATGTGCGTCAGCATTCTTTCAACCTCGGTTGGTTAATTCAGCAAGCTTCTCGTTGAGCAGTTGCCACGCGCGGCGGACGTGCGGCTCGCCGGTGCGGATGTTCCCGACGGCGAGCCGGAGCGTGAACACGCCGTTGAGTTTCGTGTGCGAGAGGAACGCTTCGCCCGTCGCGTTGACGGCGTTCATCAGCCGCTCGTTCAGGGCGTCGAGCCGTGCCGCTCGTTCCGCGTCCGTCTCGCCTTCGAGTTGTGGCCGTGCGCGGAAACAGACGACGCTGAAGGGCGCGGGCGCGAGAATCTCCCAGTCGGGCGACCCCTCGACCCACGAGGCGAACTCGCGCGCGAGGCGGCAGTGTTCGCGGATGCGCGCCGCGAGTCCTTCGTGGCCGAAGTAGCGGATGATCATCCAGAGCTTGAGCGCGCGGAAGCGCCGACCGAGCTGCACGCCGTAGTCCGAACCGTTGCGCACGGCGTCCTGTTCGGGCGTCCGCAGGTATTCGGGCGTGAGCGTGAACGCGCGGCGGAGGACATCGAGGCGGCGACTGTAAAGAGCCGAAAGGTCGAACGGCGTGAAGAGCCACTTGTGCGGGTTGGTGACGAGCGAGTCGGCGCGCTCGCAGCCTTCAAACCAGTGGCGCAGTTCGGGCACGATTGCCGCGGAGCCTGCGTAGGCGGCGTCAACGTGCAGCCAGAGGTTCTCGCGCCCGCACACGCCGGCAATTGCGGGCACGGGATCAACGCTCGTCGTCGAGGTCGTGCCGACGGTCGCGACGACGCAGAAGGGCAGCACGCCAGCGCGCCTGTCTTCACCAATCAGTCGCGCGAGCGCGGCGGCGTCCATCCTGAATTCGGAGTCGGCAGGAACTTTGACGAGCGAGCGCTGGCCGAGTCCGAGCGCGATGACGGCCTTCTCGATTGAAGAGTGCGACTGCTCGGAAGCATAGACTCGAAGCAGCGGCAGGTCTGCGCGACCGCTCATGCCGTCCTCGCGCACTTTTAAATTCAGAGCCTCGCGCGCGGCGGCAATCGCGTGCATGCTCGCGACCGAAGCCGTGTCGTAGATGATTCCTTCAAACTCCGAAGGCAGGCCCATCATCTGCCGCAGCCAGTCGAGCGCGACCTCTTCGAGTTCGGTCGAGGCGGGCGACGTGCGCCAGAGCATCGCCTTCGTGTCGAACGCCGCCGACAGCATCTCGGCGAAGATGCCGGGCGCGGAGGCGGACGTTGCGAAGTAGGCGAAGAACGAAGGGTGATTCCAGTGCGTGAGCGCGGGGACGACGAGGCGGTCAACGTCGGCGAGTATGTCCGACATCGGCTCGCCGCGTTCTGGCGGCGACGGAGGAAGTTGAGAGCGAAGCTGGCCCGGCTGAACTCGCGCGAGCACGGGGTAGCGTTCGATCTCGGAGAGGTAGTCGGCGATTCGCTCGACGACCTCGTGTCCGTAGCGTCGGAATTCTTCGGCGCTCATGTCGCCGAGCTGCGACGCCGCGTCCGTGTGCGGGCGTTCGGCTTTCGTCATGCGCCGTATCTTATAACGGATTGCGAAACGAGATAAGTTGACAGGCGCGGCGGGGGCGAGCCGCCCTTCCCGACTTGCGAGCAGGGGCGTTGCGCTGTTTCGCTCAACGCTCCGAAGTTGACAGGTCGGGAAGGGCGGCTCGCCCCCGCCTCTTCCCGACCGTCAACGATAAATTCGTCCTGCTGTTCAGACGGCGAGCGCGAAATAAAAATCCTGACTGTTGCGGCAGCGCTCACATTCAAGCTGGACGACGACGAGGCGCTGTTCGTCGTAGATGAGTCCCTGCCGCGCCGACTCGCCGCACGCGCGACGCCCGCAGCCGGGGCATCTCACGTCGGTGATGAAGCGGTTGATCTCGGTCTCTTCGCGGAGACGGATCGCCGTCTCCGGCTTCGCGCCGGGGCGGACGGGGAGGCGCACCGGCAGCACTTCGGCTGTGAGGCGCGCGGCGCGTCTTCGCTTCAGCCAGCCGCGGAAGAAGAGGAGCGCGAGAATGAAGACGAGAAGGTAGAAGGCATCGCGCGCGGTCTCGAAGAAGGGCGAGGGCGCGGCAGGCGAGCCTTGCTTCAGGTCGTAGCTCGCGAGGTCGCGCGCGCGGTCAACGGCGGCGAGGTGCTGCTCGACATTCGCTGCGGCCACCGAGTCCTGTTTCGCGCGGACGGTGTAGCGGAGGCGGATGACGTTGTTCTCCGCCGATGCCTGAGCCGTGAAGAGCATCGCCTCGTCTTCGACCGTCTCGTCGCCGGTCGTCACGCTCTGCGCGCGCGGCAGGTGAATCTCGACCGTCTCCTCGACGCTGGCGGGGAAGGTGACGGCGAGCGGCATCGAGCGGCGCGAGACGTTCGGCTTGTCCAACTGGTCGCCGACGCGCGGAGCGAGGAATTCGTGCGCCGACTCCTTCCAGAAGTTCGGGATCGTGTAATGCTCGACCGTGGTGATGACGTTCGCCTCTTCGTCGTCGGTGATGTCGGGCAGCCCGTCGCCCTGAATCGAGCGGTCGTGCCCAGCGTAGTAGTTCAGGCTGTCTTTGGCGAAGTCCTTGCGCGACTTGCTGGCGAGCTGGTAGCGGACTGCGTCGGCGTCAATGCCCCGATAGGTCGTCGTCACCTTGAAGGCGACGGGCGCGTCGAAACTCTTGACGCGGTACTCGTCGAGCACACTCGTCGTCGGCGTGGGCGAGGGCGTGTGCGGGATGACGGTGAGCGCGTCGGCGTCGGGGCGCATGACGAGCGCGCGCTCGTAGTCGGGCGCGTAATAGGTCGCGAGCGTGCCGCGCTGGTACGAGATGGTCGCGTCTATCCAGTAGGTCTTGCCGTCGAGTTCGGCCTCGACGATGACGTGGTCGAAGTCGTAGGGCGAGGGCTGCCAGTCGTCGAGCGCGTGGCGCGCGTCGGTGTTGACGAGCGCCGTGTGCGCCTTGATGCCGAGCGCGTTGAGGATGGTCGCGAGCAGGAGCGACTTGTCCTTGCAGTCGCCGAAGCGCCGCTCGAAGACTTTGGAGGGCTGCGTCGGCGTGTGCGAGTACGGGCCGAGTTCGATGCCGAGGTAGCGAATCTCGTCCTGCACGAACCGTCGCGCGGCGAGCAGGCGCGCCTCCGGCGTCGGCAGCTTGCGCCACTCTTCGATCTGGCTTTTGAGCGCGGGCGAGAGCGTCTTCACCTCGTAGAGCGGCGCGGCCCAGCGCGCCACGTCGGCCCACGTCTCGAACTCGCTCAACTGGACGGACGGCGCGGGGTCGAACCACGTCGGCGTCGAGTCTTCGGTCTCGACCGCGGGCACGTCGCGACGCTCCCAGACGTACTCGGTCTCGCCGCCGAGCGCGCGGACGGCGGGCTGCACGTCGGTCTGCTGCGGCTTGACGAAGAGCTTGCGGGCCGTCGGCCAGAGCAGGCGCGCGTGCAGGTAGTCAACCGGGTCGTTCTCGGCGAGCGGGAGGGCGTCGGCGTAGTTGCCGGCGAGGACTGGGTTGTCGCCGTTGACGGAGTAAGCGTAGTCAAGCAGGTCGCCGGGGCGCACGTCGTCGAGGAAGGCGACCGCCGAGAGCGTGCCGTTGAAGAGGCGCTGGTCGAGTTCGCCCTCCTGCTCGATGATCCTGATCTCGGACGGGCGCAGGACGTTGATCGTCTGCCCGGCGCGGACGATCTGGATGTGGTGGATGACGAGGCTCTGGAAGGACGGCTCGAAGTCCAACTGCAACTGCGAGACTTTCTCGACCGCCGCGGCGGTCGAGACCAGCTCGACGAAGTGGTAGTACCCTTCGACGCCTTTGCCGCTCACGCGCGTCTGCCGGTCGTCGAGCAGGAAGCGCACGCCGCTCTCGGCGTCCTTCGCCTGACCCCCGCCGTCCGGCTGCGGCGCTGCGACCGGCTGCACCCAAGCGGGCGGCGGCTGCACCTTGAAACTCGGCTTCGCCTGCGCGACCGAACTGGCGGCTACGACGAGGAGCGCGGCCAACGTCACCATGAATGCGCTTGAGTTCCGGGCGCGGCGGGCCGGACTGCTCGCGTTGCTGCGGGATGCGCTGAAGGGCGCGAAGCGGCGCGGGGGGAATTGGTATTTCATGGAGGTAAAACAGGTCGTAAAACTTCTGAAGTGGGTTGGCGGCGACGGAAACATTGACCCACTCGCAGGGCGCGTGCGAGCGGCGGTCGGGCACCGTGAAAGCTAACACGACGGGCGCGGCTGCGGCAACCCTGCCGCATCGGGCGCGCGCGTCAGGCATTTGATGCGGCGAGTTTGAAATTCGATGCGTCGGCGTCGGGCGGCGAGTTCTTCGGGATGGGGGACGGAATCGGAGGTGTTTTTAGTTCTCGACACGTCGGCTGAAAACGGTATAATGCGCGCGCTCTCCTTGTCTTTCGGCCCATTCGGGAAAGAGTTGCACAGTTTGTAAAGCCAACCGACTGCCGCGCGGCTAGACCTGTGCGCGGGCGTCGGGGAAGCGGAAGGAGAATCAATGGCGGAAGCTATCGGCGTCGGAGCCGAAGTCGAAGACAGGCGCACAGGCTTCATCCGCGGCCTCGGACTCTGGGACTCGACGATGATCGTGGCCGGCTCGATGATCGGCTCCGGCATCTTCATCGTCTCGGCGGACATCGCGCGGCAGGTCGGCTCGCCGGGCTGGCTGCTCGTGGTCTGGATCATCACGGGACTGCTGACCGTGATGGCCGCGCTCTCTTACGGCGAGCTTGCGGCGATGATGCCGAAGGCGGGCGGGCAGTACGTTTACCTGCGCGAAGCCTTCTCGCCGCTGTGGGGATTCCTCTACGGCTGGACGCTCTTCCTCGTCATCCAGACGGGGACGATTGCCGCGGTCGCCGTCGGCTTCGCCAAATACTTCGGCGTCTTCTGGCATCCGATTTCGGAGACGAACTACATCGTCGCCCCGATAAAAATAAGTTCCAGCTACGCCGTCTCGCTCTCGACGGCGCAGCTCGTCGGGGTGCTTCTCATCGCGCTGCTGACGTGGATGAACACGCGCGGCCTCCGGCTCGGAAAGCTCGTGCAGAACGTCTTCACGTCCGCGAAGACGTTGGCGCTCGTCGCGCTGGTCGTGCTCGGAGTCCTCGTCGGATACAACGCGGTCGCCGCGCACGGGAACTTCGGCGACCTTTGGACGCCGCGCGGGAGTCTTGAGCCACTCGGACGCGGCCTGACCGCGGCAACCGCCTTCGGCCTGTTCGTCGGCATCTGCGTGGCGCAGACCAACTCTCTCTTCTCGGCGGACGCGTGGAACAACATCACCTTCACGGCGGGCGAGGTCAAAGACCCCCGGCGCAACATCCCGCTCTCGCTCGCGTTCGGGACGATCATCGTCATCGGCCTCTACCTTCTGGCGAACGTCGCGTACCTCGTGGCGCTCCCGCTCACGACGATTCAGACGGTGCAGAACGACCGCGTCGCGTCGGCGACCGCCGACGTGATCTTCCCCGGCTACGGCGCAATCATCATGGCCGCGGCGATCATGGTCTCGACCTTCGGCTGCAACAACGGGCTGATTCTCGCGGGCGCGCGGGCCTACTGGGCGATGGCGCGCGACGGCCTGTTCTTCCGGTCGTCGGGCCGCCTCAACGACAAGCACGTGCCCGCTTGGGGACTCGTCATTCAAGGCATCTGGGCCGCGCTCCTCGTCCTGCCGCGCGTCGTCACGGGCACGGACAAGGCGACGGGCGCTCCGACCTACGGGAGCCTCTACAACGATCTCTTAACTTACGTCATCTCCGCCGCGCTCATCTTCTACATCCTGACAATCGCGGGCATCTTCCGCCTGCGCCAGACGCGGCCCGACGCCGAGCGACCTTATCGAGCCTTCGGCTATCCAATCGTGCCGGCGCTCTACATCGTCGGCGCGGCGGTCATCCTCGTCGTGCTCTTCGTCTATCAGACGGCGCAGACGTGGCCCGGCCTGATCATCGTCATCACGGGCATCCCCGTCTATTTCATCTGGCGCAGCGTCGGCACCCCGATGGCCGACGAACACGCTGCGGACGAGGCCGGGAACGCGAAGAATTAAGACTCGCGCGCGGCTGGCTTCGGTGTTAAGCTGTCGCGCCAGAAAAGACAAGCCTTCGGAAGTCGGACTTAAAACTCAAAGCTATCCAAGCTCCTGAGAGTGTTTGAATCATTCGCGGAGGATCACACATGGCAAGTAACCTTTTCCGAACCAAGCCGCTCAGCCTGCTTCTGGAAGAGATGCAGGGCGAGAACCGGCTGCGGCGCGTGCTCGGCCCCGGACAACTGACGGCGCTCGGTGTCGGGGCGATCATCGGCACCGGCATCTTCATCCTGACGGGCGTCGCGGCGCACGACCGCACCGGCCCGGCCCTGATGCTCTCGTTCGTCCTCGCCGGACTGGCCTGCGTCTTCGCGGCGCTCTGCTACGCGGAGTTCGCCTCGATGGTGCCGGTCGCCGGCTCGGCCTACACCTACGCCTACGCCACCCTCGGCGAGCTGTTCGCGTGGATCATCGGCTGGGACTTGATTCTCGAATACGCGGTCGGTTCGGCCACGGTCGCGCACGGGTGGTCGGCGCACTTCAAGGAGTTCATCCCCATCTTCCACGAAGGGATTTCGGCCATCCCGGCCAAGCTGCCCACCGCAATCAGCTCCACCCCATTCGACTACTGCGTGAGCGTCGGCTCCGGCTGCCCGCATACCGGCTTCGTCGCGACGGGTTCGTATTTCGACCTGCCCGCCGTCGCGATCACCTTCATACTCACCATCATCCTCGTCAAAGGCATCCAGGAGAGCGCGACCTTCAACGCCCTCATGGTGGTCGTCAAGCTCATCATTGTTTTGATGGTGATCGTCATCGGCGGCTACGTCGTCTATACGAGGTTCGGCACGACCAACTGGCACCCGTTCGCGCCCTACGGCTACACGGGCGTCAGCTTCTTCGGCAAGTCCATCTTCGGCGACCACACGGGGCCGGGCGGCGAGCCTCTCGGCATGATCGCCGGCGCGGCAATCATCTTCTTCGCCTACATCGGATTCGACTCCGTCTCCGTCCACTCCGAGGAGGCGAAGAACCCGGCGAAGGACGTGCCCATCGGCATCATCGCCTCGCTCATCATCTGTACGCTGCTCTACATCGCCGTCTCGGCGGTGCTGACGGGCATGGTGCCGACGAACAAGATTGACATCAACGCGCCCGTCGTCGAGGCGTTCAAGAGCGTCGGCCTGACGTGGATGCAGTACCTCGTCGCCTTCGGCGCGATGACCGGCATCACTTCCGTCCTGCTCGTGATGATGCTCAGCCAGCCGCGCGTCATGCTGGCGCTCGCCCGCGACGGACTCGTCCCGCGCGGCTTCTTCGGCGACATTCACCCGAAGTTCCGCACGCCCTGGAAGTCAACGATCCTGACGGGACTCTTCGTCGCCTCGATGGCCGGCTTCATCCCTTTGAGCATCCTCGCCGAGATGACGAGCATCGGGACTCTGTTCGCCTTCGTCATCGTCTGCGGCGCGGTGCTCGTCATGCGCCGGACGCACCCGGAAGCGAACCGCCCGTTCCGCGCGCCGTTTGTCCCGCTCGTCCCCATCCTCGGCATTCTGACCTGCCTGCTCCTGATGTTCTCGCTCCCTTACGAGAACTGGGTGCGACTGATCATCTGGCTCATCATCGGCCTCGTCATCTACTTCGGCTACGGGCGCAGGCACAGCGTCATGTCGCACGAGGCCGCGCACACGCGCCACGAAATCTCGACGCACGGACTCGCCGGGGGCCAGCCCGTCGCAGACCCGGACGCGCCCCCGAGTTCTCAGGCCGCGCCGATACGCAACAGGGTTGACTGACGGCTTGGAATAAAGGGCCGGGGCGAGCGCTCGAAGCGAACCGCCCCGGCCTTTCACTTCCTCAAGACAAGACCCGCCTTTGAAACCGCCCCGAAGAAAAAAAGCCGCCGCGCTTCTCGCCTCTCTGTCCGCCGCCCTGTTTTTAATCGTCGCTTGCGGGAAGAAGGGCGGCGAGACGGTCGTTAAAAAAGCCCCGGACGACAAGATTCGCATCGGCGCGTTCATGTCCCTGACGGGCGACACGGGGCAGTACGGCATCTCCGCGCTCAACGGCATTCGCATGGCGGTCGAGGAGGCGAACGGCGCGGGCGGAGTCGCGGGCCGGCAGGTCGAGCTGATCGCGCAGGACACGCGCTCGAACGACGCCGAGACGGAGACGGTCGTCCGAAGGCTCTCGGAAGAGTCCAGAGTCCACGCGCTCGTCGGCGAGATCGTCAGCTCGCGCTCGCTCGCCGCCGCGCGCGTCGCGCAAGGCGAAGGCGTGCCGATGCTCACGCCCTCCTCGACCAGCCCCGAAGTCACGCAGCAGGGCGACTACATCTTCCGAAGCTGTTACACAGACTCGTTTCAAGGCGCGGCCCTCGCGCGCTTCGCCTTCGACAACCTGAACGCGCGCCGCGCAGCAGTCCTCTTCGACGGCGGCCAGCGCTACTCAATCGAACTCGCGCGCTTCATCCGCGAAGAGTTCGCGCGCCGCGGCGGCGAGGTCGTCGCCTCGGAGGAGTACCGCGAAGGCGCGCGCGACTTCTCGGCGCAGTTGGCCGGGGTGGCGGCTGCGCGCCCCGACGTTCTCTTCGTCCCCGGTTATTATCTGGAAGCTGGTCTGATCGCGCAGCAGGCTCGCCGCGCCGGGATAGCCGCGCCGCTCGTCGGCGGCGACGGGTGGGACTCGACGCGGCTCTACGAGATCGGCGGCCAATCGCTCGCGGGCGACTTCTTCTCGTCCCACTTCTCGGCGGACGACACAGACCCGCGCGTCGTGATTTTCGTCTCGGACTACCGACGCCTCTTCAACTCCACGCCCGACGCCTTCGCCGCCACCGCCTACGACGCCACGCGCATCGTGCTCGACGCCATCGCCCGCGCGCCCACGCTCGAACGCGCCGACCTGCGCGACTCGCTCGCGCGGACGAAAGACTTTCCCGGCGTCACCGGCACGATCAACTTCGACCCCGCCCGCAACGCCGTCAAGCCCGTCGTCGTCATCCGCATCGGCGACAACGGCAAACAGTCCGTCGAGACGCACATCACGCGCGAAGACCTCAGCCCGACTCCGACTCCGACTCCAACGCCGACAAAGAAAGGGCGCAAACGCGCGGCAAAATAATGGACATTGCTGCTCGTCCCGCCTAGCCTTTCTGCAAAGACTCGCGCGCCGCGGCGAGCGCTTCGGCCACGCGCGCGGGCGCGGTGCCGCCCGCCTGCGACTTCGACGCGAGCGTGCGTTCGAGCGAGAGCGCGTCGTACACGTCTTCAGAGACGAACGGCGAGAATTGCCGCAACTCTTCGAGTTCGAGTTCGTGCAGCTCAAGCCCTTTGCTCAGCCCGTAGAGAACCATCCGCCCCACGGCCTCGTGTGCCTCTCGGAACGGAACGCCGCGGCGCACCAGGTAGTCGGCCATCTCCGTCGCGTTCATGTAACCGACCGCCGCGGCGTCGCGCGCGCGCGCCTGGCGCAGACGCACGTTGCGGAGCACCGTCGCCGTCACGTCGAGCGACTCGCGCACCGTGTCCGCCGCGTCGAAGACGGCCTCCTTGTCCTCCTGCAAGTCCTTGTTGTAGGTGAGCGGCAGCCCCTTGATTAAGGTCAGCAGCGCGAGCGTGTGGCCGAAGACGCGAGCCGACTTTCCGCGCACGAGTTCGAGCGCGTCCGGGTTCTTCTTCTGCGGCATCAGGCTCGAACCCGTCGAGATCGCGTCGCCCAACTCGACAAAGCCGAACTCGGTCGTCGCGTAAATAATCAAATCCTCCGCGAGCCTTGAGAGGTGCGCCATCACCAAGCTCGCACCGGCGGCGAACTCGACGCAGAAGTCGCGGTCGCTCACCGCGTCCAGGCTGTTGCGCGCGACCGAGTCGAAGCCGAGCGCGCGCGCCACCGACTCGCGTTCAATCGCGTAAGCAGTCCCGGCGAGCGCAGCCGAGCCGAGCGGAAGGACGTTCACGCGCCGCCGCACGTCCGACAGCCTCTCGCGGTCGCGCGCGAGCATCTCGAAGTATGCGAGACACCAGTGCGCGAAGAGGACTGGCTGCGCGCGTTGCAGGTGCGTGTAGCCGGGCAGCACCGCGTCCGCGTGCGATTCCGCCAAGTCGAGCAGCGCGTCCTGCGCGCCGCGCAAACTCACTTCGATGCGGTCAATCTCGTCGCGCAGCCACAACCGCAGCGCCGTCGCGACCTGGTCGTTGCGGCTGCGCCCCGTGTGCAGCTTGCGTCCGGCGTCGCCGATCATTTCAATCAGGCGCGACTCGATAAACGAGTGAACGTCCTCCGCCGACTCGTCGTCGAAGAATCGCTCACCGTTCTCTTCCGCTTGCGCGAGCAGGCCGCGCAGGCCATCGGAAATCTTCGCGGCGTCTTCGTCCGATAGAACGCCCGCCGCCCGCAAGCCCTCGCAGTGGGCGAGGCTGCCGCGCACGTCCGCATCGAACAATCGGCGGTCGAACCCGAACGACCGGTTGTAGCGCGCGAAGCCCGGATCGGTCTCGCCGCTGAACCGCCCGCCCCACAAATTTTTCGATTCACTCATCAGTCCTTGTCCTCAAGGAAATTCTAAACCAACAGGCCGGGAGCGCGGGCATCCTGCCCGCATTGCCTGCTGAAGCAGGCAGAAGACCTTTCGCTAACCAAGACGGTCGAGCTTGAGCGAATTCTTATTCGCGCTCTCGCGCTCAGTGCGGGCCGTGTGCCCGCGCTCCCGGCGGTAACGCCTTTCCCGACATTAAACAGCTCCGGCGCGTCTGAAGGTTTGCGAAGATGCATCTTATCTGCTATTTTATGCATCTATTCGCGAGTTATGCAAAGATTCTGCATGACTTTCGGAGGTTCGAATGCACAAGACGAAGCGGCAGCAGAAAATCCTGAGCCTGATCCGCGCGCGCCGCATCGGCACGCAGCAGGAGTTGACTGCCATGCTCGACCGCGCCGGATTCGCAGCCACGCAGTCGAGCGTCTCGCGCGACCTCGAAGAGTTGGGCGTCGTCAAGCACAACGGCCACTACACGCTGCCGCGCGCGACCGACGGCGCGGCGTCGCGCGGCCTGCTCGGTCTTGAGCCTGCGGGCGAGTGCCTCGTCGTCGCGAAGTGCGAGCCGGGACTCGCCTCTTCGGTCGCCGTCGAGATTGACCGCGCCGCCGTCGGCGAGATCGTCGGCACGCTGGCCGGCGAGGACACGGTATTCATTGCCGTCCGCGAGCGCAAGGATCAAAGGCTTGTGATCAAGAAGGTGTTGGAACTTTTCGGATAAGGAAGTCTGGAGTCTGGAGTCAAGACCGCTTGCTTTTGACTCCAGACTTCAGATTCCAGACTAAAAAGAGGAAGGCTGTGACGGAAAAAATCAAGAAGATCGTTTTGGCGTATTCGGGGGGCTTGGACACGTCGGTGATGCTGCGTTGGATTCGCGAGAAGTACGACTGCGAAGTCGTCTGCTACTGCGCCGACGTGGGACAGGGCGAGGAGTTGACGGGTCTCGACGAGAAGGCGCGAGCGACGGGCGCGTCGAAGCTCTACGTCGAAGATTTGCGGCGCGAGTTCGTCGAGGAGTACGTGTGGCCTGCGGTGAAGGCGAACGCGGTGTATGAGGGCGTCTATCTGCTCGGCACAAGCTTGGCGCGTCCGGTCATCGCGAAGCGGCAGATCGAGATCGCGCGGCGCGAGGGCGCGGACGCCGTCGCCCACGGCGCGACGGGCAAGGGCAACGATCAGGTGCGTTTCGAGCTGACGTACTACGCGCTCGAACCCGACATCAAGGTCGTCGCGCCGTGGCGCGAGTGGGAGTTCAAGGGCCGGAGCGACCTCATCGCCTACGCGAAGCAGCACGGCATCCCCGTGACCGCGACCGCCGAGAAGCCCTACTCGACCGACCGGAACCTGATGCACGTCTCCTACGAGGGCGGCATCCTCGAAGACCCGTGGGCCGAGCCGCCCGCGGACATTTTTCAACTGACCGTCGCGCCCGAAGCGGCGAAGTCGGAGCCGGAATATCTCGTCGTCGGGTTCGAGAGCGGCGTGCCCGTGAGCGTCAACGGAGAGAAGCCGGGCGCGGTCGAACTGCTCGACACTTTGAACCGCGCGGGCGGAGCGCACGGCGTCGGGCGTGTTGACCTTGTCGAAAACCGTTTCGTCGGGATGAAGTCGCGCGGAGTTTACGAGACGCCGGGCGTGACCGTCTTGCAGGCCGCGCACCGCGCGCTCGAATCAATCACGCTCGACCGCGAGGTTCTGAGGTTGCGCGACGCCTTGAGTCTGAAGTTTGCGGAGAGCGTTTACTACGGCTTCTGGTTCGCGCCGGAGTCGGAGTTGATGCGGAAAGTCATTGACGAGACGCAGAAGAACGTGACGGGCGAGGTGCGCGTGAAACTCTACCGCGGCAACGTCACGGTCGTCGGTCGGCGCTCGCCGAACTCTTTGTATCGTGAGCGGCTCGCGACGTTCGAGGCCGACAACGTTTACAACCAGCGCGACGCCGAAGGCTTCATCAAGCTCAACGCCCTGCGACTCAGGACAAGGGCGATGATGAACGACTAGCGCGCGTCGGAAGTTGAATGAGCGTGATGCGGGCAAGCAGTCGAAGGAGGTCGAGATGATATTCGTCGAGGCGGACAAGATCGGGTCGGTCGTGTCGAAGCTCGAACTGCAAAGGCAGTTGGCCGTCGCGGGCGAGCGGCGCGGCGCGCGCGTGGGCGACGCGGTCGTCGTGCGCGCGTTGACCGACAGCGCGACGTACAACCAGCTTGAGCTTCCTTCGGGTCGGCTCGCGAAGATAAATCCGGGCGACGTGCTGGTCGGCGCGCTGGGGCGTCGGCGCGCGCTCAAAGGCTTCGTCGGCGACGTGCCGGAGACGGTCGGTGCGGGCGACCGCCTGCACCTCCTGAACATGGGCGGCGTCATCGGCTGCTGCACGGGCCACCATTCGAGTCTGAGCGACGCCATCGAGGTCGAGGTCGTGGGCTTCGTCTGCGGCGAAGACTCGCGCGTCCGAAACATCAGTGACGCCGCGCTCGCGCCGCGCGAGAGTCTGCCCGAAGTGTGCGCGCCGCTCGTCCTCATCGCGGGCGCGTGCATGAACAGCGGGAAGACTTACGCCGCGACCGAGATCGTGCGGCAGGCGACGCGCGCAGGGATGCGCGTGGCGGCGGCGAAACTTTCGGGCGTGGCCTGCCTGCGCGACACGCTGCACATGGCCGACCACGGCGCGGTCGCGACCGCCAGCTTCCTCGACGCGGGGCTGCCTTCGACGGTCGGCGTCGGCGACCTCGCGCCCGTCGCGAAGACGATCATCGCGAATCTGAATGAGAGCGAACCTGACTTGATCGTCATCGAACTCGGCGACGGGATACTCGGCGGCTACTCGGTCGAGTCGGTCTTCGACGACGCGGAGTTGCGCGCGGCGACGGCGGCGCTCGTCTTCTGCGCTTCGGACTACGTCGGCGCGTGGGGCGGCGTCGAGTTGTTCCGCCGTCGCGGAATCGAAGTTGATTTGGTCGCCGGGTCGGTCACGGACTCGAAGATGGGCGAGGACTACATCGAGCGCGAGTTCGGCGTGCCCGCCGCCAACGCGAAGCGCAACGGCTCGCGGCTGTTCGAGCTTGTGAAGTCAAAGGTCGAATCGGCGTGTGCGCAAACGGCGTCGGTCTAGCTCGTCATGCGTTTAGCGGCGCGCGCGTCTGAGCATCATCAGTCCGATGAGCCAGAAGGTGAGGCCGACGAAGAGAAGTGAGCGATGGCCCGACATGCCGATGGCGAAGAAGGCTGCGCCGAGCACGAAGAAAGGCAGAGAACGTCTTCGTCTATCTTTGGACATGGGCTTGAACCTCCAACCCTAATGTGACAATTACGATGGCGTGCCGCACGGATGCCAGTTGTTAATACGTTAGCGGTCGTCGGTAGTTTCAAGAGGCGGTAGGAGGTGCGGGAGGAATACTGGAGCGATGTCGAGCGGCGAAAAGATTCGGGTGGGCATCTTCGGCGGGTCGGGCTACGGCGGGTCGGAGCTTCTGCGGATATTGCTCTTTCACCCGCGCGCGGAAGTCTCGCTCGTGACGGCGAACGAGCACGCGGGCAAATCGGTCGCGGAGGTTCACCGAAACCTGCACGGGCTGACGAGCCTGCGCTTCGAGAAGACGCCGGACGATTTCGAGAGCCTGGGCGAGTTGGACTGCGTGTTTCTCGCGCTGCCACACGGTCAGGCTCTGGAGATCGCGCCGCGCCTGCCTTCGGGCGTGAAGGTCGTTGACCTTTCGGGCGACTTCCGTCTGCGCGACGCGGCTGAATTCAAAGAGCATTACGGTCGCGAGCACACGGCGGTTGAGTTGCAGCGCGAGTTCGTTTACGGGCTGACCGAGTTGAATCGCGAACAGATTAAAAGTGCGCGGCTCATCAGCAACCCCGGATGCTTCGCGACGGCGACGCTTCTGGGACTCGCGCCGCTGGCTGCGTCGGGCGCGCTCGCGGGGCGCGTCGTCGTTGACGCGAAGACCGGCTCGTCCGGCTCCGGCGCGAAGCCCGCGGCGAACACGCACCACCCGCAGCGCTCGAACTCTTTTTACGCGTACAAGCCTTTCACGCACCAGCACGTCCCCGAAATCGAGCAGACGCTCGGCGACGTGAGCGCGGGCGGCTGGGCGAACGAACTCGTCTTCATGACGCACTCGCTTCCCGTCTCGCGCGGCATCTTCGCCTCGATCTACGCCGAGACGAAGGAAGGCAGACAGTTGACGGCGGGCGACCTCGTGTCGCTCTACGAAGATTTTTACCGCGGCTCGTTCTTCGTCCGGCTCGTCAAAGGCTCGCCCGACATCAACTGGGTCAAGACGACGAACTTCTGCGACATCGGTTTCGCCGCGCGGGGCCGGCAGGTCGCGGTCTTCTCGGCGATTGATAATCTGGTGAAGGGCGCGGCGGGGCAGGCCGTGCAGAACATGAACCTGATGTTCGGACTCGACGAGCGCGAGGGCTTGATGCTCGTCGGCGGAAACCCATGAGCGAGCGGAAAAGTTTTGCGCCCGCGCCCGTCAAGCCGAACGTCACGGCGGACGTGCTCGAACAGCTCGACGTGCGCGTCGGGACGATTGAGTCGGTCGAAGACGTGAAAGGCTCGGAGAAGCTTCTGAAGTTGACGGTCAACTTCGGCGACCACAGGCGCACGATCCTCGCGGGGATGAAGCGCGAGCGCGCGAACCCGAAGGAGATCGAAGGCCGGCAGGCCCTCTTCGTCGTCAACCTCGCGCCGCGCCGGATGGCGGGCGAAGTCTCCGAAGGGATGCTCTTCGACATCGGCTACGCCGACGGAATCACGCCCGCCCTCGCCGTGCCCGAAAGGGAAGTGCCCGACGGGGCGCGCGCGGGATGAAGGCATTTGCGCGAACGAAAGATGAAGACAGCCGTGACAACATTCGACGAGATAGCGGCGCGCGAGGAGCAGTTTCAGCTCGCGACGTACAAAAAATTTCCCTTCGCGCCGGTGCGCGGCGAGGGCTGCTGGGTCGAGACGAGCGAGGGCGAGCGATACCTCGACCTGTACGGCGGGCACGCCGTCTGCGCGACGGGGCATTGCCACCCGCGCGTCGTCGCGGCCCTGAAGTCGCAGGCCGACAAACTTCTCTTCTACTCGAACGTCGTTTACTCGGATGTGCGCGCGCGCGCCGCGGAGAAGTTGGTCGGGCGCGCGCCCGCGGGCATCACCAAGGCGTTCTTCTGCAACTCCGGCACGGAGGCGAACGAGAACGCGATGCGGATGGCGCGCATGAAGACCGGGCGCGAGGGCGTCATCACGTTCACGGGCAGCTTCCACGGTCGCACTTCGGACGCGATCAGCGCGACGTTTCTGGGTAAGTACCGCGAGATCGGAAAGCCGAACGTGCCCGGCCACGTCTGCGCGGAGTTCGGCTCGATTGAGTCGGTCGAATCACTCGCCGGTGACGACATTGCCGCCGTGATGCTTGAGCCGATTCAGTCAATGGCCGGTGTGACGATGGCCGGGCCGGAGTTTTACAGGGAGCTTCGCCGCCTGTGCGACGAGCGCGGGATGCTTCTCATCTTCGACGAGGTGCAGACCGGCATCGGTCGCACGGGCGATTGGTTTTTCGCGGGGGGCGAGGCCGCGGGCGGTGTCGTGCCCGATGTCATCACGCTCGCCAAAGCTCTGGGCAGCGGCGTGCCCGTCGGCGCTTGTTTGACGACGGAAGCTGTCGCTTCAATCATCAAGGAGAACGACCTCGGCACGACATTCGGCGGCGGGATGCTCGCGATGGCCGCGGTCGAAGCGACGCTCGAAGCGATTGAGGCGGACGGGATGCTTGAGAACGCGCGCGCGGTCGAAAGTTTCCTGCGCGAGAGTCTCGCCGGAATCAAAGGCGTCGCCGGAGTGCGCGGGCGCGGCCTGCTGCTCGGCGTCGAGTTTGAAGAGCCGGTTGCAGCGAAGATTCAGAAGACCCTGCTCGGACGCCGAATCATCACCGGCACGTCGAGCGACGCGCGCGTGCTGCGGCTGCTTCCGCCGCTCTGCCTGACGACGGACGAAGCCGGATTGTTCGTCGAAGCGCTGGGGCAAATGACAATCGAATAAAGCGGAGACGAGAACTCACTCGTTGAATTGATGAGAAACTTTCTGAAGACTTCCGACTGGACGCGCGAGGAGCTTGAGGGCTTGCTCGATGCGGCGTCGCGTTTCAAGCGGGGCGAGGACTTACGGAAACCCCTCGCGGGCCGTTCGGTCGCGCTCGTCTTCTTCAACCCTTCTTTGCGGACGCGCGCCTCGATGCAGGTCGGGGTTTATGAACTCGGCGGCAACGCGGTCGTGCTCGAACCCGGCGGGATGAGTTGGACGCTCGAACACCGCGAAGGCGTCGTGATGGACGGCGACAAGACCGAGCACGTCTCGGAGTTCGTCCGCGTACTCGCGCGTTACTGTTCCGCCATCGGCGTGCGGACGTTCGCCGCGTTGAGGGATTGGAGCGAGGAGCGGCGCGACCCCGTGCTCGCGGCGTTCGCGAAGTACGTGGACGTGCCCGTCGTCAACCTTGAGTCGGCGATGCACCACCCGTGTCAGGCGATGGCGGACATGTTGACCGTGCGCGAGAAGTTGGGCGAGGGGCGCAAGCGCGTGCTGCTGACATGGGCGTGGCATCCGAAGCCTCTGCCGATGGCCGTGCCCAACAGCTTCGCGCTCGCGGCGGCGCAGATGGGTCACGACCTGACGATAGCGCACCCGCCGGGCTACGAACTCGACGAAGAGTTGATGGGCGAGATCAACAGCCTCGCCTTCGACGCGGGCGCGACCGTCAGCGTGACGCACGACGTTGAAGAGGCTTTCGACGGGCAGCAGGTCGTTTACGCGAAGAGTTGGGGGAGCAAGATGTTCTACGGCTCGCCCGCCGACGACATCGAGGAGCGCGCGCCCTACCGCGGCGAGTGGATCGTTGACGCCGGGAAGATGCGACGCACCGACAACGCCGTCTTCATGCACTGCCTCCCCGTCCGCCGCAACTGCATCGTCACGGACGAGGTGATTGACTCGCCAGCCTCGGTCGTGATTGACGAGGCGGAAAACCGCCTGCACGTTCAGAAGGCCATCATGGCGCGGCTGTTGACGAAGGAACAACTCTCTGCCGGAGGTCTGAAGTGAGCCAGCAAAGACTCGACCTGTTGCGCGAGGCGCTGCCCTACATCCAGCGTTTCAAGGGCAAGACGTTCGTCGTGAAGCTTTCGGGGAAGGTGACGGACGAGTCGTCGAACCTCGCGTCGCTGTGCGAGGAGCTGGCGCTGCTGCATCAGGTCGGCATCCGCGTCTGCGTCGTCCACGGCGGCGGGAAGCAGTTAACGGAGTTGGCCGAACAGCTCGGCGTCGAGCAGACGATCATCAACGGTCGGCGCGTCACCGACGACGCGACGCTCGACATGGCGAAGATGATCTTCGCCGGCAAGATCAACACCGACATCCTCGCCGCGCTCCGCCGCCGGGGAGTCGAGGCCGTCGGCATCTCCGGCGTTGACGGCAACGTCGTCCACGCCGAGCGGCGACCGCCGAAAGAGATTCTCAACCGCGCGACGGGCGAGCGCGAACACGTTGACTTCGGGCACGTCGGCGACGTGCTTGAGATCAACGACCGTCTGCTGCGCGTGCTGCTCGACCACGAATACATGCCGGTCGTCTCTTCGCTCGGCGCGGACGACGAGGGGCGCGTCTTCAACATCAACGCCGACACGATTGCCGCCGAGATAGCTGTCCGGCTTCAGGCCGAAAAGCTCGTCATCCTCTCGGACGTTGACGGCATCTACCTGCGCCGGGGCGACCGCTCGTCGAAGATTTCGCGCCTCTCGGCGGAAGGCGTCGAGGCGCTCATCAGCGAGGGCGTCGCCACCGGCGGCATGATCCCGAAGCTCCAGAGCATCACCGAAATCCTCCGCCGCGGAGTCCGCAGCGCGCACATCATCGAAGGCTCGGCGCGAAACGCCCTGCTCTCCGAGGTCTTCACGGACGAGGGCACGGGCACGATGATCATCGCCTGACGGCGCGCGCGTCCGTGAGACGGCGGAAAAGTCAAAGCCGAGTAGCGGGAAAGTAGAAAGAAAAACAGCGGACGGCCTGACCCTCATCCTTCTTTTGAAGATGAGAGCCGGGCCGTCTTGCCGTCGTCGCGCTTTGACTTTATCTTTCAGATCGTCGTCGGCGCGTAGCCGCCTTTGACGGTCTTGAGGACTTGCTTTCGGGCGCGGGGGTCGCACGAGACGTGAATCCAAGCGGGGTCTTGGGGCGTGCCGAATTCGAGTATGATCTGGTCGTAGGTGCAATTGTCCTTGACCCAGCGCGCGAAGTCGCGGCGCGTCGCCTTGAGCGGGATCACGTCCGCGGCGTAGCCGAGGCAGTGCGCGCTCGTCTTGCTCCCGCCGATGGCGGTGTTCAGCTTCACGCTGCGGTAGCCCGAAGAGATTCGCAGCGGGCCGAGCGCGGCGCGCGCGGGTTCGAGGATGTTCGTGCAGAGTGTTTTCAGACGGTCAATGATCTCCTGCGTGGGCGTGTTGTCAATGCCCTTGCGCTGCGCGGTCTCGGAGATGATGAATTCTTGAATGGTGAAATGTTCGCTGAGCGGCATCGTCAGGTCTAGGGTCATCTGTGTCACCTCGAATCGAATTGGCCGCGGCGAGGCGTGCGGCGTGTGAAACTGCCTGAGAACCTTTTCGGTGGGCGAATGAGGTTCCGCGAAGACTTGCTCGACGGCGTGAGAGGATAGCGGAAGCCGCGACCGGATGACAACAAAATTTCGACGCCGCGTCTGCCCGCGCTAAAATTTTAACGGGGCCGGCGCGGACGAGGCCGAAAGAAAAAGAGATGAGTCGGCGGCGGACGAGACGAGACGGCGGCGAAAGGCCGAGCGAGTTCGCGCGACGCCTGCTCGCCGGGTGGCGTCGGACGGGGTGGGCGACGCGGGGCGAGCGCGTCGTCGTCGCCGTCTCAGGCGGCGCGGACTCGACGGCGCTCCTGCTCGCGCTCGAAGAGTTGACGAGGGCCGGGATGCTCGGACTCGAAGTGACGGCGGCTCATCTCGACCACGGGCTGCGCGGTGAGCAGGGCGCGGCGGACTCGCGCTGGGTCGAAGCGCAGGCGCGCGCGCTCGGATTCGATGTCGTGGCGGGGCGCGCGAACGTCGGCGAGAGGGCGCGGGGCGAGCGCGACAACCTCGAACAGTCGGCGCGGCGCGCGCGGTACGAATTTCTTTCCGCGGTCGCGCGCGAGCGGGGCGCTTCGTCCGTGCTCGTCGCGCACACGCTCGACGACCAGGCCGAGACGGTTCTGCTGCGTCTGCTGCGCGGCAGCGGCGCGGACGGCGCGGGCGGGATGCGACCGGAACGCGCGCTCGAAGAGACGACGAACAAGTCTGAACATGAAAGACGCGCCGGCGGGGACGAGCCGCGCACATCGGCAGCAGACGCGCCCGCGGACGAACAGGGAAACGGAATCAAGCTCCGCCGCCCGCTGCTCGGCTGGGCGCGTCGCGCCGACACCGAGAGCTATTGTCGCGAGCGCGGTGTGGAGTTTCGCGCCGACGCGATGAACGAAGACGAAAGTTTCGCCCGCGTGCGCGTCCGCCGCCGTCTCCTGCCGCTGCTCGAAACGTTCAACCCGCGCGCCGCCGAAGCGCTCGCCCGCGCCGCCGAACTCCTGCGCGAAGACTCCGACGCGCTCGAAAGACTCGCCTCCGAACTGCTCGAAGAGTCTCAAACTAAAATTCAACCGAAGACGGGCGGCGGCGAAGCGAGAGAAGCGGAGACAGACTGCCTGCCACTTCGCGTCGAGGTGCTGGCGTCGGCGCATCCGGCTTTGCGTCGTCGCGCTTTGCGGCAGTGGCTCGCGCGCGGTCGCGGGGGCTTGCGCCGCATCGAGTTCGCGCACGTGCTGGCCGTCGAAAAGCTCCTCGAAGGCTCGCGCGGGGGCCGAGTCGCAGAACTTCCGGGCGGCGGCGGCGTCGAACGAAGGCGCGGGTTGTTAATCTTCAGGCGCGGGGGCGGGCGCTGACGGAGACGAGATTAGGGGTCTGCGTCACACGGGCTTTGGCGGTGAAAAAAGTTGAAAAAGGCCGCCGCGAAACCTACAATCGAAACGGGCCGGCGCGGCGGCGCGGGCGGCACAACTTGGGGTGAGCCGGGAGCATCCAAAGTGAGCCTTGCCCCCGTATTGAGTTTGATTCGCTCCGGGGCGCGGAGGCCGCTGGGGTTTTCGGAGAGCGACAAAAGACGCCGGATGCGGTATCATCGGCGTCGGAGGCGTGGAAGATTTTGAGTTCAACTGCAAGACAACTGATTCTTTGGGTGCTCATCCTCGTCGGCGCGGTGATGCTCTACCAGTTCGTCGTCAACAAGCAGGCGGGCAACTCTAAGCCTCTGCCCTACGGCGAGCTGGTGGACAAGATTCGCAACGGCCAGATCGACGAGCTGAACATCAAACAGTCCGAGGCCGTCTCGATTGAGAAGGGCAGCAAGCAGGAGTGGCACACGCCGATTGAGGGCGACACGCTGAAGGCGAATCTCGCCAGCCTCGCCAACGAGAAGGATCAGAACGGGCAGCCGCACGTCGCCTCGAAGAAGGTGAACATCGAGCCGGCGACGGGCGGACTCTTCTGGTCAATTCTGGTCTGGTGGGGGCCGGTGCTGCTGCTCGTCGGCTTCTGGATTTTCATGCTGCGGCAGATGCAGTCGGGCGGCAACAAGGCCCTCTCATTCGGCAAGTCGCGCGCGAAGCTTCTGAACAACCAGCAGAAGCGAGTCACGTTCAAAGACGTGGCCGGCGTTGACGAGGCGAAGGAAGAGTTGCAGGAGATCATCGAGTTTTTGAAGGAGCCGCAGAAGTTCCAGAAGCTCGGCGGGCGCATCCCCAAAGGCGTGCTCCTCGTCGGCCCACCGGGCACGGGCAAGACGCTTCTCGCGCGCGCCGTCGCGGGCGAGGCGAACGTCCCGTTCTTCTCCATTTCCGGCTCCGACTTCGTCGAGATGTTCGTCGGCGTCGGCGCATCCCGCGTGCGCGACCTCTTCGAGCAGGGCAAGAAGAACGCGCCCTGCATCATCTTCATTGACGAGATTGACGCGGTCGGACGCCACCGCGGCGCAGGTCTCGGCGGCGGTCACGACGAGCGCGAGCAGACTCTGAATCAACTACTCGTCGAGATGGACGGCTTCGAGTCGAACGACGGCGTCATCATCATGGCCTCGACCAACCGGCCCGACGTTCTCGACCCGGCGCTTCTTCGTCCCGGTCGCTTCGACCGTCGCGTCGTCGTCCCGCGTCCCGACGTTCGCGGGCGCGAGGGCATCCTGAAAGTTCACACGCGCAAGATTCCGCTCGGCGAAGACGTTGACATTCAGGTCATCGCGCGCGGCACGCCCGGCTTCACCGGCGCAGACCTCGCGAACCTCGTCAACGAGGCGGCGCTGAACGCGGCGCGCTACAACAAGAAGCTCGTCTCGATGCCGGACTTCGAGTTGGCGAAGGACAAGGTCATGATGGGCGCGGAGCGGCGCTCGATGGTCATGACCGAGG
>DASRCS010000198.1:0-12948 GCA_035652995.1 Pyrinomonadaceae bacterium
TGAACGAGCCGCGCTCGTGGCCGAAGAGTTCGGACTCCAGCAGCGATTCCGGGATCGCGCCGCAGTTGAGCTTGACGTAAGGCCCCGGCCTCCGGCGCGAGTTGTAGTGAATCAGGTTCGCGAGCAGCTCCTTGCCCGTGCCCGACTCGCCCTGAATCAGAACGGATGTCTGCGTGTCCGCGACGTTCAGCGCGAGTTCTATCGCGCGGCGCATCGCCGGAGCCTGACCGATGATTCTGTCTTCGGCGCGGCGCTCGTGAAGCACGCTGCGCAGCCGCATCACTTCAGCCGAAAGCTGGTCGCGCTCAAGCGCGGTGCCGATCTGCACGGCGATGCCTTCGACGAGCGCGACCTCGTGTTCGTCAAACGCGTCGCGGGCCTCGCTCCAGACGAAGCCGAGGAGTCCGAACGCCTGCTCGCCTATCCTGACCGGCGCGACGAGAGACGCGCGACCGCCGAGAACCGAATTGAAAGCCGAGCGCAGCGGCTCGGGCAGCGTCGTGTCGAAGAGCCGCAGCGTCTTCGGCTCGGCGAACAGCTCGACGAGCGCGGGGAAGGCCGAGATGTCAACGGACTTCCCGTGCGACTCGATCAGCTCGCGCACGCGCAGCGTCGTCGCGTGCGGCGCGGCCTTGAAGGCGGCGAGGCTGATCGCCTTGCCCGAAGGCTCGATGACTCCGAGCGCGCAGTAGTCAGCGCCGACGAGTTCGTTCGCGCGCTCAAGGACGTGCGAAGTCAACTCGCCGAAGTCGGAGCGTGAGTTCAGGAGGTTTGCTATTTCGAGGAGCGCGCGCGTGCGATTCGCCTCGCGCCGCTTGTCCGTGAAGAGTCGCGCGTACTGGTAGCCGACCGCGATGTGCCCGGCGATGGATTGCAGGAAGGCGACCTCCTCGTCGTCCCAGCGGCGCGGCGCGCGCGTCGAGTGCAGGCCGACGAGTCCGAGGACGTTGCCGTCGAGGACGACGGGGACGATGAGGAGCGAGTGCGTGCCGAGCGAGGCGGGCAGGAGGCTCAGGCGCGGGTCGCGCCCGTCCCGTTCGGCGTCGTCGAGCCGGATGGGCCGCGCGAAGTCGAAGCGCTCGGCGAGCTGCGCGAAGTCAACCGGGAACGAAGTGCCGAGAGACGAGGGCACGTCTTCGCCCGCGCGCCACTCGTGGCTGATGCGAAGCTCGCCCGCGCGCACCACCTGCACGATGTCGCAGCGGTCAACGTCCATCATGCGACCGAGTTCGGTGGCGACGGCGCGCAGGTACTTGTCAATGTCAATGTCGGAGTGGACGTGCGGCGCGAGGCGGTCAATGATCGCCTCGCGGGCCTCGTGCATGCGCGCCTTGCGCTCGCTGGCGAGCGCCTGCGCGGACTGCCCCGTACTCGGCTGCTGGACGGACAACTGCGGTGTGTACTCCTTAAATCGTCAGAGCTTCCCGGCCCGTAAACGTCGCGGCGAAATTCGGATGAGGAGAGCACCCGCCGAGGTTCTCGCGCCGCCAGGTCGCCGAGGGAATTTCGTCGGGCGCAGATGATAACAAGCCGCTCGCGCGGAAGGCAAAAGTAAAAGGGCAAAAGGCAAAAGTGAAGACGAGTGAAGACGGCGGCCAACGCTTTCGTCCACAAACGGTGGCGCGGCTCTCGTCGTTGACGATGAGAGCCGCGCTATCCGTCTATCTTTCTTTTGCCTTTTGCCTTAGTTGGTCGTGGGCAGCAGGTTGAAGTACGCGGCGGCGTCTTCGGGCGCGAGCACCGGGTGGTAAGACTTGCCGTAGCGCCCCTCGATGATGCGGACGTAAGCTTGCGTCTCGTTGAAGGCCGGGACGCCGCCCGCCTTCTCGACCGCGCCCTCGCCGGCGTTGTAGCCCGCGAGCGCGAGCGAAACGTCGCCGTTGAAGTGGTTGAGCAGCCAGCGCAGGTACTTCGTGCCCGCCTCGACGTTCGACTCGGCGTCCGTGATGTCGGAGCAGTTGAAGCGCTTGGCCGTGTCCGGCATCAACTGCATGAGTCCCTTCGCGCCGACGTGCGAGACCGCCGACTGGTTGTAGCGCGACTCCTGCCAGATGACCGCGTGGATCAGGCGCGGGTCAACGCCCTCTTTCTCACCGGCACGCATGATGATGAGGTCGAGGTTGTGGTCGCCCGACGTGGGCACGTCCGCGGGGATGTAGTCCTCGGCGGCGACCGCGACGGCGGCTGTCTTCGCCGCGACCGACACGGGCGCGAGCACGCGCGTGAACGGGCTATCGGCGAAGTTGGTCATCAGGAAGATTGCAAAGAGCGTCAGGGAGATGTTTCTAAAAGAGCGCAGACGGGTATTCCTTCGGGTCAGTTGCATCCTCTGTCGTTCTCCATGTGAGCTAGTGACCTCTGCGTTCGCTATGAGACAGCGAGGTCGGCGACTACTACTTGCACATCGCCTGCGATGCACGGGGTTGGGGGCTACGCATGGTGGAAGCGACAAGCTTGCGACCAGGTCAAAGAGCAGCTCATCGAAACCGCAACTAAGATGCAACAGGGCCGTCGCAGTTGCTTTCGGCGCACGGAAGCATTCCATCTAAGTGCTTGACATGTACGTCTTTAAATCAGGCGGGCGTAAGGTTATGAAGGCCGTCAACTTGTCGAAATTAATTTCACGTTGAGAGTCAATTTACGGGCGGTCAGCGTCTTTTTTCGTACCGAACGCGGACGAAAATTTTTGGTTTTTCGTCAATTTTTTTTCGCGTCAGGTTGGTGTAGCGGACGCGAACGCGCGAGAGTGCATCGAACGAGCGGTCTGGTTGCAAGCGGATTTTTTTTGCCCGTATAATTTCGGAGACACATCTTAATAAAGAACGAAGACTGAGAGGCCGAAGTAAGAGATGCCGATTTACGAATACTCTTGTCAGAAGTGCGGCGCGCACCTCGAAGTGATGCAGAAGATCACGGACAAGCCGCTCGCGCGTCACGCGAAGTGCGGCGGCAAATTGGAGAAGGAGTGGTCGCGCGCGGGGATTCAGTTCAAAGGCTCCGGCTGGTACGTGACCGACTACGCCGGCAAGAAGGCGGACGCGAAAGAGGAGACGAAGGCCGGCGCTTCCGAGGCGAAGAGGCCGGACGCGCCGGAGTCAAAGGCGAAGGGCAAGGAGTCGAAGAGCAAAGAGTCGAAGCCCGCGAGCACGAAGGCCCCCGCGGGCGACTAAGGATTTAGCTGCGGCTGGAAGTTTAAAATCCGATGCGCGCCCACACGAAAATCGTCGCGGCACTCGTCATCGCGTTCGCGCTGCTCGCGCCGCTCGCCTCCGGTCAGGTCGGCAGGCACGGCGACGGCTCGACCGACGAGCCGGGCAAAGAGCGCGACGTGTTTTTGAACGTCGTCGCCGCGCGCGCCGACGGCTCGGACGAGCGCGTCAAGGCCAAAGAGCTTTCGCTCTTCGACGGCGGGATGGAGCAGAACATCGTGAGCTTCACGCCCGACCCCGGCCCCGCGCGCATCGTCATACTCGTTGACAACTCTCTGGGACTGCGCGCCGACGTGGAGAAGTTGCAGAAGGCGGCGCGCGAGTTCGCCTACGAGATTTACGAGGGTGATCAGGTCGAGGTCATCGGCTACGACCAGAACGCCGAGATCATCGCCGACTGGACGGACGACGCGAAGAAGATCGAGGCGGCGCTCCCCGAATTTCGCAAGCGGGGCGAGCCGCACCTCTACGACGCGCTCGCCGCCGTGATGAACGACGCGCTCGGCCCCTTCGCGGGCCGGAGCCGCAAGCGCGTCATCGTCCTCGTCGCCGACGGACTCGACCGCGGCAGCAAGACGCACTTCGACTCGATCTACAAAGAGCTGCTGCGCGAAGACATCACGGTCTATGCCTTACAGATTCCAGACCGCACGGGCGGCGCGCTCCGCCGCGACATGCTGAAGCCGAACCAAGTCATCAAGAAGTTGACCGAGGGCACGGGCGGTCGCATCCTCCCCGTCAACCAGCCGCGCGACGCCGCGAAAGAAATCTGCGACGAGCTTCGGAAGAACCGCTACGTTCTGGCCTACCGCCCGACGAGCCTCCCGCTCTACGACGCGCGCCGACTCCTCATCGTCCCCGACGACGGCATCAACGTCCGCTATAAGCTGGAACAGCCGGGGCAGTAAAGCACAAGACAGCCCCGCTAGGGGCGGCAGAATGTAGCCCACGGCGTGAGCCGTGGGCTACATTCTGCCGCCGACTCCGTCGGCTTGTCGCGTCGGCTGTGTTCTCAACGCCTGCGCGAGTAGATGAAGAACATGACGGCGATGACGACGACGAGGAGCGTTTCGAGTTCGAGGAAGTATTGCAGGTCGAAGCGCCCGGCATCGTCGCGCGCGATTGGGTAGAGGAAGAAGGTGCCGCAGGCGAAGCCGACCGTCAGCCAGATGATTTGTCGCTTCCTGTCCCACACGGCTTTGAAAGTCTGGAGTCTGAAGTCTGGGGTCAAAAACATCTTGCCTTCGACTCCAGACTCCAGACTATTTTTGTAGTTTTTGAAATCGCTGCGCCGCCGCGTCCAACGTCTCGTCCTTTTTGCAGAAGCAGAAGCGAACCTGCTGCGAGCCGAGTTCGGGGCGGCTGTAGAAGCTTGAGCCGGGCACGACCGCGACGCCGATCTCGCGGACGAGGAAGCGCGTGAACTCCACGTCGTTGCGGAAGCCGAAGGCCGAGATGTCGGTCATGATGTAGTAAGCGCCGTCGGGGCGGAAGACTTTGAAGCCCGCCTCTTCGAGAACGGGCACGAGCACGTCGCGCCGCCGCTCGTAGTCGCGCCGCAATTCGTCATAGTAAGAACGCGGCAGCCGCATGGCGTAAGTACCCGCGCGCTGCAAGGGCGCTGCCGCGCCGACGGTCAGGAAGTCGTGAACCTTTCGGATGCCGGAGGTGATGTCGGGCGGCGCGAGCACGTAGCCGACGCGCCAGCCCGTCACCGAGTAAGTCTTCGACATCGAGTTGACGACCACCGTGCGCTCGCGCATCCCCGGAAGCTGCGCCATCGAGATGTGTTGCACCTCGCGGTCGGCGCGCGGATAGACGATGTGCTCGTAGATTTCGTCGGTGAAGCAGAGCGCGTCGAACTCGCGGCAGAGCGAGGCGATGAACTCCATCTCTTCGCGCGTGAAAACTTTTCCGGTCGGGTTGTTGGGGTTGCAGAGGATGACGGCCTTCGTGCGCTCGTTGAAGGCCGCGCGCAACTCGTCGCGGTCGAAAGTCCATTCGGGCGCGCGAAGCGGGACGAAGCGCGGCCTCGCGTCCGAGAGGATCGCGTCGGGCGCGTAGTTCTCGTAGTAAGGGTCAAACAGCACGACCTCCTCGCCCGGATCAACCGTCGCCATCATCGCGGCGATCATGCCTTCGGTCGAGCCGCAGGTGACCGTGATCTCGGCTTCGGGGTCAACGTCGAGTCCGAGGTACCACTTCGTCTTCTCGGCAATCGCCTCGCGAAAATCCTTCGCGCCCCAAGTGATCGCGTACTGGTTCACGTCGTCAGTGATTGCCTCGGCGGCGGCGCGCTTTATCTCTTCGGGCGCGGGGAAGTCGGGGAAGCCTTGCGAGAGGTTGACCGCGCCGTGCTTCAAAGCCTCGCGCGTCATCTCGCGGATAACCGACTCGGTGAAGCGCCCCGCCTTGGCGGAGACGCGGCTGCGCTTTGCTGCCTCGGTTGACGACATCTTTGAATTGCCTTTCCCGGTTCGTAACGCCGCGGCTGAAATTTTGCAGCGGCGATGCTCTCACAAAATCCACGCGTGAGGCAAACCGCTTATATCGTCAGCGTCGGCTACGACGTTGACGCGCGGTGCGGCTTGGGTGTAGAAGCTTTGGCCGCTCCCTTCCAGAACGACTCGTGTTCGAGCGGACGCAAACGTTTCGCATCGGAAAACAGAAAACGCCATCAGGAGGTGTCAAATGAGTTCAGCAAGCGAAGCTACAAACATTGATCCCGAAAAACTCCATTCCTTCATCGGCAAGGTCGTAGGCGACTTCGGGGCGGCGCTCAGCTCGTCGCTCGTTTACATCGGGCAGAAGCTCGGTCTTTACAAGGCGCTCGCCGAGGGCGGCGCGATGACGCCCGAAGAGTTGGCGACGCACACCGAGACGCAGCCGCGCTACGTCCGCGAGTGGCTCATCAACCAGGCGACGGGCGGCTACGTCGAGTACGACCCGGCGACCGGGCGCTTCCACCTCTCGCCCGAACAGGTAGTCGCACTCACCGACGAGGACAGCCCGTTCTTCGTCGGCGGCGGCTTCTACGTCGTCAAGGCGATGGCGAACGCGACGCCGCGCATCGCCGACGCGTTCAAGCAGGGCGGCGGCATCCTCTGGGGCGACCACGACCCAGACCTCTTCCTCGGCACCGAGCGCTTCTTCCGGCCCGGCTACCGCATGCATCTCATCAACGACTGGATTCCTGCGCTCACAGGCATCGAGGAGAAGTTGAAGGCGGGCGGCAAGGTCGCCGACGTGGGCTGCGGCCACGGCGCTTCGACGGTCATCATGGCGCAGGCTTATCCGAACTCGCGCTTCTACGGCTTCGACAACCACGCGGCTTCAATCGAGCAGGCGCGGCTACGCGCCGAAGAGGCCGGCGTCTCCGACCGCGTCACCTTCGAGGTCGTGCGCGCGAGAGAGATTCCCGAAGGGCCTTACGACCTCATCTGCTTCTTCGACTGCCTGCACGACATGGGCGACCCCGTCGGCGCGGCGAAGCGCGCGCGCGAAGTTTTGAAGCCGGACGGCAGCGCGCTCATCGTCGAGCCGATGGCCGGCAACACCGTCGAGGAGAATTTCAACATCGTCGGTCGCACGTTCTCCGCGGCCTCGACGCTCTGCTGCACGGCGAACTCGCTCGCGCTCGACGGCCCGGCGCTCGGCGCGGTCGCGACCGAAGAGGCCCTGCGCGACGTGGTCGTCGAGCAGGGCGGCTTCAAAGAGTTCCGCCGCGCGACCGAGACTCCGTTCAACCGCGTCTTCGAGGCGAGAAAATAAGAGCGCGGACAAAGCAGGACAGCACCTCCCGCCACCAAGGGGTACTGTCCTGCACTTGCCGCGACGCTCGATTGCCTTAGCGGGTCTGTATTACAATCGTGGCCGCGCGGGACTCTCCCGGCGCACGAAAGCTCGGACTTCACGGAGAGCGGTAGATTTATGAGCGAACACGGCAAGTGCCCGATGGGCAAACACCCCTGGCTGGCGACCTTCTTCGTCCTCGCCTTCGTCCTCGTCTTCATCGCACACAAGCTCGGACTGCTTTGACGCATCCGACCGACACGCGTCGTACAAGACCCCGGACTCTTGACTTCAGACTTTAATTCGGCGGCGTCTGTTGGTCTGTCTCGGCGGCCTGCTTGCGTAGCTGGTCAATGATGGAGTTGATGGCGCTCGCCTGCGGGCCGTTGGGCGCGAGCGCGAGATACTTCTCGTAGGCCGCGACCGCATCCTTCCAGCGTTCGAGCTTTTCGAGGTCTCTCCCCAGCAACTGGTAAAGAATCGGCTCGGTGTCGGAGAGTTGCGCGATGGCCTTGCGGAACGCGGCGACCGCGTCCTCGTAACGCCCCTTGTCTTCGTAAACGATCCCCATGCCCGTGTAGGCTTCGGGCTGGAAGCCGCGCGCCTCGCGTATCGCGCGGCGGTAGGCGGCGAGCGCGCCCTCGGCGTCGGCCTCCGAGCGCAGCAGACGCCCCTCGACCGCCGAAGCCTCGGCGTAAACGGGCCGGTCGCGCCGCGCGGCCTCGACCTCCTCAAGCGCGCCGTCGAAATCCTCCGACGCTTCGAGCGCGCGGGCCAAACCCAAATGCGCCGCGGCGAAATGCGGTCGCAGCTTCAAAGCCTGACGGTAAAGTTCCGCGGCCTGCTGCGCGTTCCCCTTGTCGCGCGCCTCCTCCGCCTGCTGGAACGCAAGCACGGCCTCGTCCGTCGTCTTTGTCAACACGACGCTGAGCGTTCCGCGCTGCGACGGCAGAAGCGCGAGCGTCCGCTCCGCAAACCCCGTCGCACGCACGCGCAACGAGTGAGCACCGGGCGTGAGCTTGAGTTGAAGTTTCCCGCCCGCGTCCGTCGTGCCGCGCCGCACTTCGTCAACCCAGACGATTGCGCCGGGCTGCGTGCTGACAGTTAACGTGCGTGCGGATGGCGTCGGGGCTGCGCTGCCGCGCCGTCCATTGCCTCTTTGCGCGGAGACGGTCTCAACAGACGAAGTCGGAGGGGGGTCGAGTCCGCAGGGCTTCCCCGAAGAGTCAGCCGGATAGCCCCACGCAACGTACTTACCGTCCTTCGTGGGTACAAGCGCGTCCACCGCCGTTCCGACCTTGAGATTTATGTCAAGCGCTTTGACGATCCCTGACTCGACGCGAAACTGTGAGTTGCGGAACGCGCAGAAGCCGGGAGCGCCAGCCGCGACCTCGTATGCGCCGGGTGGAAGCTCTACGCCGAAGCGGCCTTCCGCGTCGGCGGTCGCTTCATGCCTCTCGCCGTTTGACTCGAATATTACTTTTGCCCCTCTCACGGTGGCGTCGTGCGAGTCAAACACAGTTCCCTGCACCTTGCCCGTCTGCCGCGCCCGCGTCGGCAAAGTTTGCGCCGGAACGGAAAGCGCGAGCAGCGCACACGAGAGCGTCGCAAGACAAGCTCTACTTAACACCAAACTCTTTCTAAAAAGCGAAGTCATATCCAACTCACTCTTCATCTTCGTTCGACACGCGGCGCGGGCGCGTGTTGGCGTCGGGCGGCGGCGCGGGCGCTGCCGAGTTGATGTCGCGGCGCTCGGCGCGCGTGCCGACTTCGGGGCGGAAGTTCCCCTGCTCGTCGTAGAGCCGGCGGTACTGCAACGTGTTCCGCACGACGCCCTGAACGTAGCCGCGCGTCTCCTTGAACGGGATGGCCTCGTCCCATTCGTCTATTTGCAGCGGCAACGACGCGCGCCACTCGACGAGGCGACCGGGGCCGGCGTTGTAGGCGGCGGCGACGTACTCGATGCGACCGTACTTGTCCAACTGCTCGCGCAGGTACGAAGTGCCGAGGCGGATGTTGAGACGCGGGTTACTCAGCAGCGTCTCGGTCGTGACGGTGTCGTCAACGCCGTAGCGCTTCGCGGTCAACTGCGCCGTGCCGGGGAGCAGTTGCATCAGGCCGTAGGCGTTCGCGGGCGAGACGGCGCGCGGGTTGAAGACCGTCTCCTGCCGGATGAGTCCGGCGACGGTGTAAGGGTCAAGATTTTTCGCGCGCGACTCCTGCGTGATCGTGTCCCAGTAGGCGAGCGGATAGAACACATCCCACTCGTCGCGCGTCAACTCTTCGGGCTGCATCTGCGAGTAGTCGGGGAAGCTTCGCTTGAGAACGTTCAGCGCCTGAATGTTGTCCATCCGCGCGCGGTAGAGCTTGGCCTTCGCGAGATTCAAGGCGGGACTCGTCGGTGCGGCTTCGAGCGCCTTGTCGAGTTCCGCGTGCGCGGCGTCGTCCCACGCGGCGGCGCTCAACTGCTCGGCCTTCACGAGCCGCGCGGCCTCGTTCGGCCTGGCGGTCTCTTCGGAAACAGAGACGGGTTTCAAATTCTCGACCGCGCGCGCGACCGGAGAGTCGGGCGCGAAAGCGGTCGCCGGAATGCTCATGCCGCTCTTCTTCATCTGGTCGAGTCGCTGCTGCGACAGGTAGCCGTACCAGTTCGCGCCGTAGCGCACGAGCATCGCCTCGTAGAGCGTGCGCGCTTCGGGCAATTTCCCCGCGCGCTCCGAGTCGCGCGCGGCCCAGTACCCGGCCTTGCCGCGGTTGTCGGTGTTGCGGTCGGCGTAGTTCGCCAGATGCTCGATGAGCAGGCGCGAAGACTCGGCGAAGTTCTTCGAGTTGTGCGCGTCCCACGCGAGGTCGAACTGCGCGCCCGCGACTTCCGCCTCGCCGGGAAACTGCGCGACCGCGGCGCGGTCGAAGTAAAGAGCGTCCGCATTGTCCTTCGCATCCCTCGCCGACTGCGCGAGCGCGGCGAGCGCGCGCATCGTCCACTCGCTCTTCGGGAACGCGCGGCGCATCTCCTCGACGGTCGAGCGCGCCGCGTCCCACTGCTTCGAGCGCGCGTAAGTCTGCGCGAGGTAGTTGAGCGCTTCGGCGCGCGTCTCGCCCGCGGAGCCGGGGACGGCGCTTAGGGCTTGAATTGCGTCGGGTGCGCGGCGCGCGTTGAAGGCCGCGAGGCCGCGCTTGAGTTGAGCCTGCGGCGTCTGCGTTTCGGGGAAGCGCGCGAACGAGTCGGCGTAAGACCCGACCGCGTCGGCGTAGCGTTTGGCGGCGAAGAGTTTTTCGGCGCGCGTGATGGCCTCGTCTGCGCCCGCGGGCGCTTGCGTCGAGCCGAGGCGCGCGAAGGCGGCGACGGCCTCCGCGTCGTTCGTCATCGAGACGGGCGCGCGGAAGTAGAGACGACGATAAGCCGCGAGCGCCTTCAACTGATCGCCCGCCTGTTCGTAAGCCTTCGCCGTCAGAAGCAGCGCGTCGGCGTCGTCCGCGTCGGCGAGTTTCCTGACCTCGGCGGGGATCGCCGACTGCTGGTTGTCCTGCGCGAGCAGTTGCGCGGAGTGAACGAGGGCGTCGTGCGCGCGGAGCGAGTCGGGATAGTCGCGCGCGAGTTGTTCGAGCGCGGCGCGGGCCTCGGCCCGGCGGCCAGACTTTTCGAGCGCGTCGGCGCGGAGCCAGAGCGCGTAGTCGCCGACCTTCGTCTGCTTCGCGAAGTCTTCCGAGTTCAGGAGAGACGCCGCGCCCGCGAAGTCGTGCGCCTCGTAACGGACGCGCGCGCGGGTCAACTGCGCGAGCGCGCCCGTGCGCGAGCCGTGGTAGTCGGCGGCGAGTTGCGCGAGCGGCTGTTCGGCGGGCAGCGTCCCGCCGCGCGTGAGCAGACGCAGGCGCTCGTAGGCGGCGGGTTCGTCGGCGCGCGGCGCTTGCGTGCGGCAGCTCGCGAGCGTGAGCGGCAGGGCGGACGCCGCGAGCAGCGCGGCGCAGAGCGCGACGACGAGGCTGGCGCGTCGCGTGCGGAGTCGGATTGCGGTGTCGTTCATTGTTCCTCGTTTGATGGCAAGCAGCGCGCGCACGGTTGACAGATTCGGCGCGCGAGATTTCAGGGGGTGGAAGGATTATAAACGAAAACGGCAAAAGCGGGCGGCGCGAATCAGGAAGACGACTTCACTTCCGACCTTCCAACATCTCGACGGCCCACCCGGCGATGACGCGCCGCAGCTCTTCGAGCTGGTCGTCGAAGAAGTGGCCCGCGCCGGGGATGACGGCGACGCGAACCTGCGCCTCCGGCGGCAAGCGCGAGGCGAGCGCGCGCAGGTCTGCGACGGAGCCGAACTCGTCGCGCTCGCCGTGGACGAGCAGCAGAGGCTTGCGGCACCCGGAGAGGAACGAGAAATCGTAGTCGCGCTCTTCGATGCTGACGGGCGTGCCGATGCCGACGAGGAAGCGGACGCGCTCGTCTCGCGTCCCGACTTCGAGTCCGACGCGCGCGCCGAAGGAGAAGCCCGCGAGAAAGAGGTTCGGCGTCGGGTGGTTTGCGTTTAAGTAATCGAGCGCGAGCCGTGCGTCCTCCTGCTCGCCGCCGCGCGCGCCCGTGTGTTCGCCGGTCGAGAGTCCGACGCCGCGGAAGTTTATGCGCAGCGTCAAGAGGCCGGCGTCGCCGAGCGCCCGCGCCGCGCGGAAGACGACCTTGTTGTGCATCGTGCCGCCGTGCAGAGGGTGCGGGTGCAGGACGAGCGCGGAGCCGCGCGTCTCGCCCGCGGGCGCTTTCAGAATCGCCTCGACGCGCCCGTGCGGCGCGGGGATGAAAAGGTTTCCTGCCGGGTACATCTCAGAGGTCAGAGGTTAGAGGTTGAAGGTCTGTAAAAGCAAACGACGCGGCGAGAAATGTTCGACGTGCGGTTACGTACTCCGCCGCTGACCGCTGACCTCTAACCTCTGACCTCAAATTTCTTGACTTGTCTCGGCGAAACGCAGTAGCTTGTCCCCGCAACCGCTGACAGTTGAATCTTCGACGGCCCGGGCGCTCTACCAAACGCGGCGTCACACCCCGCAAGCGACGCGAGACTTTGTCGCCGAGGCCGTCCCCGACGAGTCGCGGCAGCGCAGCCCGCCGCGACTCACGCGTCGGACTCAAGCGGTTGCCGTCCGACGAACTCGCGCATCACATCGCGAGACGGACGCACTCCGGCGCACTCTCGCCTCGCGCCGGCAAACGAACGGGCGAAGGAAAAAGATGCCTGACCCCCGCACGGCAAGCCCCCGCGCCGCGCAGACGGCGACGCGAAGGTGGAACGAGTCCGCCTGGGCGCGCTACGCGCTCGCGGTCGCCGCGGTCGCCGCGGCGGCGCTGCTGACCTTCGCTGTACGCCCCGCGGCCAAAGCGTCGGGCACGCCCATCATCTTCCCCTTCTTCTACGTCGCGGTCTTCGTCGCCGTCTGGTACGCGGGGCGCGGGCCGAGCCTGCTCGCCATCGCGCTCGCGGTCGTCATCGCCGACTCCTTCTTCCTGCCCGCCGGACTCTTCGCGCCCGACCTGTCCGGCATCATCCCGACCGTCTTCTTCGTCGGCATCTCGCTGCTCGCCACGCTGCTCATCGAGCGCAGCCGCCGGGCCGAGACCGAGGCGCGACTGAGCCGCGAGTCTCTGGAGACGACCCTGAAGAGCATCGGCGACGCCGTCATCTCGACCGACGCCGCGGGCCGCGTCGTCTTCATGAACGCCGTGGCCGAGCGCCTGACGGGTTGGCCGATGGAGGAGGCGCGCGGCCTCCCGCTCCGCGAAGTCTTCCGCATCGTCAACGAGTACACGCGCGCCGAGGTCGAAAGCCCGGTCGAAAAGGTTCTGCGCGAGGGGCGCGTGGTCGGACTCGCGAACCACACGGTCTTGCTCGCGCGCGACGGCACCGAGACGCCTATTGACGACAGCGGCGCTCCCATCCACGACGAGCAGGGGCACACGGCG